>NZ_JBBVMF010000015.1:0-162762 GCF_038150125.1 Rhodohalobacter sp. 8-1 | reverse complement strand
TGGCTCTATTCTCTTGTGATTAGATAATAAGAATGAATTACCCACACCGATCAACATAGACCCACATTTTCTTGTAATACAGCATGAAAAAGATAAAAACAGGCAGCAACCCGAATAAGGTTATTGTGCCTGTTGTGGCCTGCAGCAATGAACTTAGAAACTCACTTCCGGTATCAAATAGATTGTTTATACTGTTTGTTACATACTCTGTTTGTTTGCCCTGGGAAATACCGGTGAATCGTTCAAAGAAAATCGTGCCTTCAATCACTGACTCTTTTAGTTTTTCTGCGGCTTCAGGGATCTTATCAGTAAACCCTATGGCGCGTACTGTGAGCAGCGTCAACAGACCCGTCACGATCACGATGATCATAAGTAAAACAAGAACGATGCTAAAGGTTCGTCCCATTTTCCAGGTCTCAAATCTTGCTACAATCGGATTTAGAAGCATTGAGAAGATGGCGGCGAAAGCAAGAGGCATCAGAATAAATTTTCCAAAGCTTAAAGTGACCACCAACAAGCAGAGCCCAAACAGTATAATAGTCGACTTAAACCAGAATGGGTAGGTTACAGACGAATTGAGATTTTGATTTCGCATGAGAGGCTCTTATCTCGGAATCTTGATCCACGTGCCGCTCTCTATTCGCTCATCGAGTGCTACCTGGTTCATAATCGCAAGATCTTCTGCAGTTACGTTTATGGACAGGCTTTCAATATTCGCCGGAAGAAAGGACATGAATAAGTCCGACCGGGTCGTTTTGACGGTTTGAAGGCGAACCGGCTGAATATTCAAAATGCCTGAATCTGTCAGTTGCCTGAAGCCATTGGTAATCTCCACAAATCGAGGCACATAGGTTCCGAATTTTTCAAGTGTGGTATAGTTTATAAACCGATAAATCATCCCATCGTACTCTACAGAGTAAAGATAGAATTTGAGTTGGGTTCCATCCTCAGTCTGTCCGGTGGCTTCTGCCCGAAACGAGGTGAGGCCATTGCTTTCTGCATTTGATTTTCCAATGGTGATAATACCTTCCTGATTTAAAAATTCGTTAACCGAGGCCTCTGCTCCTGCCGACTCGCCATCAAGTGTCATAATCGACACGGCATCCTGGTCTCCGTTGACAATCGCTACCAGTGACCGCTGATTAATCACCTGCCAGCCGTCAGGGGTTGGAAATTGAAATTTCATTTCCGGGTGATAAAAATTGCCGCTTCGGGTAAATCCTTCCCGCGGATTTTCGCCGTAGATCAGATTGTTAAGCTTGCCCATATACTGATCTGTATTATCTATAGTCTGCTCATATCCTTTCAACCTCCACTCCTCGGCAAGCTCAGGGATACTGTTTGCCCGTTCTGCAGGGTCAGGATGGGTAGACTGCCAGTCAGGGATACTTTGTCCCGACTGTTTCGACATCCGCTCAAGCGACACAAAAAACTGGGCTCCTTCAGCTGCTTTATACTTTTGCATAGAGGCGTACTCTACGCCAAGACGGTCCGATTCCCTCTCATCCTCTCTGCCATAACTTAAAAACAACATTTGAGCTGCCTGACTGCCAATACCAAGAATATCACCCCCGGGAAGGCCCAGTAATTCACCGCCAACGGCTCCTCCGATTAGTGCAATTTGTCCTATCTGTTGCTCAAAGGCACGCTGGGAAGCATGACGTGCTAACACGTGGCCAATTTCATGCCCCAACACCACGGAGAGCTGGGCTTCATTATCAAGATGTGACAACAGGCCACGGGTTACATAAACATATCCTCCGGGCAGGGCAAATGCATTGACCACCGGGTTATCTAAAACACGAAAGTAAAATTCTGTGCCTGCATACTCAGACGGCGTGTCGGGTCGGTTCAGATGGCTGACGGCGAGCATTTCCTGACCAATATTATTGACATACGCAGAAAGCTCATCATTATCATATAACCCGTACTGCTGCTGGATTTGCAGATCGGCGTCTTTACCAATCTGTTTTTCCTGGTCCCAGCTGTAACCATACGCCCGCTTGTCTCCGGTTATCGCACTTTGCTGAATGCTGCATGCAGAAACGAAAAGCGTTAGTGTTACGAAAAGGCATAACTTAAATATGACGGATCGCATTATCGACCTCTCTTGCTTAATTTTTTTCTGTTTGTTGATACATGATATGGGATGCAGTCTTGGATGAGTCCATACATGTACTAATTTCAATCAATAACAGTATGCATCATCCCCATCGGATTATTTAGTCTTATAAATGGCAACTCCCACAACGAGAACAATGAGTGATATTAGAATCGGAACATAATCACCGGTGCTTACGGCAACATCTGCTCCCAATAACTCAAATGACTCTGAGTCATTCAGATATTCAATTCCAAAAAATATTACCCCAATCAATCCTGCTATACTCAGTATACCGCCTAATGTTTGTTTCATCATTTTCTTATTTAAATTTTTGGTCCCATAATAACAGCTATCTGCTACGTATCTTTTTGATGTTTCAATGTGGTTAGATTGGTGCATGTATGCATTATGCCCTATGTATAAATTGTTACATATATCACAGGGTTTTTTTGATAGAAGACAAATTTGGTTAGGTATCTGCACATACTCCAAACCCTCCAAGAGTTTTGAACTTTTGGAGAGTTTTCTGCGGAGAAATTTTAGTTACTCCTGCAAATATTTCATCTCTGCTGAAAGATCTTTTTCCGGATGAATAACCTTTCTAATCGACGTACTCTGTTTCCGTTTTTCCTGCAGCTGCATCTGTTTTAGCATGCTGATGACCTCATCAACATTTTCCACACAGAGCATCACAAGTGTGCCCGGCAGTGCATTGTCCATCGCAACCAGAAGCGCCTCTTTTTCATTTGGAATACACTCTACTGGCGGATTCAATCCTGATCGTTCTACGCCCCGTTTCACAATCGCTGATGATTCTCCGGCCGCTTTCCCCCTCAGATCGGTATCTTCACGGATAATAATGTTGCTAAAAAGTTCAGCTGAGAGCCGGCCAAGCTCAAGGCTGTCTTCTTCTCTGCGATCACCAAGGCCGCATATGATGCCCGTTTTGTAGCTATAGGATGAATGATCAATAAACTCCCTGATCGCTACCAGGCCCGCAGGATTATGGCAGTAGTCCACTAAAACATCGTAATCTTCAAATTGAAAGAGGTTCATCCTGCCGGGTGTTTGCTCCGGTGACGGCATAAAACTTTTCAGCGATTTACGGATCACGTCAGCAGATATCTTTTGTGTATAAGCCACTGCTACAGCCGCCAGAATATTCTCGATCATAAATCCCGCCCGCCCGCCAAAACTAAGCGGAATATTTTCAACATTTTCAATGACGAGTGAATCCGGCCCGTCCCAGATGGTAACGTTATTATCGGTAATAACAGCACAGATACCGCCGGCTTTACGGTGTTTTCTTAACCGCTCACTGTTATCCTTCATAGAAAAGAGTACCGGTGTGCACTGCACATTTTTCCGCATCGCATACACCCTGTCATCGTTGGCGTTTAGGATGGCGTAACCATCAGCATGCACGCTTTCCGGCACAACCGCTTTCACGTGTGCCAGCTGATCGAGAGTATGAATTCCTTTCATCCCAAGATGGTCGGCGGTTACATTGGTGACGACAGCAGCATCACACCTGTCAAATCCGAGCCCGGCCCGCAAAATCCCCCCTCTTGCGCACTCGAGTACAGCGGTGTCCACGGTTGGGTCTTTCAGAATCAACCGGGCACTTTTGGGGCCACCGCAATCCCCTTTCATAAGAAGCTCATCATTCACATAAATTCCGTCTGTTGTGGTGTAACCTACCCGCCGCCCCGCTTCTTTCATGATATGTGAGATCAACCGGGTTGTGGTTGTTTTTCCATTGGTTCCGGTGACGGCTATAAGGGGAATCCGGCTCTTTTTGTTCTCCGGGAACAGCATATCTAATAAAGGTGCGGCTACATTCCGTGGTTCTCCTTTTGAGGGATCGAGGTGCATTCGAAATCCCGGCGCGGCATTTACTTCCAGTACAACGCCTCCTGTGTCAGCCAGGGGTTTTGTTAATGTTGGGGCAATCAGATCTATGCCACAAATATCAAGACCAATGATCTTGCTGACTCGTGAGGCCGTCTTCACCACTTCCGGATGCACCCGGTCGGTGACATCTTCGGCAGTCCCTCCTTTGCTCAGGTTCGCTGCATAATCTAAATAAAGCACCTCATCACTCTTCAAAACGGTTTTTAGGGTATAGTTTTTTTGAGATAAAATGAATCTTGCGGCGGGTCCCACATGGATTTTTGTAAGAACGTTTTCGTGGCCCTCTCCCCGTTTGGGATCACTATTCACCTCTTTAACTAATTGCCGGACAGATGACTTTCCATCACCCACCACATGCGCCGGCGTACGTTTTGCGGCAGCGGCCAATTCTCCGTCAATCATCAATAGGCGATAGTCGTAGCCGGGGATGTATCTCTCGACAATCACCCGCTCAGAAACTGTGGATGCAAATCTGAACGCTTTTTCAGCCTGCTCTGCGGTCGTAATATTTGTTGTAACGCCCCGTCCCTGGTTTCCATCTGCCGGTTTAATTACAAGAGGAAATCCCAGGGAATCAATGGAATCTACCAGTTCATCTGATGATTCTACCGCAGCACCATCGGCTATCGGCACCGACATGCTCATTAACAGATCGCGGCAACTCTCCTTATTGCACGCTATTTCCACGGCAGTATAGCTGGTTGATGAAGTGACTGTTGCGGATATTCGCTTTTGATTGCTGCCATACCCCAACTGCCAGGACGAATTGTCCTCCAGTTTAATGGCCGGTATATTACGCAAAGCAGCTTCGCTAAGAATCGATGCTGTGCTGGGTCCCGGAGTGTTTTCAGCCTTCGTATTCCTGATCTCTTTTACATGCTTATCAAGATCAGCTTCCGTTCCATACACCAGGTGCTGTGCAATCAAAACAGCTTTTTCTGCAGTGAGCCGCCCCGACTCTTCATCTGTGCAATCAAACACAACATAATAGTGTCCCTCTTCACCGGTTCCCCGGGTTCGTCCAAATCCGGCTTCAATACCGGCCATAACCTGCAGCTCTATTGCGATATGTTCTATGACGTGACCAATCCATGTGCCATCTTTTACCCTCGCAAAAAAACCACCCCGTTCCCCTTCCGAACAGTGATGCTCATAAAGGCCTGGAATGAGCTCTGTTATACGTTCATGAAATCCGTCTATTTCATTTGTAGGCCGGTATTCCAGGTCACCGATATCAAGCTGCATCACAACAAGCGGGAACCTTTTTACTGACCATTTATTAGGACCAGACATCACATTTATGTTCAGAATATTCATCAGATTTTTTTATTGAAAAATTTTGATACAAAATTGCAGAATATTCAATCTATTAAATAGATGGTGATTTAAGGTTACAGGATTCCCACCTCTTGTTACATATACCCTACTGTTGTGTCATTGATGAAATGTCGTAAGCAACCTGAGCACCCACCGGATCTGACAGCATTGGTTATTGACGCTGACATCCCGACCGCTGTCGGGACGGAAAGCACCGGGAATGCTGTCAGGTCTTTATGCGACAAATGAGAATTGACATGATACTACTCTTATTCTGGTGCAAACAGCTTTCTAATAAAATGACCCACTATAAAGGCTATTCCCAGATTGAAATATCCAAACAAAGAAAATTTTACTACTGAAAAGTTAGCTACCTTCGGATAATAATCTCAGTTCGTTTAATAAATTTTTTAAAAGATCAAAAAAAGTCTCCCTTAACAAGGGGAGATTGAGAGGGGTGTCTATCGGATTTTACCAGAATCTGATAAACATCCCCCTAATTCCCCCTTTTCTCCCAAAGGGATCCCTAGCGGGGTAAGGGGGACTCTTTCTTTTATGATTAAAAAATCGAACTCAGGCTTATACTATTATGACCAAATCTTGCAGAATCCATCTCAATGAAAACACCCATTGGAACGCTGATTGCCATTGGTGGCAATGAGCAAAAAAAGTTTAAGAAAACAGATGAGAGTTTTCATACCCAATTTGGGGAGGGGTTCATCCTTCAGGATATCATTAACAATTCCGAAGTATCTAAACCACGCATTGAGGTGATCACCAGCGCCTCCGAAATTCCTGAGATCGTCGGTAAAAAATATAAAGAATCATTTCTGAGGCTGGGAGTGGAAAACGTCGGCATTTTAGATATCCGTGATCGTGACGAAGCAGATCTGTCTTCTACACTGGATAGGATAAACAGTTCGGATATCATCCTCTTTTCAGGGGGAGATCAGAGCAAGATCAGCCGGATTATAAAAGATACGCTGACCCATCAATTGCTCCGAAAACGTTATCAAAATGAAAAATTCACCATCGCGGGAACCAGTGCCGGGGCGGTTGTTATGTCTGATGAGATGATTTCAGGAGGGCGAAATGGCACTATTCTAAGAAAAAATGATCTCAACATGGGGAAGGGACTGGGCTTAATGAGTGAGGTTATTTTCGACAGCCACTTCATCAAAAGGCACCGGTTTGGCAGGCTTGCGGAAGCTGTTGCCCGGCATCCCGGGAAACTGGGTGTGGGGTTGGGCGAGGATACCGGCGTTATTATCAGGGAGGGAAATATTTTAGAAATTATCGGATCGGGAATGGTTGTCATCTTTGACGGCAGCAACCTTACTTATAATCAATATGATAAATTGAAGAAACGAATACCGGTCTCTCTTGCTAATTTGACGGTACATATCCTGGCTACGCAAGACAGATACAACATCCGGGAGAAAGTTGCACGGATTCATTACGATACAAGGCATCATAACCCGCCAATCAAAAAATCCGGGTGATGGTTTGGGTCTTATTTTTCATGCCTCTGTACATCCCTTCGGTATTAAAAGGCATGCAAATGTTACCTGAAGAATCAACAGCGATCAATCCGCCTTCACCGCCTGCTCGTTTTAATGTTTCATGTATCACTTGATTTGCGGCCTGTTCGAGGGTTTTGCCGCCATATTCCATCCTGCATGAGACATCATGGGCCACCACTCCGCGAATGAAATGCTCCCCATGGCCCGTACAGGATATTGCGCAGGTGCTGTTGTTTGCATAGGTTCCCGCTCCAATCAGAGGGCTGTCGCCCACCCGTCCCCACGCCTTGTTTGTCATACCGCCGGTTGATGTTGCAGCGGCCACATTCCCATCAGTATCTACGGCCACAGCTCCCACAGTCCCAAATTTAACTCCCTCCCCGGAATGATCCAGTGTCATCTCTCCACCACCCTTCATTTCCTGCCACTGATCGTACCGAAGCTGGGTGAAAAAATAGGAATCCGGCTCAAATTTAAAATCGTTTTGGCGCGCATATTCTATCGCTTCCTCCCCTGCAATCATCACAAAGGGTGTGTTTTGAAGAACATCATAGGCTACCAAAACCGGGTTTTTTACTCCCTGCAGGCCTGCTACTGCACCCGCTTTAAGTGTTTTCCCATCCATGATAGCCGCATCCATCTCATGCTGACCTTTTGCCGTAAACACCGAGCCTTTGCCTGCGTTAAACAGGTCACAGTCTTCCAGGATTGTCACCGCTTTACATACACTCTCCGTAGCTGAATGTTCTTTAGTCAACATTTCAAAACCAACATCTAAGGCGGCAGTCAGAGCATCGAGGTACTGTTTCTTTAATTTAGAGTCTTTGGCGTCAAACGTGATTGTTCCGGATCCGCCGTGAATGGCAATTGCGGGTAATTTCATTAATTTGGAGGGTAAGTGGAATTTTTCCCAAAAGAGAAGTTCTCTGTTCGATGTAAAATAATGATTGTGAAAGTCATCTTTCCCGATTATAGCTGGAGCACTAACATTGGGGTTTTGCAGGTATTCGTCGGATGATTTATATCAAAAACCCGGGTAAAGTGGAGTCAACATGTCAATCATAGATGACTCACTCGTTGACTGTTCACAAAAATTACCCCCTCTACTTTTGAGATCCATTCAGTAACAAGGCCCCGTCTTTAAGGGTAAAGCTGGATGTGTTTATTCGGTTCAGATTATTATCTGGAAGTGGAAACGATAATGAAAATATTGTTCCTGAGTTTTTATCGCTCTTCACATCAATATGACCATCCTCATCTGAAACCATTTTCTTGACGTGCTGCAGCCCGATACCAAAACTCTGTTCCCCGTTGGTGCCATTCGCCCTTTCAACGGGCTTGCCCTGATTAAATGCAGATACCTGGTCAGGCAACATTCCTTTCCCGCTATCCACTACCGTTATATTTAACGTGGTTTGATCATCACCTTCATCCAGGGTAAAAACCACGTTTACGGAGCCGCCAGACGGAGTGAATTTGACAGCATTCGAAACTAAGTTTCCGGCAATCTGAATCAAATTAATATAGAAATCAGGTGTTAGCCGTATCTCTGTATCGATATAGGTTCTCAGCGACAGCGAGAGATCTTTATTTTGTGCCATTGGAAGATACAAGCGGTTAATCTCCAACATAGCAGACGAAAGTTTTCGATCGATATTCTTGCTGCCCCCCTCTTTTTGAGACTCTCCTACAAGCAACGTCCCATTTACAAGATTCAATAGGGATTGGGCAGATTCCTTAATTATATTCAGATCGCTGGTTCTTACTTTGACAATGTCATCTTCTTCAATAATCAGCAGGTCCATCATTCCGGTAATGCCGCCAAGCGGACTTCGAATATCATGATTAAGATTTTTCATGCGGCTTTTTAGTAAATCTAATTCTGATAGCACCTGTATATATTTCTCTTCAAGCTCATAATGATCGTCAACCAGCCGGGCAATATTTCGCAGCTGCTTTTCTTGATCAGATTTTATTGATGAATCATTTTTATGTTTATCCATTTCTTCCAACTTTACTTGTGGTTAACACGGAACACAATCATATTAAAAGATAGCAACCACTAAACCATTGTAATAACTACTGATACTGTTACATAAATCGCAGATTTTTCGATTAGATTATGTCATTTCACTGAACAGGTAATGAATATCATCATTTTATTCTGGTGTTTAATATTGGTTTGATAGCTGTAGAGGGATTTGAAAATAAAATAGAAGAGAGTGTGAATAACCAGCTATTAGGCCGGGTAAAGGCAGTAGCTCCAAAATACGGTCAATTATTTTTTGGTTCTACGGGAAACCTTGTGGGTACATAAAAATAGCCGGTGTTCAGCTTCTCTTAAAGTCCTCTCAAGACAGTTGGATCAATAAGTTCGCAAAACCAATCACTGGTGTCATTCGATAGAACATCATGTATTGCTTTTACAGATTCTTCATAAACCGGAAAATCACCGTTTTATTCAGAATGACCATTATTCGGCAAGGATGGAGGGCGGCGTGAAGAAATAACGAGGTAAAAAGCAACGACTGAGCCTACGCCGCCCGCTTGTCATCCCATGAACGTGTCATCATGATCAAGCCATTGTAGTTGATGGCGCAGAGAAGGATCTGCAAAAGCAATGGCTTACCATTTGAATTATTTTTTTAAATAATATTGATAGATTAGCCTTTAATCTTGAAAACCATCTTGCATTGAAAAACAACACAATCGATGAAATGAACACGAAGAAACTATACGGTAAAATTAGCCTGGGGAGATGTTCACAACCGAAGTTCCGTTTTTAACCTTAGTGTGAGCGATATTTTTCAGGGTTAAATTATTTTCAGAAATTGGAAATGATAATGAAAATTTTGACCCTGACCCAATACCGCTTTTCACCAAAATTTGGCCGTCGTCTTCTGAAACCATTTGCAGGACGTGCTTAAGCCCAAGTCCATAGCTTTGTTCCCCATTGGTCCCCTTGGATCTTCTTACCGGTTCGCCCAGATTAAACGCGGATACCTGGCCAGCCGACATACTTTTCCCTGTATCAGTAACAGTCATATTCAGCATACTGGGATTTTCGCTTCGATCCAGTCTGAAAACCACATTGACCGAACCTTTGTCCGGTGTAAATTTGATAGCATTCCCAATTAAATTCCCAATGATCTGTATCAGATTAATAAAAAAATGGGATGGCAGATGTATTTCTGTGTCGATCTGGCTATTCATCGAAAGAGAAACACCTTTATTTTGTGCCATTGGAAGATACAACCGATTGATCTCCGAAATAACGGAAGAGAGTATTCTGTCGATATTCATGCTTTCATGAATATTCTGATCTTCCAGTGTACCATTTATAAGGTCCATTAAGGATGCAGCAGATTCCTTAATCATCATCAGATCTTTGGTGTTTACCTCAATCTGATCTTTATCTTTGATAAGCAACAGGTCAATCATTCCGGTAATAGCTCCAATCGGGCTCCTAACATCATGATTCAGATTTTTTACGCTGTTTTTAAGATGATTTATTTTAGAGGAGACCAGTATGTACCTGTTCTCAAGCTCCTGTACCTCGTCCATCAGCCGGGCATTATCCTGGCCCTGTTTATTTTGTTCAGGTTTTCCAGACTGATCTTTCTTAATACGTTTATCCATGAGTTAACGATTTCTCAGATTATAATTACGCTAAAAATAGACGATAGTAAGCAGCTCACCATTACATAAGCCACAGTTAAAAATTAGACATACCACATGGTTTTATCGTAGTACAGACGGTTCAATTCCGGGGTTTTTTGAGGGGTGTGATCGTGTGATGCCGCTGTACCGGCTCTCAATCAATTTGTTCAAGCTAATCAAAGTAATGGTTGATTACTATCTCATTAATTATTAGAGGTGAAACAGGATAAATAACCCAGCACCTGTTAAATATATAACTTCAAATCGCCGCTGTATAACACTTCTCTCTTAAATTCCTCACACATTGCATGTGTGGAAATACTATCACGCCAAAAACTTAGTGGTAGTGGGTTAATTTTTGAAACCGTATTGGATGCAGATCTAAGATCGGATGTACAAACAACCCTTTTTTTAAAATTCTGCCCCCTAAATAACTCGCCCTGAATGTCGTCCTTTAAGAAAGTTTAAAATCAAACAAACAACAAAATCAAAATACTTATGAAACAGATACCTGGAATACTTACAACCGTCACACTTTGTGCAGCAATTTTTCTGACCGGTTGTGATAGCTCGTCTAACAAAATGGATGAGGCTGAAACAGCGGTTATCGAAGCAAACCGCGATTTGGAGATCGCCACAAGTGAGGTGGTAGCAGAGCTCCGAATCTACAGAGAAAAAAATGCGGATCGGATAATGGAGTATAATCGCGCCATAAGTGATATAAAGAAAAAAATTAATAATGAATCCAAAAGCGATATCAAAGCCAGATATGAAACAAAGCTTGATGGATTTGAAGCCACCCATCGCGACCTCAAACGTGAAATGGACAATTACGAAGCTTCAGGAAAAGAAAACTGGGATGACTTCAAGGTTAACTTCAGCAACAAAATGGATGATCTTGGTGACTCATTGAATGATTTCTTTGCCGCTGCCAATACCACTAATTAACATTAATCATACATATAAAATATCATGGGAAATCTATTATATCTCGTTGCCGTCGTTTTAGTAATCGCTTGGTTAGTCGGATTTGTTGGCTACAGTACAGGCGGCATTATTCACGTCCTGTTGGTCATTGCTGTTATTGCAGTACTGCTTCAGGTGATACAGGGCAGAAGAATTCTATAACAAAGCGGGAGAAATCGATTCGGCAAATTGTCTGTCCGTTACTTTTCGGGCATTCAATCGTCTCCGCAATCATATCAAAAGATTCAACTAAATTGTGTTCAATCATCAAATAAATCTAAAAAGAAAAAACAGTATGAAAATCTCATCTATCATTTTAACAGCTCTTGTTGCGGGAACCGCAGGCGTTATCGCCGGAACTCTGTTTGCACCCGTTAAAGGATCAAAAACGAGGGGCAGAATTGCAAAGAAAGGCCAGGAATACAAAGAGTACGTTCAAAATAACTTCGATGACTTAGCTGACTCTGTTTCTCATCCATTTGAAAACCTGGAAGACGAAACGATGAGGTTAGGCAAAAAAGCTCTTGCAAAAACGAAAATAATTAAGGCAGAAGTTAAACAACAACTAAACTAAGAAAATAACAAAGATCTTTGTTATAATATGTGTGAAAGACCTCTATAGAACAAAAACTTAAAACCGTTGCTGTTCTGAAAATTTTAATCTCCCACACGTTCTAACGCAGACACAATAACTATTACGCTAAATCAACACCATTATGAAAACAATCAATACCATATTCGCTTCCTTACTTCTGTTATGTGCATTTCATACAGCATCTATTGCACAATCAACAAACGTTACCGAAACCTTTAAAAAGCATTTTAATGAAACTGTTGAGAATGTTCATGATGCAGAAAATGCAGACGAAAAAAGAGCCATTTTAAATGACTCGTTCAACAAAATGATTAAAGCGTTAGATAAAATTGAATCGCGGGCTTCTCTTACTGAAGAAGAACGCGCGGGACTCAATACTTATAGACTCGGTCTGACGGAAAAATTGAGCGAATTAAACGGTTTGGATGGTTTTAATGACATCAATGATGAAGACCTGGATGACTTCTCCAATTTCTCCCAGGATTTCGTTGAACAGGCCGACCGGACCGTTACCATTGGTGTAACCACTGCCCTTTTGATTCTTATCATACTGCTGCTTTTATAATTCCCATCAACTCTGTGAATTGAAATTGCTTGAGAAAAAAAGTCCCTTTCTGCCTTCTTTTGGATTGATTCCATCGGATAGTGGAGGGGACTCTTTTCATTTATCCAGGTGTGGTGTTGGTTCGTAAAAGGCCGGAATTATTCAATGCCAAAGCTATTTATATACAGTAAAAATGAATGAATTCACACCTATCACGTTCCCGATTTTGCCACGAGGGTTCTTTAAGAATTGAATCGTTGTTTGTAATCATTGGCAAGTACTAATGCATTTAAAACCTTCGTGTATCTTTGGGCCTTTGTGTCCTCGTGGCAAAATCGGAGCTATAGTACGCAGAACAATTATTAACAGGGCTACTTACATACACCCTGTTGTGGCAGAACCATTTCTACTCATGAAAAACTTTATTCTTTCCCTGATTCTTTTTGCCGGGCTCATTATTTCAGGATGCAGCCACACATCGGAATTAAGCATGAAAACCCTGCCCGAAAATCAATCGGCTATTAGCTATTCAGTAACCTATTACATCCACGCCGATTCTGATTACCTGTATCACACACCTGACGGTAAACCGGTGCGGGAAAATTCTAAGATACTTACCACCGCATTTGACGTGGCTGAGGCAGCACATTCAGGCGAAGTGTTTATTTACCATCAGCGGCCGGAAAGAAAATTCTTAGGCCTCTTTCCACGGAAAAGCAGCCGGTTTTATCACTATAAAAACGGGCAGCTCATTAACCGGGTAAACTATCGCCATCCGGATAAAAAGGAAGCTTTTCTTGCTACCGAAGCGCAATTAATGAAGCAATACCGGGCTCATAACCGGACTGAGACCCATCAGAATTACTTTCTCTATTCTGGTCATGAACTTCCATCGGAAAACGGTTTTGGATACCATCAAACACTGCCTGATATAAATGTGAATACGGCAGCATTTGCCAAAGGTATTCAGAATTTCTTATTGTCGGATGACGATCGGTTCAGTCTGGTCGTTTTATCAACATGTAATAACGGCACGCCTGCGATGGCTGACCACCTGGCACCCTTTACGGATCTGATGCTTGCCTCTCCGCAAAACTTACACCTCTCCCACATAAATTCAGATGCTATAGCCAAACTGGAAACAGAACCGGGGACGTCACCCACTCAGATAGCCCATTCAATGGCAGAGCAAACGTTTGAGCGATTGGAAGAAACGGTTCTTACCACCATAACACTTGCCCTGTACGACTTTAAAGACGTTCGGGCCTATATCAATTCTCTTGCCTCACTCACTGCATCTGATGAAATTCCGGATCCTTCCATACAATTTCAGGACAATGTAGATTGTGCGATGTTGTCGCTCCCGGATTCTGCACGTTTCCGTGAAGGCGTGGAAACATGGTTCAAACCGGCTCGTTTTGGCAGGCAATCGGGTCGGAATACGCATTCCGGGTGGGGATGCAAACCGGGCGTGCGTTAATAAACTGATTTGATTTAGCGATTTTTGAGATGTAGCGACGTAGCGAATTCCGATTGGTGATACTCCAACCTTTATCAACGGTGTCTGACAAACTGCACCAAGTGCAACGTGACAGTATTACTAAGAGATACCTACTTGAGACCTTACGATAAACATAAATATTCTTGACTTCTGCACTTTTTTGGAGTCATAATTTTGGGCATTGAATATCAATGACTTACGCTTTAAAAATTGATCACTGGGGTGTCCCGATTTTTGATCCATTTTTGCGGTAATCTCGATCAGGAAAAAGGTCTCCGGCCTTGATGGGTAGAGGATTAGCATGGGTTGCACCACAGCACGGGAAAAATCGCAATGAGCGCTTACGCAGTGAGCATTATCATTGTGTACCCGTGCGGGACAACCCGTGCCCGGAAGCCATCACAGCCGGGAGTTTTTGCATACTTTCTTCTTTTGGTCCCGCTCCTGCGGGGTGGCGGTCCACCTGTCCCCGCGGAGAAAGTATGGGGAGATAACGCCACGTTAGGCATCTGTCATTGGTAGGCCCCAATTTTGCCCCGAAAACGGGCAACACCATTTAAACAGTGACCGATTAAGAGGATCCATGCAAGAATACCATAGATTTCACTCCAGAAGAAGAGATTTCGGCGTACCAGTATATCGCACGTTTAATGTTCTGCAATCACCCCATGATGAATCCACGGATTAGTTCTATCATGCCTCCTTCGACAAGATCCATTGCTTCTGCGGAATTAAACGCCTCGGAGCCCCTGGATTGTCTGCTCATCTTAACCCCGCACTGCGCGCCGACGCCGTAGGCATCCCTTATACCGGAAGAACCACGGCGCTTATGCGGGGCTATTAAGCTGACGCCCCTGCCAGGGGCTTGTTGTTACGCGCAGGCGCGAAACCGGACCTGGAGTGATAAGCGACAAGACATGTTCTCAATTAATTAAATCTTCACAATCTGTCATTGATAGCAACTAATTTTGCCCAAAAACGGGGCAACACCATTTAAAAAGTGACAGAGCAGATCCAGTCCTGTTCAAGAAATATTGTTTAGGACGCTAAGGTGTCCGGCCTTGATGGGTGGAGGGATAGCATGGGGTGCACCCCAGCACGGGAGAAATCGCTACGAGCGCTCACACAGTGAGCATTCTCGTAGTGTAACCGTGCGGGGCAACCCATGCCCGGAAGCCATCACAGCCGGGAGTTTTTGCATACTTTTGGCGGTCCAAAAGTATGGGGAGAAAACGTCATGTTTAGAATCTGTCACTGGTAGTTGTAGAAATGTAGTCTGCCCATCAGCTTTCTATAATCATTACAGTTACCTCTTAACCGGGTGTCCCAGTGCGGAAGTCAGGAGTATTACTAAGAGATTCCTACTTGAGACCTTACGATAAACATAAATATTTAGTCTATCACAGAGCGCTTCTTGTTCATTCTGTCTTGTATCGGAACTCCTGCGAAGAAACAAAACGACTTCCCCCCGGTGAATTTATACGTGATCTATATAAGATCTTACATTCTTTTCGTAACACTTCCGGATTAAAAACCATGCATTTTACCTGCAATTGAAAGGATTCCAAAAGGTGGAAATTAACCTGCCAAGAACTTTGAAAAACAATACCATGAAATTTTATTTGATTACAATGATAACCACACTGTTTATGGCTGTGGGCACAGTAAGTGCACAAAATGTAAATATCGGTACGAAGATAGGTCTGAATTCACATACAATTAACAGTGACAATAACTCTGACTTTGACTCAAGAATTGGGATTCATGCAGGTTTGATTGGTCATATCCATCTGAACAACGAGTTTGCTCTGCAACCTGAAATTATGTATTCCATGCAGGGCGCAAAGAGTGGTAATACTGAATTAAAGCTGGATTACATTAACATTCCGGTTCTCGCTCAATATATGTTTGATAATGGATTTAGATTACAGGCCGGGCCGCAGTTAGGATTTTTGATTAACGCTAAAGGCGAAAACAATGACTCTTCCAACGATCTTAAAGATGATTTTAAATCTCTGGATGCAGGATTAAGCTTTGGCGTGGGGTATATTCATCCGCCGACCAGCTTTGGAATTGATGCCAGGTATAATTTAGGAATAAGTGATATCTCAGAAAGTGCGAACGTAGAAACAACAAACAGAGGATTTCAGATAGGAATCTTCTACCTCTTTAATCATTCAGATTAATTCTGTCGCAACGTTGTCAGAATTTGATGTCTGTTGAGCTGCTTCATGCAAATGAAAAAGCAATACTTCACCACGAATATAAATACCGAATCAAACACTTTTAGACAGGCAATGAATTGGCATCAAATAGCTGGTTCAGTGCCTTTTTTCCACTAATCAAATTTTAAAAATCAACACTATGAATAGTACAAAAGTATCAGTTTTTATATCGATGTTATTAGCTGTTGCCCTGTTAGCAACAGGTTGTAAGAGCATAAGTAATACCACTAAAGGCGTAGTAATCGGAACAGGAGGAGGCGCGGCCGTTGGTGCTGTTATTGGTAAAACCCTTGGCAATACGGCTGCCGGTGCTATTGGCGGAGCGGTTGTTGGCGGCACTGCCGGAGCAATCATCGGCGGCAATATGGACAAAAAAGCCAGAGAACTGGAAGAAGAGATGGATGGCGTTACAGTGCAGCGTGTTGAAGAAGGAATTGCTGTCAGCTTCGATAGCGGTATACTTTTTGACTTCGACTCATCTACTCTGCGCCGGGAAGGTAATGATAATCTCCGGAAACTGACGACAATTGTAAAGCGCGATGAAGATACCATTTTAATGATTGTTGGCCATACAGACTCAAGAGGCGACGAGAATTATAACCTGCAGCTGAGTGAACGCCGCGCGCAATCAGCAAAAACATTTCTTGTCTCTCAAAGGCTTTCCTCATCAAGAATCGAAATTGTTGGCAGGGGCGAGTATGAGCCTATTGCCGAAAACGAAACTGATGCTGGAAGACAGGAGAACCGCCGGATTGAAGTTGCTATTTATGCAAGTCCGGAATATGTGGAACAGGTGAAATCAAATAACTAACGTGGGTTCAGGGCTCAGGGCTCAGGGCTCAGGGCTCAGGGCTCAGGGCTCAGGGCTCAGGGCTCAATATAAAAATTAGGTGAGAGAGAGCCTCCCCTCCTTCGTAACTCACGTTAAATAACGGCTCCGCAAATAACCGGCACCGTTTCGGTTTATTGATAAATAGCGTCTTCCAAAACTACCACAGAAAACCGAAAAAGCAAGTCGGTGTCCGGTTGATTTGCTTTGTTATAATGCGATTCCCCCCATTTTATAGTATTATTGAACCATGAAATACTATACTCCGAAATCAGAAGATGAAATACTACCGAATAAACTCGCATTAAAAGATCCCGAGAAAATCGCAGAAGAAGAATATCGTGGATTTTTGCGAGCTGAAATCAACTTTGAATCGGAGCTGGATAATATAGGCCAATTTAATTGGGATGTTATTTCATCGATTCACAAAGCAGCTTTTGAACATCTATATGAGTTTGCTGGCCAATTACGACAGGTAAATATATCAAAAGGCGGGTTCATGTTTCCTGCCGCTAAATTTCTGCCATCTGCCGTCAAGGAATTTGAAAAAGAATTTCTAAATCCATTACCAGACAAATTTGAGGAATATGATCAATTGATCAATCATGTTGCGCCTCTTCATGCTGAACTTCTTTTTATTCATCCATTCCGGGAGGGAAATGGGCGTACAGCAAGACTTTTTGCCGACTTGATTGCTTTAAAGAGTGGGTATGACCGCTTTAATTTTGAAAAGATTACCGAGAAAAGAATGCCGGAATATATTTCAGCAGTTCAGACAGCAGCAGACAAAAACTATGAAACGATGACCAAGCTATTCAGGAGTTTGAAGAAGTAGAACTGTTTTGAAACTCCCGCACCACTTCACGTCGAATTTGTTCTGCTCTTTTCTTTGGAATATTCATTCCCTCAATACGAAATGAAGCTCTTTGTGACTTCATGGCCTCGCGGGAAATGGAGTCAATATTTTTCTTTTTGATAGCTGATTTCATGTTCATATAATACAAAAATTTGAGCTCAAACTGTAGCTTTAAAAGAGCATTATAACATACCCTTTATGCCGCTGCTTCAGAGTATTCAAATTCGGGATCACCAAACTTCTTGAGGGTTCGGTAGTGGGAGGCCACGGCTTCAAAAAAAGTTTCGTGGTGGTTGTATGGGATATTGAACTCTTTTGCAGTCTTTTCTACGATCGGGCTAAGGGCCGGATAGTGAACACTGCATACTCTTGGGAACAGATGATGCTCAATCTGAAAATTCAGTCCGCCCACAAACCAGCAGAGCGCCTTATTATCGCGGGCAAAATTATTGGTGGTCACCATTTCGTGGATCATCCAGTGTTCGTCGATCATATTCTCTTCATCGGGCAGCGGATGATCGGTCTCCTCAACCACATGAGCAAGCTGAAAGATGATTCCGACAATCAATCCCGCCGTCAGCTGCAGTGTCAAAAATCCGATGGCAAGCTGTATCCAGGTGATATCGAGCAATAACATCGGTAAAACCAGCATATAGGTATAAAACGCTGCTTTAGTTGCAAACAGGATAATCCATTCACTTACCGCGTGATTCTTGCTGTTATAGGGTCCGATATTCGTTTTCAGAAAGTTTTTATAGTCTTTCACAAACACCCAGAATACCATGGCCAGGCTATAAGCAAAAAAGGCCAGAACATGCTGAACCCGGTGGATCATTTTATGTTCGGAATGAGGTGAGAGCCGGATGAACCCCGCCACTTCAAGATCTTCATCGTGCCCGTGAATGTTGGTATAGGTGTGATGGATGATGTTATGGGTAATCTTCCAGATGTATCCGTTTGCCCCAAGCATATCGAAGGTGAAGCCCAGCGTACGGTTTACAGCATTGTTGGATGAGTACGCTCCGTGAAGGGCATCATGCGAAATAGAAAACCCGATACCTGCCGCGGCAACCCCCATCAAAAAGGTTAGAAACCACATTGTGTTTAAAGAAAACTGGCCTGAGGTGATTAGGGCATAAGAGCCAAGGAACAGGGTGAGCATAATAATGGTCTTGATAACCATCTGTGCATTCGCATGCTTCGAAAGATCATTCTCCTCAAAGTATTGATCAACTCTTTGTTTAACGGTTTTACTGAATTCGCGGCTTGTGCGATTGTTAAACGTAACTTTTTCTACAACGGCCATAGTGATATTTGCTGATGATTAATGCGTACAGATACTAAAAATGGTCATACAATGATGAGAGAACATTACATAAGTTTTGAGCAAGCTTACATATATCTCACATTTTGTTGAAAATATAAGCTACAAAAAATGAAACAACCAATTGGTTAAACAGTGAGGCAGCTTACCTGAAAATTGAATTACCACCTATATCGGAAGAAATCGATCAACTTTTGTTCCGGATCAAATATGGTCTTCAAATCTGTAATTTATACAACAATAAAAAAAACGATTGTAACGCGACTGAAGTAGATTTTTTAAATATTAAAATTGCTTCAAGCAAATAATCGAATCTGCTTTGAGTACATGAATAAAAGCTTTTAAGCCTGAAAAATGAAACCAGTAAAGAAAAAAGTGTACGCATCAGAAACAAGCTCAATAGAGTTTGAGAAATCAAAAGCTTTAATTGTTGTCGAAATAATTGAATATGCTTCTGATTCGGTTGTCATCAAAACAATCATTAAGAAAACAACCGGGAACATAAGCGCCATTTCCTTTGATGCAGGTGAGAAATTTGAGGAGAAAACATCTCCATTCGACACATTTATACAGATCATTGACGGAAAAGCCGAGATCATTATTGATGGTATCAGCAAACTACTGGATACCGGTCAATCGATTATTATCCCGGCACATGCTCCTAATTCCATTAAAGCAAATTCCCGTTTTAAAATGATTTCAACAGTTATTAAAAGTGGATATGAAGAGGTAAGCTAATGAAAATTGAAAATACGAGTAACAATCACCAAAAGGCACTGACCGAATTGGAAAAAATTGATCCTGCTGTTTGTCGTCAGGCTATGTCAAACTTCGACAAATACATAAACGGACTTCGAAAATCTTTCCTGCTTCAAACTCTTTCTTCCCATTTAAGTAACGCAGAAGCCAACTACAGGAACAGAGATCTGTACGGTGAAGAAAAGGAACTTGAAATTATATGGAACGTGTTAAGGGCCGGTAGATTTTCAGATTCAGATCTCAAGAAGAACAATCTGGTTGATTACTCTACGGGAACGTTTCTCACGATACAAAAATTAAGAAAAAGGCTAAAATATTATGGTTGGAAGGAAAGAAAACCTGAGTTAATTACGTAAATTATCACGTTGAAAATGGTAAGAAATAGATTGACAGCGACACATAGCCTGCCAATATCTTCGGGTTACGACATATCCTTATATTCCAATTAGTATCCTGGCTATGTGTAAGTAATCAAAAATATAAAAATGAGTATATCAAATATCACAAATAGCAGTGATGAAAAAATTGCAAGCACTAGGCTATACGTAAAATACATGGTAAGCCTGCGATGCAAGATCATCGCTAAATCGGAACTTGATGCCCTGGAGCTCAAGTATTCGCTTTCACCTCACGGAGCGATAGAATTTGATGAAGAGATAACAGAAGGCCAGTATGACCAGCTAAAAAAGAACTTGATGAGTTCCGGCCTGGTTTTACTTAGTGAGAGTAATAGTATGCTGATTGATAAAATCATCACTACTATTGTCGAAATTATTCATTATTCAGATTCATTACCAAAACTGAATTTTAGAGATTTAATCAGCTCGCAAACCCTTTCCAGTGATGAGTCTATCCTTAAAATATTTTCTGATGTTAAGGGAATGTCTATACTTCAGTTTATTATTATCCAAAAAATAGAACGTGCCAAAGAATTGATGCTTTATGAAGACCATTCGCTATCTGAAATAGCCGATATACTCAATTACAAAAACAAGGACTATCTTCTGGCACAGTTTAAAAAAGTGACTGGCCTATCTCCCTCCTATTTCAAGCGTTTAAGAAAAGAGCGCTTAAAAATTTCCGAAAACCGTTTAAAAGCATCCCAATCCAATACTGCACAGGCAAGCTCTTAATTCAGACATCCTTCTCATTACAGCGATCTAAGTAAACTATCCCGAGGCAGAACCCATAATGTTATGACTTAGAACCGATATTTTTTCTAATCGATAAGCTGTATGATCTTTGCTCTTAAAAGAGTATTTATTAGAGACTATCGATTACATGTTTACGAAATTCTAAATCTTGTTTAAACGACAGAACAAAAATCTATGTCAGCTCAAAATATTTCCCTGCTTTTTGCTTGATGAGGCCTTTCATTTCAAGTTCAAGCAGGATGGCTGACAGTTTAAATGGTTCGGTTTCCATTTTATCCGCAAGATGATCGATATGCAGTGATTTTTCGCTTAACGACTTACAGAGTTCCACCTCCCTCTCAGAAAGGTCTTCGGCCGTTTCCCATTTTTTTGAGGTTACCACCGTTTCTGCTGCGGTGCCTGCTCCATTTTCGGTTTGAACAGAAAGCTCCTCGAGCAGATCGTCCATCGTTTGAACAAGTTTCCCTTGGCCGGTCCGGATCAAATAGTTGCACCCCTCGCCTTTCAGATAGCCCAGCGGGTGCGGCACCACAAACACTTCCCGGTTCTGATCGAGCGCCAGCCGGGCCGTAATCATGCTTCCGCCTTTGACTCCGCTTTCTACCACCAGCGTACCATAGCTCATACCGCTCACAATACGGTTCCGCTCCGGAAAATTGACTGCGTCTGGCTTTGTGCCGGGAGGATATTCCGTTACGACAGCTCCACCCTTTTCAATAATCTCGGCTGCCAGCCTAATATTCCGGTTCGGATAAATTCGGTCGATGCCGGAGCCCAAAACCGCAACGGTTGACCCGCCTGATTTAACGGCTGTTTTATGGGCGGTAGAATCAACTCCGTAAGCAAGTCCGCTATTGACCTGCAACCCCGCTTTGCAAATGTCATGGCTCCAATTCTCGGCCTGATACATCCCGTAGCGGCCCGGATTCCTTGTTCCAACAACAGCTATGCCAGGCTTGGAGAGAGCGGCCGGATCGCCTTTAACCCAAAGAATAATGGGCGGATCAAAGGTCTGTTTCAGCATCATCGGGTACGCGGGATCGGAAAGAGACAACAACTGAGCGCCGGACTTTTCCGTCTTTTCAAGGATCTTATCGACTTTCTTCCAGTCGTCAAATTGCGTGAGGCTGACGGCGCGTTCCTTGCCAATACCATGTATTTTCAGCAGGTCGTTTACGTTAAGGCTGAAAAGATCTTCGGCATGATCCACACCGGTCTTCTTCAAAACAACACGAGCTGTTCTGACGCCAAAATTCGGAACCTGCATGAGTCCGATCAGTGCCCTATGTTGGTTCGTGATCTCCAATGTCCTGAAGTTTCTCCCAGATCTTCTCTTTTAGCTGATCTATATTATGTCCCGTCGCCGCCGATATCTCCACGATATCAACTACATCATCTATCTCAACCGGCTCGTCCAGTTCAAATCCCTCTTTAAGGTCAAGTTTTGTGATGGCCAGGATACGCGGTTTATCAAGCAGATCTTCCCGATATTCTTTTAGTTCATGCAGAAGTGCCCGATACTGACCTTCTATATCCTCATCACAACCCACCAAAAACAGAAGAAGGTTATTCCGCTCGATGTGTCTCAAAAACTGAATTCCAAGCCCTTTTCCTTCGTGGGCGTCCTCAATAATTCCGGGGATATCCGCCATCACAAAACTGCGGTAGTCGCTAAATGTGACCACGCCAAGATTGGGTTCGAGCGTCGTAAACGGGTAGGCTCCCACTTTTGGCCGGGCTTCAGACAGTGCCGACAGTAATGTGCTTTTACCCGCATTAGGAAAACCAACCAGGCCCACATCAGCAATCAGTTTCAGTTCCAGTTCAATTGCACGCTCTTCTCCCTCGCGTCCTTCCTGGGCATGTTGCGGTGTCTGATTAGTTGCGGTTTTGAAATGCCAGTTTCCAAGTCCGCCCTGACCGCCTTTGGCTACGACCAGTTTCTCCTCGTGTTCTGTAATTTCACCCAGACGTTCTTTGGTATCTGCGTCATAAACAACCGTTCCCAGCGGTACCTTAAGCGTTTCATTTTTGCCATTACGTCCTGTCTTTCGTGACGTGTGGCCATCCTTGCCGTGTTCCGCTTTCACATATTTTCTGTAGCGCAGGTCAAGGAGTGTATTCAGCTGCTCATTGCCAATCAAAATGACATCGCCTCCTTTACCGCCATCGCCACCGTCTGGCCCGCCTCTCGGCACATATTTCTCTCGGCGAAAGTGCACCATGCCGCTGCCGCCGTTTCCAGCCGTTACATAAATTTTCGCGTAGTCAGCAAATCTCATCTTAATCCAAATTCTAAATAATTAACTGCGCTCTTATGAATACAGCTTCCGATCAACACAGGTAAAATTATTGTGGCAGAACTCTATTTTTTGGGCTTTTTAAGCACCATTCGAAGCAGCCGGGACACTTTACTTTTCATTTTGCGGCGGGGCACAATAAAGTCCAGGAACCCGTGTTCCAGCAGGTATTCTGATGTTTGAAATCCTTCCGGAAGATCCTGGCCGATGGTCTGGCGAATCACGCGCGGACCGGCAAATCCAATCAGTGCCCCGGGTTCGGCAATATTAAAATCGCCCAGCATGGCAAAACTCGCGGTAACGCCGCCCGTGGTGGGATTTGTCATGATGGAAACGTACGGAACACCGGCTTTTTCGAGCTGTGCAAGCTTGGCCGATGTTTTTGCCATCTGCATCAAACTGAGCACGCTCTCCATCATACGGGCACCGCCCGATTGAGAAATAATCAGCAGCGGCCGTTTTTCTTCACGTGCTGTGTCGATGGCCAGCGCAAGCCGTTCACCAACTACTGAGCCCATGCTTCCGCCGATAAATGCAAAATCCATACAGGCGATAACCACGTCCAGCTTGTCCATTTTGCCTTTGCCCACACGGCACGCGTCCGATAGACCGGTTTTTTCCTGGGTCGCTTTGAGGCGGTCTTTATATTTTTTGCGGTCTTCAAAATTCAGCGGATCGGCAGGCAGAATATCATCACCAATTTCATCAAATTCACCGTCATCAAACAAAAACGAAAAGTACTGTTTACTGCCGATCTTAAAATGATAGTTGCTGAGCGGATCTACCCAAAGATTATCTTCAAGTTCCCGGCGGTGAATTGTCTCGCCGGTAGTGGGCACTTTCACCCACACGCCTTCAGGCATATCTTTCTTTTTGTCGGTCTGAATATTTGAATCTTTGCGTTTAAACCAGGCCATTCTTTTTCATTTGATTAATGATAACGGCTTAAAATAATGATTCTGCCATCAAGCTAAAACGTTATCGCATTTATTTTGGGTTTTCTTCACCGGATGAGCGGACCTCCATCGGATGAATTCGCTTCATCCGATGAATCGTTCGGCCGAGTCGTCATACAAAGGTAGACCTTCCGTAAATCTTCGAGGCATTAATAAAATAGGTCGGGCGGGGTGCTGACCACCGGCAGATCTATCACGGAGGCTCGAGGCCTACACACTCATCCGATGACGGGAAGTCAGCGGATGAGGACCTTCATCGGATGAATTCGCTTCATCCGATGAATCGTTCGGCCGAGTGGTCATACAAAGGTAGACCTTCCGTAAATCTTCGAGGCATTAATAAAATAGGTCGGGCGGGGTGCTGACCACCGGCAGGCCTATCACGGAGGATCGAGGCCTAACCAACTCATCCGATGACGGGAAGTCAGCGGATGAGTGGATTTTAAAGTTGATTTTATACAGATGATTAAATATTGTCGACAAAAAAGGGGAGTATTATGAAATTTTATCCAGGAGAAATTTACCACGTTTACAATCGTGGCAACATTCATCAAAAAATATTCTTTGAAAGAAGAAATTATCCATTCTTTCTGCGTAAGATGGAAAAACACTTAACTCCATACTGTAATTTTCTGGCTTGGTGTCTAATACCAAACCACTTTCATTGGCTAATTCAAATTAAAAAAAGAGAGAAACTTGACTCATATACTTTGTCAGAAGATGGATCTTTGGATGATTTAAATAAAAACATTGGCATATTGCTTAGGTCGTACACACGAGCGATAAATGTAGCCTACAAAAACAAAGGGTCACTTTTTCAGCAAGGCACAAATTCAAAAAATGTAAATACTGGACTCACTGTTCACGAGAATTATGCTTTGATTTCTTTTCTATATATCCATCAAAATCCCGTAAAGGCAAAATTGTCAATGAGCTTTGAGGGGTGGGATTTTTCTTCGTATCGTGATTTCATGGGCTTGAACTGTAATAGCAAGATTTGTAACAAGAAGCTTGCTATAAATTTACTTGATTTGCCCAGATCAAGTTCTGTTTTTGAAGAATTTTCCAAACAGACTCTTCCTGAAGGTTATCAAGACTATATTTTTTGACTAATCTTCATCGGATGAATTCGCTTCATCCTTCATCCGATGAATCGTTCAGGCAAGGAGTCATCCACAGGGAGAGCGTCCGTAAATCTTCCAAAGGCTTTAATAGGTCGGGCAGAGAGTTGACCATCGGCAGGCCTACCACAGAGACTCGGGTCCTAACCAACTCATCCGATGACAGGAAGTCAGCGGATGAGGACCTATCCGCCAATCGATTACAAACCATTGCATTGCGTAGGGACCTGCAAGAGTGGCAAACGATAGAGAGCCTCCTGGCAGAGTCCACGTAAAATAGTGTCAAATCGTTGAATTGTTGAATTGGAAAATACTAAGGACCTGCAAGACCGCGATCCGTCGGCTGACGGAGAGCTGCTGGCAGAGTCCGGATGGGTAGTCTGACTGAGCATTTCCACGCCTTCTGCGGATTTCTGTCAGCGTCGGGGCAAGGCTCCGTACAAACATGGCATGTCTGTTCAATCCAAACACAACTACCTATCCACCAATCGATTACAAGCCATAGCATTGTGCAATTCGGGATAGACATGCAATGTTTTAATCTAAGCGTGTAATCAAATTCCACCATCAACGCTGTCAGATCCGGTGGGTGCTCACAGGTTGATCAGTCCAGACATAAAAAAGATCCCCTACCGTTGCTGACAGCTTTCCCCTCGGGTCAGGCGACCCGAGCTACGTAGTTCCACTATTATTCAACTGCGCCAGCTCAAGATAATCCGGCTCGAAAAGCTTGGGATCTTCTCTCTCAAAATGATGTTTTAAATCCTCATCTTGCCAGGCCGTAATGAGATTAGTGGCCGAAACCACTTCTGTTCCGTAAGTTTTAATTTTTGAGTCCTTCCCAAGCTCAAGTTCAAGCCTTTGCCATCCTGTTCCAACGATAACAGACTCGTCGGTGAGTTCTTCTTTGATGGCGGATAAATCCTTCACAGATGCATCACCCTCGCGTGTTAACTTTGAGCCATTCCAGCTAAAATGCTGGACGTAGAGATGCGTGCGTCTCGCATCAATAACGGAAAAAATATCGCGTGGTTTGCTGTCAAGATTGAGACCGGCAGCAAATGCAAAGAGCGTTGGGAACGTGTAAAGTGGCACATCTCTCCCATACAAGAATCCTTTAATGGCAGACGCGCCAATCCGTAATCCCGTGTACGAACCGGGACCGCGGCTGAAAAGAATCGCCTCCAGGTCGGCAACGCCTATACCTGCACGATCCAAAAGTTCGTCCGTAAACGTAAAGAGCCGCTCGGAGTGAACGCCCCTGCCTTCAATCCGTTTCTCCCATACTCCCCGCGCCGATGCCTTCAATGCAACAGAACAGACAGGCGTGGATGTTTCGATTGCCAATATCATAAGCTCTGTTTTTCGATTAGCCATGTTGCGTTGCTCAGCTCAACCCAGCGCTCATAAATTCGTCGAAGCTCCGGATAGAGATCTGCTGAGAATTCCTTTCGTGAAATATCAATCCTGAAGGAGTAATCCAGACGGTTACCGGCTATTTCATAGCGCTCGCTAAGCTCTGCGCCCGAGAGCTGAACAGATTGTCTGCCGGTACTTTCATCAACAGTAAAACCCTCGGGAATTTCAACACTATAGTTTATGACCAAATTCTCCGGGGCGTCAAGCGTGATGGGCACTCTGCGCTGTGTGGACTCAAACGGGTTTTGATACAGGTATCCAACAATCATCGGACGGAAATCAAGCCCATCGCTGAAACTGGAGGCGTACTCTTCGATCGCAAACTCAACATCAACCGCCACTTCCCTGCTATCCGAACTAACGCTTCTCACATTCGCAGAGTTAATAATTTCGCGGCCGTAAATATCCAAAAATGTCACCGCGGCAACTTCCTGTTCCGTTTTACCGGCGTCCAGCTCGCTGAGAATGCGTTGAGCCGGATATCCTTTTGTGAGGGCCGAAAGCGTACCGCTAAGATCTCCCCGGGTATTCAACTCTGCATCAATATTAATAGACAAGTCGAAGCGACTTTTTTCGGGGGTGATGTCAACCCACTCATGTGACGTTTCACGTAAAATAAATCCCTGTTCGTTGTATGATTCAATTGGGATCAGGTCAGGTTCACTAAATGGAAACGATGCGTCCATCGCCCAGTTCCTGCCGTCAATTCTGCTGTGGACCAGCATTCGGTTAAATTGGTAGGGTGATGGAAACGACCGGTTGATGCGGCCTGCATCGCGCCCTGAAATATAGAGTGGATATGATTCGATGCCGGCACCGCGAAGTAGTGCCAGCAGCGTCATATTAATCTCTGCCTGGTTTGCGGGCTTCCCGTCAAGCACATGACTCAAACTGTCATCAACAAATACTGCATTGAGCTTGTTATAGAGAACAGTTTCGTTTACATAGGAAAAAATCGAATCCTGGGCTGCCTGCTTGGTTTCGAAATAATCTGATATCTCATCACCTATCTCTTTCAGCCCATGCTGATCTTCAAGCAACTCTTCCGGGTCCGCATTTCGCCTGATTTGCGCCGCTACCAGTTCCCAACTGTTATCCAGCGGCTGCCGGGGAATACCAAACTCGCTGATCAAAAACCGAACCTTCCCGCGAAGATCATCTACCGACGAGACATAGGCTGACGGATCCACAGCAGGAATGTCCTCTGCATTCCACCGTTCAACTAAAATCGGTTCCGGGCGCTCATAGCTAAATACCATGGGCACGCTGCTTGTGTCAATCTCCTGGCGGCTGTAATTAATCTCGAAATCTGCGTCTTCAAGAACCGCATCATACCTTAGAAATCGTTCATTTTGCAGCGTCACAAACGCCTCCCGCGTTGGCACACGATGAGAAAGATAGAAATCCGGGAGCTCCTCAATATAGCGCCGGTTAACGGTGTATTTATATTCCAGAACCGCGCCCTGTTCCGTTTCCGGCATTTCAAATTCCATAATATTGTAGCGGCTGTTCAGCTGGGACGTGCTCACTGCATCACTCTGAAGTTTTACCTCACTCCCATCGGGCAGATGAGTGATCGCTTCAAGATTTTGAATTCTCTCCATGCTGTCGGCACTGTAGTATGGAATTGAGATGACCGATGCATCGGCAAGTTCCAGGCGATCATTCGTGTAGATTTTAATCCGTACAAGGTGATCAATAATTGCTCGAATGCCGTCTTCATCTTCGATAAAACGAATGGATGCACGCTTGGTGAGGTACTCAAATGGGTAGTCGTGCCCTGGGGCCATCGACAGCGCCTCAGGTGAAATGTTTCCGAAATCCGAGAACAGGTTTACAACATCAATCTGTGAATCAGAAATCTGCGCCTTTACACTTGCATTGATATTGATATTAATGCCGGCAAAGGTGATGACCCACAATAAAAGCACGCAGTTTTTCCTTTTCATACAGACATGTCAACTCCGGGATCAGCCGTCTATTGTGTTAACGACCAGTTTTCCGTTATTATAAATTGCAATCGCCCGTCCGGTTAGCTTGTCGTTCAGATACGGCGAATTCCTTGATTTAGACCGCACCCTTTTTGGCGAATAAACCCACGATTCGTCCGTGTTGAAAATGGTGAGATTCGCGCGTTCTCCTATCGCAACTTCCGGGACATCAAGAGTCAGAATCTCCCTCGGTTTGATGACAATCTTTTCCAAGATCTCTTCAAGAGACAGTTTTCGGGTTTGCAACAATCGTTTCACCGTGATGCTCCACGCCGTTTCGAGACCGATAATTCCATTTGGCGCATAAATGAACTCTACTTCCTTTTCTTCAACGGCGTGCGGAGCATGATCGGTGCAGATCACATCGATGGTACCATCGGCCAGGCCCTCGATCATCGCTTCCACATCGTCTGCAGTTCGAAGCGGCGGATGCATTTTTACATTTGTGTCAAATTTTCGTTTTTCAACCTCTTCGTCGGTCAGATCAAAATGGTGAGCACATACTTCGGTCGTTACGTTAATTCCATCCTTTTTCGCCTGGCGAACCAAATCTACCGCCTTTCGTGTGCTGATGTGGGCCACGTGAACATGTCCGCCCGTAAATCCGGCCAGCAGAATATCCCGTGCAATCATCGTTTCCTCGGCAATACCCGGCGTGCCATCGAGACCCAGGCGCGTGGACACTTCCCCCTCATTCATATGGCCCGGGCGCGATAGTTCAAGATCTTCCTCATGGTTGATGATGGGCATTCCCAGCATCGAGGAGTATTCGAGAGCCACCCGCATCACCTGGGAGTTGTAAACGGGGTCGCCGTCGTCACTAAACGCAACAGCTCCGCCTTTTTTCATATCGGCCATTTCGGCAATTGATTTACCGGCCCTGTCTTTGGTGACACAGCCAATCGGATGAACGCTCACCGCTTCACCTTCCGCTTTCTTGCGAATATATTCTACCACATCACGGGTGTGCGTGGCCGGTTTGGTGTTGGGCATACAGGCTACTTCCGTAAACCCGCCAAACGCCGCTGACCGGCATCCTGTTTCGATGGTCTCTTTGTGCTCAAATCCTGGCTCGCGAAAATGGACATGCATGTCCATCCAGCCGCCGCTGATGTAATTGCCGGCTGCATCAAACAGCTCTTCGCCATCGTTCTGCACAATAGCCTCAGAGATCTCAGATATTTTTCCGTCTTTGATTCGAATATCCAGCGAAGTTTTTCCATCATAGCCATTACCCACCGGCTTACCGTTTTTTATAAGAAGATCGTGATTCAACGTATGTCTGGTTTGATTGAATTTGCTTTCAGGTGCAAATATAGCCTGAAATCTGCTGAATTACGATTGGGATTTGGGGGTGGGTTTATTGGTTGATTCAGAAATTAGTGATTGGTGGATTTGTGGACCTGCAAGACCGCGAACGAAGAGAGCTGCTGGCAGAGTCCACTCGGTGCGTCAGACCTGTCAGCATTTCCGCGTTTTCTGCGGATTTCTGACAGCGTCGAGGTAAACCCTCGTTTCCAATGAAGGGGCCGTCTCAAGGCAACACTACATCTCAACGCTGACAGATCCGGTGGGTGCTGTCAGGTTGATAGATCCAGGCACAAAAAAATCCTTCACCGCTGTTGACTGCTTTCCACTCGGGTCAGGCGACACGAGCTACATAGACCTGCAAGACCAAGAACGAAGAAAGCTGCTGGCCGAGTCCGTTCCTAGAATTTGCCCCGAAACCAAACATGGCATGTCTATTTCTCACTTTTCAAGGTTCAGTATCAAAACCAGTTTAGAGATAGATCTGTGTACCAAGATTGAATAGACATGCCAAGTTTCAAGCCCTACCTTTATCCACTCCTCCGCTGATAGAAAATCAGTTGATGAGGAGAATTCAAAGTCTCAATCCTCAACCGTTCGGATCCGGCTGGAGCCGCTTGATTGGTTTGAAATTTCAACGGGATTGCCGTGAACGATTATTTCTGAAGATCCCGATGAGCGTGATTCCAGCTTACCTGATACATTTACCTCTGCTTTTGATGATCCGCTCGTGCGAATGACCGCCGATTCTGAAACCAGGTTTGGAGCATTAATCCTGGAACTGCCCGACATCCGAATCTCAACTTTATCCGCATATCCATTCGCTTCAATCGCCGTGCTACCGCTTCCCCGTATGGCAAACAACTCCTGGTCGATGTTTCGCAATACAATTCGGTTTGAGCCGGAAACTCTAACAGCATTCAGTCTTGTAGATAGGATTTCAATTTCAACTCTCGCTGTGGGATTCAGAGAGGTGTTATCTTTGGATGAGATCACGAGCCGGTTTCCATCAATGTAAGACTCTATATTTTCGAGGATGTTTGAATCTCCCTTAATTCGGATTGGCCCGTCTTCATCACCATAAACAACAGTGCTGCGCGATCCGGTGATCCTGAGTTCCGAAAAATGCCCCACATCCCGGGTTTCTGTAATAATGTTGCTATTACCCTGAATTGTTTGTTGAGCAAAGGACCCGGTATATATGCAGCCGGAAAGTGATATGAGAAAAGTCGTAAGCAGAAGCGTGATTCGTATCATAGATCTGTGTAATTTTATTGAAAGTGAGCTTTGGTTACGAACCTCAAAAACATTTGGTTACACTTTTCTTCTAACCTGAATTGGATTTCTAATGAGTAATATTTCATTACCGCAAGTCCCTTTCTTTTTCGTGGTGGGAATATATTCAGATAATGATGAGGCATTAGATCAGGGATCCGTTAATTTTCGTGACTACAGCTCCTAAGGCTACCACCCCTTGCAGGCTGCCCAAAAAAGGTTGTTCAATAAAGAACTTTACAATCAAATAGTCATACCGGACTCCGATCCCATTGGGAAAGTACGGGATGACACCCTTTTTGGACAGCCTCAACGCATCTATCCGAGTTTCAGAGTCGGACTCAGGTTATTAAGTTTTAACTTTATTGCAACCCTTTGAAATATTAACCATGCATAATAGAATGCAACACCCACTATCTTTAAAAACAGTGATCGGTTCTGATATTGAGCCCTACATTAATGGCCTGGCGCAACTTAGAATAGAGGTTTTCCGGGAGTTCCCTTATCTATACGATGGCTCGATTGAGTACGAAACATCGCACCTGAACACCTACCTTCAATCAGACCGATGCATCGCTGTGTTAGTTTTTGACAACGGCAATCTTGTGGGAGCATCAACCGGCTTGCCTATGGAAGATGAAAAAGAGGTATTTAAGCAGCCGTTTCTTGAGAAAGGCTATAATCTGGCAAATATTTTCTATTGTGGTGAATCTATCCTGAAAAAAGAGTATCGAGGCCGTGGTATTTACAGTCGGTTTTTTGAGGAGAGGGAATCACATGCAAAACACCTGGGCGGATTTCAGTGGATCTGCTTCTGCACTGTTGAGCGTCCGGCCGACCACCCGCTTCGACCTGATGAATATCAAACCCTGGATCCCATCTGGCAAAAATACGGCTACAACAAACATCCTGAACTCACTACAACTCACCGCTGGAAAGATATTGATAAAGAGTCGGAGTCTGATAAAACAATGGTATTTTGGATGAAGGAGATAGGGTAGTTTAGTGGATTGGTTTGTTGGTGGATTGGGTTATTGGTTGACTGGTTAATGAGACCTGTCAGCATTCCGGTGTTTTTCCGGTTTCTGACAGCGTCCGGGTATGATAAACATGGTATGTCTTTTCAAACCACTTTCAGAAATACAAGCTTTGATTTTCTTTCACCCCATATCCCGGCTCTGCGTGTGATAGACATACAATGTTTCATTTACTGGATGATAAAATCTACTCATTGCCGCTGCTAAATACTTTCCCTCTCGGGTCAGGCGACCCGAGTTGCGTAATGCGGCGTCGCTGACCCGCTCCTTCTGCGTCCCGAACGATACAATTCACTTTGAAGAAAACGGCTTTTGATTTACATCCAGATGAGAAATAAACACGTTGCCGCTGTTGACTGCTTTCCCTATCGGTTCAGGCGACCCGAGCTACATAGACCTGCAAGACCAAGAACGAAGAGAGCAGCTGGCAGAGTTCGCTTGTGGCATAAGACCTGAGCATTTCCGCGTTTTCTGCGGATTTCTGTCAGCGTCGAGTTAAATCCCGTTCCCAATGCAGGGTCCGTCTCAGATCGTCTACATCTCAACGCTGCCAGATCCACTGGGTGCTGTCAGGTTGAATGAACCAAGCTTTGAGCAAACTCACTCATCTGATAACAGGAAGTCGTCGGATGAGGGATCACATCTCATTAAACCGTTCGCGGGCTGCTTTTTCGAGTTCTTCGCGATGATCGGGGTGGGCAATTTCAATGAGGGATTGGGCCCGGCGGCGCATGCTCTGCCCGTAGAGGTTCGCCACGCCGTATTCAGTAACGATGTAGTGGACATGAGCACGGGTTGTGACCACGCCTGCTCCCTGTTTTAGAAATGGAACAATCTTAGACTCTCCCTTCCCTGTGGTCGACTTTAAAGTGATAATCGGTTTTCCCCCTTCAGACAGTGACGCCCCCCGAATAAAATCCATCTGTCCGCCCACTCCCGAATATTGATAAGTTCCGATAGAATCAGCGCATACCTGGCCGGTCAGATCGATCTCGATAGCGCTATTAATAGCCGTCACTTTCGGGTTCCGCTTGATTACAGATGTATCGTTCACATAGGTACAATCAAGCATCTGAATCAGGGGGTTGTCATCCATATAATCATAGAGTTTTCGCGTTCCCATCGCGAATGATCCCACCACCTTTCCGGGGTGTATCTGTTTCTTAGAATTATTGACCACGCCCGAATCAATCAGCGGAATTAAACCGTCGGAAAACATCTCAGAATGAATACCAAGGTTTTTATGATCGCTAAGAGATGAGAGAACCGCATCCGGTATATTGCCAATACCCATTTGAAGCGTTGCACCATTTTCTATCAGCCCGGCACAGTGCCGTCCGATTTTGAGCTCCACATCCGACAAATCGGCCGGATGATGCTCCGGGATCGGATCGGTTACCTCCACTCCGTAATCGATTTCACTCAAATGAATCAATCCGTCGCCGTGTGTTCTTGGCATATTTGGATTGATTTGAGCAATCACCGTATCGGCATTGAGTATGGCAGCACGAGTTGCATCAACAGATATACCAAGCGAACAAAAACCGTGCTTATCCGGTGGGCTTACCTGGATCATTGCGACATTCAGATTTACAATCCCGCGATTAAAAAGATGGGGAACTTCGCTCAAAAACACCGGTATGTAATCAGCCTGTCCTTTTTTAATTGCGGAACGAACATTCTGAGCCGCAAAAAAAACATGTGTACTGAAACTCTCTTTGTACTCAGGTTTTGTATAGGGTGCCTCGCCCTCAGTATGAAGGTGAAAAATCTGAACTTTTCTCAGCTCCGTGTGACGTTCCGTTAGTGCCTTTATGAGCTGCTGGGGTGCAGCAGCCGCTGTGTGTATAAAAATATGTTGTCTTGATTGAATATAACTTAAGGCTTCCCGGGCTGATACAATTTTCATCGATCTGTAGATTAGTTTTATCTTTTTAAGGATCTATCTGAGCACACAAGATTTCTATATTCTTACTCCTTTTAAGGTATAATATTTCTGTGTAGTTCATATTAAGTTGTATAAATTTAATCTCATTTTTTTACTTTGGTTCGTGCCAATTCAGTGTTCATTAATCCATCATTACATGCAAATTTTATCCTTCCTGGTCCCACTTTTTCTCATCCTGACCTCTGGTTTCTTTCACTCCACTTCTGCCTCGGTTATCCAGGATAAAGATGAACGTAAAACTATTGGCATACGGGTGGCCCCGCCATTTGTAATCCAGGAGGAAAATACCGACTACAACGGTCTGACCATTGCGCTTTGGGAACACATCGCGGAGCAAACCGGTGTAGACTACAGCTTTGAAGAACGCAGTATTCAGGGGCTGATCGATGGCGTTGAAAATGGTGAGCTCTATGCATCAGCTGCCGCGCTTACCATCACATCAGACCGCGAAGAAATTGTGGATTTTACCCACCCGTTTTACGTGACAGGTCTTGGTATTGCGGTTTCGTACCAGCCGGCCGGGTTCTGGCAATCTCTGATAGCGATGTTTTCACTCGATTTCTTCTGGATACTTTCTCTTTTACTTCTGCTCCTTTTGTTTTGGGGGTTCCTGGTCTGGATTTTTGAGCGAAAAGAAAATAGTGATGAGTTTGGCGGAACTGCAGCTGAGGGTGTTGGCAGCGGGTTATGGTGGGCGGCCGTTACGATGACTACTGTAGGTTACGGCGACAAATCACCCCGGACACTCGGCGGGCGCATTGTAGGATTTATTTGGATGTTCACCGCTATCATTGTGATCTCATTTTTTACGGCATCCATCGCGTCAAGCCTCACCGTTACCCAGCTCGACAGCAGAATTGACGGTCCTGAAGACTTGCCATTTGTGAGAGTGGGCGCTCTCGAGCAATCCGCCACTCAAACCTACCTGCAGGAAGAGCGAATCGGATCAACAACTTATGCAAGTATTTCTGAAGGATTACGGGCAGTTCAAGAGAATGAAATTGACGTATTTGTTCACGATGCCCCAATTCTTCAGTACTACACGCAAATCGGGTTTCGGAACCGCGTTCGTATTTTACCAGGTACCTTCAACGATCAATATTATGGAATTGCGCTGCCGCTAAACAGCGAATATCGCAATGAAATGAATCAGATCATTCTGGACTATATTGCAAGTGATGAGTGGAATGACCTTGTAAATAGATACCTGGGAGAGTAGAGATTTGAGTTTAGGGAACTATGAACAAAAACCTGCAAGAGTGCGAACGTCAGAGAGCTCCTGGCAGAGTCTGCGCTTCGTGGAATTGGTGAATTCAATAATTTGACAATTGACTGGGTAATATGGCAAATTAGCGGGATTAGATTGATTTGCCCTAATTTAATATTGTTCTCCAGGAAAGTTTGTGGGCGGCAAGCTTTATGAACAATCGTCTAAACCATGTTCAATTTATTCCCAAGAACAGGTCCTTGTATTTGCAGATCCTTTGATAACATTCCTCGGGACTCTGCACCACCAACTGCTATGGCTTGATCTGTAAAAGCAACATATTATATCCTATTGAACGAAATAGATGTCTGATGTTACCTACTGAATGACCCAATTGGCTTAATAAGACAGCATGAAAAGCTCTACACAAGTTTATATAGTGTATCTAAAAACTTTCCTGAAGAATATTACAGGTCTCCTTCACTCATGCTTTCCACTTCCAACCACTGATAGCTCATCCTCATCGGGAGTGGTTACCTTTTTTTGCTTGACGGCATCAAGTATCTGAACAAAAATAGCACCGGCGATGATGAGCAGACCGGCGATGATTTCGTAGAGAGATGGATTTTCGCCTATCGAGAGCCATGCAATCAGCATAGCAGCCAGTGGAACGAGGTTACCGTAAATTACTACACGCGTCGGGCCGATGGATCGAAGCGCTCTCACTTTAATCCATTGCCCCATTCCTACACCAATGACGCCACCGGCCAAAATGGCAAACCATGTCCAGAAACCGAAGGTCAGCCATGATTCCCCCAGCAGCGACGGTGTGGCAATCAACAGGTAAAGGGAGCCGCCAATAGCTGTACGCATCGCTACCATACTTATGGATCCATACTTTCGTGCCAGCGGTTTAATCAGATGAAGTTCAACTACTGTCAGAATTAGTGCGATCAATAGCATTAAATCACCAACCCAGTAACCGTCGCCGTTTTGCAAACCATCCAGGGCCATTATTAACGTACCTCCTGCAGCAAGAATAATACCTACATACCCATACCTCCCAATTGACTCGGTTTTTAAAAGGGCACCGCACCCTGTACTTATGACCGGGCCGAGCGCTAGCCAAATTGACGCCCGAGATCCATGCGTGAGACCCAGCCCCTCAATTCCCAGCCAGGGAGCAAGTGTGGCTCCAAAGAGGGATACAATCAGAAGCCTAGCCCAGTCTTTTTTCTCAATAAGGGGGAAAAACCTGAATGGTTTCTCTTCCCGTTTCGCGTCGAAGTAGCACTGCATGTAAAGAAGTAAAAGCATCGCGATGCCACCAATGGCAAACCGTGACACGCTGAATGATATTGGCAGCATTTCATTCAGAGCAACTTCAGCCAGGATGAAGTTCGCCCCCCAGAAAATGGTAAACAGAAGAAGTAAGCTATGATGAGAAAATGCGTCTGTTCTCGAGTCACGCATAAATGATGGTATAATTTCCTGTAGAATTATCTAAAGCAACTGCACTGCAGCTGAAACATACCATTTCTGACGCGCATCGTTCATAGCAATCCGTACATTTTCAAATTTTTACGGAATACTCGTAAAGTTGACTTAACTACACTTCTACCGCAAATTTCTCTTTTCGAATAACCGGAGCAACTTCCGTTGCGAAGAGCTCAATAGATTTCAGCAGCTTTTTATGCGATATGCTCCCCACACTCATCTGAAGCATAAACCGATCATGCCCGAAGATTTCATGCTGATGCAGTATTTTGTCAATCACCTGTTGAGGGCTTCCAACAACGTTAGCACCTCGAAGTGATGTGGAGGCGTCAAACTGCTCGCGGGTCATAGGTGACCATCCGCGTTCGCGGCCAATTTTATCCATGGTCACCTTAAATGCGGGAAATGCAATATCTGAGGCCTCTTTTGACGACTCAGCAATGAAGCCGTGAGAATTTATACTAAGCGGTTGCCGATCATTTCCGGCTTCATCTGCTCCTCGTTTGTGCAGATCAGCAAACGGTTTGAATTGCGCCGGTTCACCTCCAATAATTGCCAGCGCCATTGGTATTCCCAGCGCTCCGGCCCTGTAAGCCGACTGAGGTGTTCCGCCAACGGCAATCCAAACCGGCAGTTTGTCTTGAAATGGCCGCGGATATACGCCTCGGTTAGAAATAGAGGGGCGATGCTGCCCCTTCCAGTTGACCACCTCATGTTCACGAAGGTTCAGAATCAGGTCAAGATGTTCGGCAAACAGTTCGTCATAATCCTCAAGATCTTTGCCAAATAACGGAAATGACTCAGTAAAAGACCCGCGCCCGACCATGATTTCTGCACGCCCCTTCGACAGAAGATCAAGCGTAGAGTACTGCTGGAACACTCTTACGGGATCTTCAGACCCAAGCACGGTTACCGCGCTCGACAGTCGAATATTTTCTGTGCGTTCTGCTGCCGCAGCCAGGATAACCGCAGGAGACGATGATATATATTCTGAGCGGTGATGCTCGCCAATTCCAACCACATCAAGCCCGGCCTGGTCCGCAAGCTCGATCTCTTCCATTAAATTTCTGAGCCGTTCAGCGGGATGCAGCGTCTTTCCTGTTTCTGCGTCCGGTGTATTCTCAACAAACGTGTAAATTCCTAAATTCATAGTTCCGACTGTTTAATTGTTTAACATTAAACATAATGCTTTTTACGCATAAAATCATTCCGGTTATGTTGGTTACGTGATCAACGTTTGTTTTGCACACCTCCCGACTTTTACATATAGTGATCTCTCCTGAAGCTCTACTATAAATCTGCGAATCTATTTATGTGTCATGCTACACGTGATGCGGCATCTCCAATCCGTGCGCCAACGAAATGCATCAAGAGTTCCCGGTGATTATATTTGCAATGACTGTGGATCGCGGATATTGGTCCGCGAAGACGTTTATAAAAACTCGCTACGATCAATAACCCATTTAAAATACCACACACCCAAATAAAATTAAGAATGGGTTTTAGTTAATAATGATTGATGCGTTTGTGACCAGGTCTCCCACCTGAATTCTATCGACAACGTCCATGCCGCGCACAACTTCACCAAACAGCGTATAGTTGGCATCGAGATGCGGGGCCCACTGGTGCATCACAAAATACTGACTCCCTTCCGTATCCATTCCCGAACTGGCGATCCCTACAGCTCCGCGCTCAAATGATTTCAGTGACGGCTCCGTTGGAATTCTATATCCCGGGCCGCCAAATCCATCGCCCCGTCCTACATCACCTCCCTGAATAACGAAATTATGTACCACTCTGTGGAATGCTACATTATCATAATCACCTGCTCTTGTCAAACTGTCAACCGACGATACGGTAAACGGCGCTGATAAAGGATCAAGCCGTATAACGATCTCCCCTTTTTCTGTTTGCAGATGCCAGTACGGACGTGTTCCCATCGCATGCAGGCGGCTCCAATCGGGCATTCTGAAAGCCGGGTCCGCCGGTTCTTTAAACTCCTCAAACCGGTCTGGAAACCGTGTTTCAAGAGCCTCGCCAAACGCAATTATATTCACCCGGTTATCTGCCGTAACAGACTCTTCATACCTCGTCAGCAGCCAGTCAAAATCATCGTCCCTCACCAATGCTTCATCTGTCAATAATGTAGCCAAACCGGATACAACACTTCTGTTTCCTGCTTCGGCAGCTTCTTGCACCATCAACCGCACCTGTCCGGTTTGCGACTCATCTTCCAACTCAATCCAATAGGTCGTAAGAGCCTGCACTGCAAGAAGTCCGCGAATGCCACCCTCTTCCAAATAATCCTCAAACCTGGTTAAAAATGCTTCTTCTGAATCAGTTTGCCGGTAGATACCCAATATGCGATTCGTCAGATAGGGATTTTGATCTTCGATAAATGCCAATTTTCTATGTATTGGGTTGATGTCTTTGCCATTCGCCAATACGAGTTCAGCGGCCGTCACAAAAATGACTGGATTTCGCGTACGCTGAACATGATGACTATAAATATACTCAAGTAGCGGATCACTCAAAGGTTCCTTCGTTTTAAGCCGCTCGAGCATCTCCGTCACAACGGTAGGATTATAGTGAGACAACAGATCCGATATGACGGCTTGATAGGGTTCGGACTCTATCGCCGTCATGTCCATCGCCCGGATAAACTCAATAATAAGCTGCTGATCGCGGATAGATTTAAGGGTTAACATCTCGTTAAGAAAAAGATCCGCACCTTCTGTCCCCAAAATACCGATCATATATTGATCTGTCGCCGGCTCAGTCCCTAATCCCAGCGTAAGCCAGTTTCCCCTTAATTTCTTCCAGAGATCGTCTCCCTGAGCTGGCCGGTTCAGCGGATTTCGGTAAAATCCATACAGCAAATTCCGGCGTACAATGGACTGCTCAGCATCAAACGCTGCGGTAATGACCTGATTAATCATATTGTCCGGATACTCTTCCCGGGTCAGAATTCGCCCGGCTGCCGCTGAACAAAGATAATTTCCCTGAAGCTCAGGCAGCAGACTCAGAATAAGGTCAAGTTCAGCTTCTGCCCCCTGGCGCTTAAACACTTCACATGCGTATTGAAAATCAGTTGGCTTTTCGGAAAAAATCTCCCTGACACGCTGCAATCCGTCTTCTGAAAGTGTGTGATTGCTGATCGCAAGCCAGGTTGCATGCTCATTGCGCCGGATGATGGTGTCTATGAGCGAATCTGGGTTCTCAACCTCGGATTTGGCCAGGGCCCGCCAGCTCAAACTCCTCACTTCAGATTCTTTGTGATTCGAAAATCTAAGTAGCGCATCGCTATCGCGTTCAACAATTGCATCAGCAACTTCCGGAAACTCATGCAGAAAGACATCATTGGTATACACGAGCGGTTCATCGCCGCAGGATATAATTACAAAAATAGAACCTACCAAAAGAAGAAAAGAAAGACGTGATGTCATAAAGTTAGTCCAGGCGTTGTATTTATTGATTCTTATTCGTTTATTGCACATATATCATACATAAACCAATGAATCCATGGATCACGCACAATTAACCCGCAAGCAGAAAGAATTTTTCGACTACATCACAGATTATAAAAATGAGCACGATGTATGGCCCACCTACCGTGAAATATCTGATGAATTTAACTATAAATCTCCCAACAGCGTAACTCAAAACATCCAGGCCCTGCTGAAAAAGGGATATCTTGTAAAAGGTGAGGATGACGAATATGATATTCATCCTGAATTTGGAGAGCTGATCGGTGAGAAAAAAGGTAGCGGCATTCCGGTTCGCGGCTTAATTGCCGCCGGGTATCTGCAGGAAGCTGTTGAGTCCGACCTGGGTGAAATCACACTTGAAACTCTCTTTCCAAATATCGACAGCCTGTTTGCTCTTCGGGTATCGGGCATGAGCATGAAGAATGCAGGAATTTATGATGGTGACTTTGTTCTGCTTATGGACAGCGACGTGAAAGACGGAGATATTGGCGCTGTTCTATATAATGGCGAGACCAGCCTGAAACGTATCTACCACGGTAAAGACGGCCTTCGGCTTGAGCCGGCAAATGAAGAGTATAATGACATCATTGTCACTCCAGATGTATTTGAAGAAGTTCGTATCATCGGAAAATACATCGGGCACGTTAACAAAACCGGGATTCACAGGGCGGTTCCTGCACGGCTGGCCAGTTAAATTCATTACGGATAAACTGTCCGGCATGGTATGGTTTACAAGCCGGACTTCAGACTTACCTTCGGTCAGATAGGTTTTACTTTATCTGATGGATCCTGAGTGTCAGCTGGATCAGGAGATTCATTAGCCGACTTATCATCTTTAGTCTGCAATTTACCATTAGCTCCTTTTCGCGCCTCATAAAGCTGAGAATCTTTGATCCATGCACGGCCGCCATCATGCTGAAACTTCTTTGAATTTTTAAATTTAAAAGCTTGTCTGTGAAGGTCTGGCAGTTCTTTACTCATTATTCTAATGATTACACTGTTTAAAATTTGCAACCAACAAAAAGGTTGTTTAACTGTTTTTGAATTAATTTAAAAAACGCTATCTTTCTCGTCTATCAAAAAATGCAATATAAAGGATTTTAGTTATGTACGCTATTGTAAAAATCGGTGGCCATCAATATAAGGTCGAGGAAGATCAGACGATCTTTGTTAACAGGCTTGCAACCGATGATGAAAGCATCACTCTTGAAGATGTTCTTCTCATTAAAGACTCCGAAGGGAATGTAAAAATTGGAGCACCTACAGTTGAAGGGTCTTCTGTTACAGCAACTGTTGTCGAAAATCTTAAAAGTGATAAAGTTATCGTTTTCAAAAAGAAACGACGAAAAGGCTATCGAGTGAAGAACGGTCACCGTCAGCATATCACTCAGCTAAAAATTGAGAAAATTTCATAAAACCGGAGAACACCCATGGCACATAAGAAAGGACAAGGTTCTACAAGAAACGGACGAGATTCAGAATCGAAACGACTTGGCGTTAAGAAATATGGCGGCGAAGTTGTGAGAGCCGGTAACATTATCGTGCGTCAGCGCGGTACAAAATTTCATCCCGGCATTAATGTTGGACGCGGCGGAGACGATACTCTCTTTGCGCTCGCTGATGGAAAAGTTAATTTCCGAAGAAAAGGTAACGGCAGAAAATTTGTATCCGTTGAACCGGCATAACACCCGATTCCTTATTTAACAATTTAAAAAAGCTGCGCTTCTGAGTGCGGCTTTTTTTATGTTTACCATTATGGATTTTAAAATACCCGATTTCCCGAATTTATCCTACGGCTCCGTCTACTGTATCGGACGAAACTACGCCGATCATATCAAAGAGATGAAAAGCGTTCAGACGACCAACCCTGTCGTTTTTTTAAAACCCCGGAGCAGTATTGTTCACTCCGGCGGTTCGGTACATATTCCGCCACAATCAACAGATGTTCATCACGAGGCTGAGCTGGTGTTACTGGTTGGTAAAACAACAAAAAATTGCTCACCTGAAGCTGCCCTTTCATCGATTCACGCGTTTGGAATTGGAATCGATTTTACGGCAAGAGACCTGCAAAGTGAAGCCAAAAAAGATGGGCGTCCCTGGACGCTTTCCAAGGGATTCGACACATTTGCCCCTGTTGGGAATCTGGTTCCATTGTCAAAAATTACTGATTTAAATAACCTGATGATTTCACTTCGGGTAAATGGTGAGACCCGCCAGAAAGACAACACCTCCCTGATGATTTTTAAGCCGGGTGATATTATCTCCTACTTATCCCACCAGTTTACACTTACGCCTGGCGATTTGATTTTTACAGGTACTCCAAAAGGGGTATCTCCCGTTAATGCGGGTGACAGCGTCATTGCTGTTCTTGGAGATAACCTTTCAACAGTAAAGATTGATGTTACATCGTAAGCTGATCATTTTTTTCCTGGCTTTCATCGGCCTTCACTTTGGCAGTGCAACCAAGCTCTACACACAAGATCTTTCTTTTTTAAGTGATTCCGTGTCGTACGCCTGGCCAACAGATGCAAGCAAGTATCTATCATCTACGTTTGCCGAAACTCGATCGGCGCACCTTCACTCCGGACTCGATATTCGCACCTGGGGCCGCGAAGGCTACGAAGTTTACGCAACACGCGATGCAGAACTGTATAGAATCGGCATCGGCCCCAGCGGCTATGGAAAAGTTCTTTACCTGAAACATCCCGATGAATCATATTCGGTTTATGCTCACCTTCAGCGATTTCATCCGAACTTACAAGCTTATGCTGATTCCATTCGTCTCAAAGACTTCAGCTTTGAAATGGATCATTTTGTACCCCAAAAGAAATTTACGTTCAAAAAGGGAGAGTTGATCGGATACTCTGGCTCAACCGGCGTAGGGCCGCCTCACCTTCATTTTGAATTGAGAACACCTGACTTCGAACCATTCAACCCGCTTCTTACAAATTTATCAATTGATGATGACATCCCTCCTGTTATCAATTCTATAGCCGTTGAATCACTGCATCCCGAAACACTGCAGTTTTCTGACTACGAGATTGCCCAGCCTATTGGTGAAAATGGAACCGTCCTTAATTTCGGAACGCTTCGCACCGATTCGCCTGTAGGTATATCAATCAATGTTCACGACAGGGCCAACCGCACGCCCAACTACTATGCTGTTTACGAACTCATGATGGTGGCCGATGGAGATACGCTGTTTCATTCGCAGGCTAATAATTTCGATTTTACCGAAGCCTCCATGATGTTTCTGGATCGTTCATACCCAATCCTGGCAGAGACCCGGCGTGGCTATCAGCGGCTTTATAATGTAAACGGAAATCAGCTACCTATCTACAAACAATTGAGCAACAGGGGTTTATTAGGATTAAGTCCCGGCGAGCAGAATGTGACGATAACGGCTATCGATTATTATGGTAACAGGCGAACGGCTACATTTACTTTAATCAGTGAGGGGAACGGGTCGCGCGAACAGGTTACAAGCGTTCCGGCTTATCCGCTGCGAGATTCAAATGGCAGGTCTTCAGTACCCAATTCCTCGCCGGCACATGCACGAGTGGCACCCACCTATAAAATTCTGGACAATAATCCTGTATCCCGGGGGCCGTCACCATCACCCCGGGATTATGCCTATATATTTTCCGATACTGACTACTCCCCTGTAACCATATCAACTATTGATCCGGGTAAAAAAAATGTTTTACACAGCTCCGGTTACAACTCATGGGTTACCATTCCCTCAAAAAGCCTTTACGATACTCTCTCTATCAGCATGGAATACGGAAGCAGTGAAAATCTGCCCAGTATACGGTTTCAGCCAAACCGGCTGCCGGTGAACGAAACGATGCAGTTTACCATGCTTCTACCTGATGAAATCGCTGATGATCCGTCGATCGGCCTTTATTCGTATGATGAGTACAGGAACCGGTACACCTATCTGAATTCAACGGTTAAACACGGTGTTTTGAAGGCGGAGTTAAATGAATTTGCCGAGCTTCGCATCAGGCGAGACCGAACGGCTCCATGGGTTGGAAAAGCTAAGATTACGGCGGACCCAACCGGCATCTACGTTGTGCATGTACCAGCTGTGGATCGCGATTCAGGAATAGACTATCAACGCTCCACTATTGAAGTAAACGGCACTAAAGGAATCATCGAGTATGATAAAGACAAAGACCTTTTGATTTTTTATAACCCAAAATTCAGTTTTAACAACGGTGAGAACCGTGTAGATGTGAGTATTTACGACCGAACCGGCAATCAATCGGACCGGTCGTACAACCTCACATTAACGCGTTAAAGAATGTATGAGTAATAAATCAGATGTAGGCGACACAGCTGATTTCAACCAACACATTTTTTGGCAGTGTCTGAACAGCAACCGTTTCACGTGCGGGTGGATTTTCTTTAAAATACTCGCCATACACCGTGTTTACGGTCGCAAAATCATCCATATCATCTAAAAAGATTGAGCACTTTAGTACTTTGCCAAAATTAGTTCCTGCGGCAAGCAGTACTTCATTCAGATTCTTCATTACGCGCCGTGCCTGCTCTTCAATACCGCCGTCGATAATCTCCATTGTTTCGGCATCGAGTGCTATCTGACCTGAACAATACACGATATTATTGTGTATCACGGCCTGGCTGTAAGGGCCAATTGCTGCCGGTGCTTTATTTGTTTGAACTATACTATGATTCATGGGTAACCTTTTCTTTGAAACAATTTTTATTGATAAGCCTAAATATAGGAAGTGTAACAGAACAGATCGAAATTTTTATTGTCTTGATGCAGATTGCGATAAGGCTTAGTTATGATTACTTTTTAGTATTCAAAAAATCTATTAACCGACATCAAATATTATAATGAAACGTATAAACATATTACTGTTTCCTTTACTTCTCATTGGTTTTTTATGGGGTTGTGAAACAACCGACCCTCTTGTATCTGAAATGGAAACAAATCTTTTTCTTGGGAACTATGAAACTGTGTATGAAGCTGCTGACGAAGCCCTCGAAGCTGACTCCAGCAACAGTCTTGCCTACTTCTACAGAGCCGTTGCTTATGGTTTTGAAGCACAGGATACAGATCCTTCCTGGGAACGTGTCCCACTCTACGAAAACTCAAGGGAAGCTTTCATGAACTCAAGAGAGTGGATGAACAGAGCTGAGGAGCGACCGGGTGAGTATGAGGAAATCAACGACTACATTACCAGTTTCTGGGCCGAAGAGCATAACGCAGCAATTGGATATCTTACCGACGACAGCGTACGAGCCACGGTTAATGAACCTGTGCGATATGCTATCGGCCATCTTGAAAGTGCAACAACGATTCAACCCGATAGCGCCTTGAGCTACATTGTTCTCGCATCAACTCAGTTTAACCAGGGTGATACTCCCCAGGCAATTGAAACCTACGAGATGGCTATGGAGCGCATGGACGTGCCTGAACAGGATGATTACGAATTTTTGATCAGCCTCTATCTCAATCAGGAGCAATACGATAAAGCGTTTGATATGACGCAGCGGGCCCGTGAAGATTATCCCGAAAACACCCAGTTTGTTCAGTTCCTGGCCGACGTTTATATTCAGCGAGGTGATGTAGATGAAGCTATCTCTATCATCGAAAGCCTGATAGAAACAGATCCGGACAACCCGCAATATTATCGCGTTCTTGGTACCCAGATCTACCAAAATGTTAGTGCAATAAATAGTCAAGTAGCCGAGTTGTACAATCAGGCCTTTGATTTGGAGCGTGAAATACGGTCGCTATCAGGTGATGAGCGTGAAGAAGCGGAAGAAGAACTTAGAGATGTCAGAAATCAAATTGATGAACTCCAGAATGAGTCCTCTCAATTAACTGAAATCGCCGTTAATAACATGGAGAAAGTTGTTGAACTGCTCCCTGAAGATGATGATGCCTATAATATTTTAGGAATAATCTATCAAAATAAAGCTGCCAATCTTTTTGAACAACGAAACAGCATAGTTGACGATAACGAAATGGTCCAGGAACTCGATGATCAGGCCAGGGAAGCCCTTCAGCAGGCCCGGCAGTATTACGAGCGGGCTGCAGAAATTAATCCCGATGTTCCGGAGTACTGGGAATCTCTATTCCAGGTGTATACCACGCTTGGCATGGAAGAAGAAGCCCGTGAAGCGATGGAAAAAGCGGGAATGTAAAACAATCATTTAAATAAAACTTATGTATCACCTATCAACCCGAATGGTAAGCTTGTTGCTTACCTTCGGGATTTTTTTTGCTCTGTCATGCTCAACGTTTAAGACGTCCTCAAAGACTGCGTTAGACCTTTACGAGTCGGGCAACTACAACAATGCACTAAGAACTGTTAACCTTCAAATAGAAGATTCCCCTGATGACCAGCAGCTCAGGATTCTGAAAGCTGAGATACTTCAAAAAATTGCTGTCGAAAATTATCAGCCTGAAAATCGAGAGTCTGTTTATTCAAATTTGAGAACGACAACAGACGAGATTACCTTCTCGACGGACAGGTACCAATCAAAGACCGATAGTATTTTAAATTCAGCCTGGATGCACGAACAAAGTGCAGGCGTCAGACTTTTGCAGCAGGATGGAACCGACTCATTTGATCAGTATTTTGACCGGGTTATTGCTCATTTCAAGAATGCCGTCACCATCATACCGGACAGCATTGTTACCTACAACCTGATGGCTACGACGTACTACAGGCACGGCAATTTATCTGAAGCCATTAATACTTTGGAAGCCATTGAAGACAAAGGCTTTACACGCCCTCCCGAAACCTGCGAAAAGCTTGCATACCTCTATCTTGAGGCAGGCCAAATTGAGCAGTCAGTCAAAATTTATGAGACTCTTTCTGCAAATAACCCGGAATCAGAGATCTACCAGCAGGGCCTTGTAAACAGCTATATCCTGGGCGACATGCACACAGACGCAATCGCTTTACTGGAAGAGCTAACCGACGTTTATCCCAACAGGGTTCAGTATCGTGAGGCCCTTGCGACAGAGCGGTTCTACCAAATGAGGCATCGCATTTATGATGAAACACAAAATCCCGGATTTGAAACGTACGCTGATCAGGAGATTGATGAGTTGCTTTCGCAGTTAAACGAAATCGGCAGTATTTACAGAGATATTGATGAAACCTTACCGTCGTCTGAAGAGCGTCAGCAACGTATCGCCGCATTTTACGTAAGTGCTGCCGATATGCTTAATGAGCTGCAGCCACATGTAACCGATACCGCCAGCGCAAGACTGACTGAGCAGGAAGAGTTTTATCTGAGAGAATCAATTCCGTACTGGCAATCGCTTTATGAAGCAAATTCGGATCGAGCTGCCTACGCATACAGCCTGATAGAAGTTTATACCGAACTAGGCATGGAAAGCGAAGCAGAATTGTTGGAGCAACAAATCAATTTCTAAAAAAAGTATGATATGAAGTTCAATACTAAGACAATTCACGCCGGCCAGGCACCTGAAGCGACTACAGGTGCAGTAATGCCACCGATATTTCAAACCTCAACTTACGCACAAAAAGCGCCTAATGATCATCAGGGCTACGATTATGCACGTGTTGGGAATCCAACCCGCACAGCTCTCGAAAAAATGATTGCCGGGCTTGAAAATGCAGATCATGGTATCTGCTTTTCCAGCGGAGTTGCTGCAATTGATGCCATTATCAGAACCTTATCGCCAGGCGACCACGTTATTTCAAGTAACGATCTTTATGGCGGAACGTACCGGCTTTTTACTAAAATGTTTGAGCCTGTCGGCATCACATTTTCGTTTGTTGATATGACCGACAACAGCAAAGTTAAAGAGGCTATCACCGATCAAACCAAACTGATCTGGATCGAAACACCCACCAACCCGCTGCTGCGCGTTGCCGATATTGAAACACTGGCTTCAATGGCGAAAAAGCATAATATTTTAACGGCCGTGGATAACACCTTTGCCTCCCCGTACCTGCAGCAGCCACTTGATTTGGGTGCCGATATTGCGATCCACTCCACAACTAAATACCTGGGCGGACATTCCGATACCATTGGCGGAGCCGTTGCAACATCCAACGAAGACGTTGCAGAAGGATTACGCTTTCAGATCAAAACCACCGGAGCTGTTCCCGGCCCGATGGACTGCTATCTTGTTCTTCGTGGGATCAAAACCTTATCAGTACGTGTTCAGCGATCGATTGATAATGCAAAGAAAGTCGCCGATTGGCTGGTCAACTGCCCCGACGTAGCCCATGTTCATTACCCAGGTCTGGAATCACACCCACAGCACAAGCTTGCAGCAAAGCAGATGAAAGATTTTGGCGCCATGGTCTCGTTTAGCCTGAAAGATGACTCTATCGAAGCAGCGAATTCCCTGATGAGCAAAACAAAGGTGTTTACACTTGCTGAAAGTCTCGGCGGTGTTGAATCACTCGTTAGTCATCCGGCCAGTATGACGCACGGCTCCATCCCGAAAGAGGTTCGCGAGAAAGCCGGCCTGTTTGATTCCCTGATTCGTCTATCAGTTGGTATTGAAGACGCCGATGACTTAATCGACGATTTAAAACAATCTTTAAATTAATTTCCAAAGCACTTTATGAAAAATGTAGTCATTGTATCAGCCAAGCGTACACCCATTGGGTCATTCGGAGGCAGCCTGTCGTCGTTTTCAGCTCCCGAACTTGGAGCAGCCGCCATCCTTCAAGCCATCAAAGAGGCCGGAATTAAACCTGATGATGTTCAGGAAGTAGTTATGGGAAATGTATTGACAGCAGGAATCGGACAGGCACCAGCTCGCCAGGCCGCCATCAAAGCAGGCCTTTCTGACAAGACTCCCTCCACAACCGTCAATAAAGTTTGTGCATCTGGGATGAAGGCCATTATGATTGCGGCTGACCAGATTGCCCTTGGCCAATCAGACATAATGGTAGCTGGCGGGATGGAAAGCATGAGTAATGTGCCCTACTATCTCGAAAAACATCGGTTCGGCTCAAAACTGGGTCATGCTACAACTCTTGACGGCATCATTAAAGACGGCCTTTGGGATGTGTATAACGACTACCACATGGGAAATGCTGCTGAACTCTGTGCCAGTGAATGCAACATCAGCCGTGAAGAGCAAGATGAATTTGCGGTGATGTCGTATCAGCGGGCCATCGACGCCACAAACAACGGCCGGTTTGATGATGAGATTATTGAAATGAAGGTGAAAGGCCGAAAAGGCGATATCACCAAAGTGAATTCAGACGAAGAGCTCGACAAAGTCAACTTCGACAAAATACCTTCTCTTCGCCCTGTTTTTGATAAAGAAGGAACAGTCACCGCCGCAAATGCCAGCAGTATTAATGATGGTGCAGCCGCGCTTGTACTGATGAGCGAAGAGAAAGCAAAAAGTCTCGGGCTCAAACCCCTGGCTCGCATTCGCAGCCATGCCAGCGCAGCAAAAGCCCCCGAATGGTTTACCACGGCTCCGGCTGATGCCCTGCCAATTGCGTTCGAACGTGCCGGGGTAAAAAAGAGCGACATCGAGCTGTTTGAAATCAATGAAGCGTTTTCTGTTGTTTCGCTTATTAATAACCAAATACTTGAGCTGAATCCCGACATCGTGAATGTTAATGGAGGAGCTGTGAGTATCGGTCACCCGATTGGCTGTTCAGGCGCACGAATACTTGTAACGCTGCTACACGCTATGAAGCAAAAAGATGTCAGCCTTGGTGCGGCCGGTATCTGTAATGGTGGCGGTGGTGCCTCGGCAATGGTCATTGAATCTGTTTAAAATCAGATTCTTTTTTCTCCCAGATTTTAAGGGCGGTACGGCTCAAAAGCTGTACCGTTTTTTTTATGTCGCTAAGTAATTAACTTTCATGCCGATAGCGGACCGGACCTTCAAAAAATGGGTTAAGGAATTGATTTTCAAATTTCATGGGTGTATTATTCATGTGTTAAATTTAAACAAACCAACTCTATATAGAATAAAGCTACGATCACAGGACTCTTACAACTAATTAAAGAATCATGATTCAGCTTATTCTATCATTTTTTTTCGCATCAAGACATCTCCCCTTCCTAACAACAAATCGTATTTCTAGTCGAATAAAATAGATACTGTTTTTACAACATCTGATTAAAAGACTTAACGGTTTATTGTAATGCGTATAGCATCAATTCAAACAATCTTACTCCTGGTATCGCTTGTTCTTTATAGCGGTGCGGATGCTCAGCAGCTTCGTAAAGCGGCAGAAACAGACCGTTATACCGAGTATACGTTCTCGAATGACAGCCTCAAAGCCGTACACGCCCACGATTTTTTGATTGATGGCAGCCTGTCAGAATCCTATGAGGTCATCACACAACACTTGGTAACAAAACGATTCAGCAGTGATTCTCAATCTTTGATTCAATCGTTTTCTCTCTCACCCGACCAAACACCACTTTTTGAGGTAACAAACGCCGGAATCTACAGAGGGCAACAAAAAGCCAACCTTCTGTTCCATGCTGTTAGGTATAGCGAAAGTAATCCTGAAGAGATGATTGTAGTCAAAAACGCCCGATTCAGGATTTACAAGACACCGCGTACAAATCAGCGGCCTATCGTTTCACAAATGCAATTGGCACAAGATACCTCCACTCCTCTTTCTGATGGGGAATGGTATAAAATTCCCGTTTCTGAAAAAGGAATTTACGCTCTTGGCTCTGATTATTTAATAGAACTGGGCATAACAGTTGAACAGCTTAATCCCGAAAATATTCAGATCTGGACAACCCCCGGGGGTGAACTGCCCAGACTCAATGCTGCTGAACGCCCTCAGCTAGCTCAGATTCCCATTCTTGTGGAAGGAGAAGCAGACGGCAGTTTTGATGAGTCGGACCGGGTAATTTTCTATGCCGATTCTCCTCACCAGGAATTCAGAGATACAGAGTCCAACTCATTTTCACATCAACTCCATCGGTACAGTGAAAATAATTACGTGTTCCTAAGGATTGACGGTTCGGAGGAATCACTTCGTCAGGAAACAACTGATGTGACCGGAACCGGGCCTGTAATCACCGAGTTTAGAGACTTTAGATGGATTGAAGAAGAACTTGCCAAATCCGAACCTACGATCCGTTCAGGGCTGGAATGGTACGGGATGCGGCTGAGTAACTCAGCAGGCCAGCGGCAACGCACAATTTTTGATGACACGATTCCGGGACTGATTTCCGGCCGGACGATGGATATCGACATTCGATTTATTGGCCGCAGCACGCAGTCGATGGGTATGAGCTTTTCCTATGGCAATGAGAATTTAGGATCTTCGAGCGTGTTACCCATTAATAATTACAGATCTGAAGAGGGCATTTCTGGACGGTCTCGAACCTTGAGGGCAGCAGCAACGGTTCAGGATTCAGAGCAAATTCAGCTTACCGGGCAGCTCAATGCATCAGATCCGACCAGCGAAGGAATGATCGACTGGATCAGGCTCTCGTACGACCGGCAGCTTATCACCGACAACGATTATCTCTACGTTTACTCACCGGGTAATGTCACTGGACAGGTTGCTACATATGAACTTCGCGGCTTCACGGCCCAGCCGCTGGTTATGGAGGTGTCGGACCCGCTTCAGCCCGAGTTACTTGATGTATCAGGAACTGCTGCGGAGATCAGTTTTTCCTACAATCATACCGAAGATAACCGATTCATAGCGCAGGCATCGTATTTTACACCGGAACCCGGTGAGCGTATTCCAAACCAAAATTTACGGGGAATATCCATCAACCCGGATTACGTAATCGTCACCTCCGAATTTTATACCGATCTTGCCAGCGAGTGGGCCGACTACCGCAGGGAAAAAGATGGATATGAGGTTGCCGTTGTCACTCAGGAGCAAATATTTAATGAATTTTCGGGAGCCACACCGGATGTGACCGCTATCCGGGATTACATCAAATTTCTTTATGACCTATCCATGGAATCGGGCCAGGAGCCGCTTCAGAATTTGCTGCTTTTTGGAGATGCAACCTACGACTACAAGAATATTGTTGGTGGATCACTTGTGAATCATGTATTTACATTTCAGAGTGACGAATCCCTGCACAGGATAAACAGCTATGGAAGCGACGATTATTACGGCTTTCTTGATGATACTGAAGGAGAATGGCTGCCAAACAGAAGCAACGAACGGCTGGATATCGGGGTCGGGCGATTTCCTGTTTCAACCCTTGCCGAAGCCCGGGTGTTGATGAATAAGATAAGAACGTACGAGAGCCCGGAAACAACCGGCGACTGGAAAACACGATTTACATTTGTTTCGGATGATGACTTTCCCGATGTGCAGACCAATCGTGACCTTCATCTGTTGAATGCAGACGGCACGGCCCAGGTCATTGACGTGGTAGAATCAGCCACTAAAATTAATAAGATTCACATGCTCTCCTACCCTGTAGAAACATCGGCAGCCGGCCGCAGGGTACCCGGTGCCAGCAATGATATGATTCGTTCCTTTAACGAGGGCTCGCTTATTATCAATTATTCGGGACACGGCGGACAGTTTGTTCTTGCCGATGAGCAGCTTTTTACCACGGAGATGATTTCGAGGTTAAAAAATAGAGACCGACTCTCAATCTTTGTGACTGCCACATGCCAGTTCGGCCGGTTTGATGACACCAGCGCACGGTCCGGGGCAGAACAAACACTTTTATGGGCAGAGGGCGGTATAGTATCAGCCCTGACCACAACCCGGGTTGTTTACACAAGTTCTACGGCGGGAAGTAATAATTTCGGGTTAAATATTCAGCTTACGCGAAAGATGCTCGAGCGCGACGAAAACGGCCTGCCGCTTCGCTTAGGCAACATCTACAAAAACACAAAGAATACAAGCCAGGGATCCGGCTTTAACGCACGAAAATTTATTCTGCTGGGCGATCCGGCCATGCGCATCGGGCTTCCTGAACAGAGGACAGAAATCACCCGGATTAACGACGTTGATCTTCAACAATTTCCGGACAGTACACTTCAGATTCGTGCACTTGACACTATGAGTTTAGCAGGACAAGTTACAGACAGCCAGGGTAATTATCTGCCCGGTTTTAGCGGCCAAACCACTATAACCGTATTTGATTCGGAGCGGGTAGTAAGTCTTCCAGACAGAGATTGGGTACAGGAAGGACGGTGCTACACCGGCGACTGTAAGTATACTGTTGAAAACGACATTCTGTTCAATGGACGGGTATCGGTAGAAAACGGCCGGTTCAACACGGAATTCATTATCCCGCGTGACATCTCCTTCACGCCTGACAATGGCAGGGTACTCGCGTACACATCCACAAACGGTACAGATGGTGCCGGCTCTGTAAGTAACGTCATTTTTAATGGTATCAACGAAGACGCGCCTGCAGATTCAGACGGGCCGACACTCGATGCCTATCTAAACGACAGAAATTTTGTTAACGGAAACTTGGTGGGCAGCTCATCGACGCTCATCGTAGACCTCGAAGATGAAGCAGGAATCAACACAACAGGAACAGGAGTAGGACATGAGATCATAGCTACAATCGATACAAATCCTCGTAAAACCGTCGTTTTAAACGAATTTTATCAGAGCAATCTTGATGATTTTCGGAAAGGACGTATCGAGTATCCCCTCGACGAACTGCCGCAGGGGAGTTACACGCTAACCGTTCGGGCATGGGACGTTTACAACAATCCGGAGGAGGCGACTATCCACTTCGAAGTTGCCGACAGTGATGAGCTGAAAATCCGGAATGTGTATAACTATCCAAATCCCATGAGCCGCAACACGCGGTTTATATTCGAACACAATCAACCCGGCAATCAGCTTGATATAAGTATCCGTATTTATACACTCAGCGGAATGCCGGTCACGCACCTGCAAGAATCACAAATAACCTCGAATTCTTATGCTAACATTGAATGGAATGGTCTTGACCGGGATTATGATCGCCTGGCTAATGGTACTTATATTTATGTGCTTAGGGTTGGAACAGATACCCCAGAAGGAAAGCAAACAGAGGAAAAAATCGAAAAACTTGTCATAATCCGATAACAACACATTAAGTAAGGAATATTTCCGTTATATTTTATAAAACTCTAGATTTATTATGCGAAAAATAGCTTTATCTCTTACTGCACTGTTTTTAATGACAGGTGCATTCTTTACATCTAACGCACAAGTTGGCATTACAGCTGTACCTTTTCTGCAGATTGAACCTGACTCCCGCGGAGCCGGAATGGGAAATACAGGTGTAGCCATCGCCGATAATGCGTCTGCTATGTTTTGGAACCCTGCCGGGCTTGCCTACCAGAGCCAGAACCAAATCAGTATTACACACGCCAACTGGCTGCCTGCCTTTAACGCAGACCTTTTCTATGATTATGCTGTAGGAACGTACTACGTAGAAGGAATTGGTACCATTGGTGGTCACATCACGTTTCTGAATCTTGGTGAGCAGGTGCGTACAAGTTCTGATAATGTAGAACTTGGCCGCTTTAATAGTTTTGAACTTGCCGGCGGCCTGTCTTACGGTTTTGAGATAAATGAAAATTTCGCTCTCGGTACGGGCTTTCGATTTATCTACAGCTCGCTGGCTGAAGGTGATGTGGGCGGCCAGAAAATCAATCCCGGAGCCAGTGTTGGGGTCGATCTTGCGGCACTCTATAAGTCCAATCCATTTCAGATCGGTTCACGAAATGCGAACGTAAACGCGGGATTCAATCTCTCAAATATTGGTCCGAGCATTCAATACACCGATAACGCCCAGAAAGACCCCCTCCCAACTGTATTGCGTGCAGGATGGGCATTTACAACTGAGCTTGACTCACGCGGCTACAATACGCTGACAATCGCTAATGACGTGTCCAAAATTATGGCGCGTAATGAGCAGACAAGCGGTGATGGTGAAGGCGGAGATACATTTGAAGCGATGAGTTCTTTTGAAGCCCTTTTCAACTCCTGGGGCTCTTTCGAGCGCGATAACGGAACTGAAGTGGTTACGCTTAGCCTGCTCGATCAGCTTATGTTTGGAACAGGGCTCGAGTACTGGTATAACAATCAGTTTGCGCTGAGAACCGGCTACTACCATGAGCATGAAAATAATGGAAACCGCCGATTCCTCACCTTTGGTGCCGGACTGCGCTATAACATCGTTGGCGTTGACTTTAGCTACATTTACACTATAGAGGAAGATCACCCGCTTGCAAACACTATTCGATTAAGCCTGTTGCTTACGTTTGAATAATCGCTCATTTTTTTAGCAACGTTTTATGGCTTTATCAACTTTAGTAAGCAGCACGTCTCGAGGAATTGTGCTGCTTATTTTTTTATTTCTTGGGCCCGATCACCTCTATTCTCAAGTATCTCTATCTCCATATTCTGTGGCTTCCAAGGTTAATTCTGTTTCTAACAGTACCCTTTCGGATGGGACACTCCATATTGTTGCGGTGAGGGTTGAGTTTCAGCCCGATACAACGCGGTTTACCTCCGGCGACGGAACTTTTTCGGACGACAGCATTCCCTACCTGCAAAATGAATCTGTAACGATCGATCCCCTTCCCCACGATAAACCATATTTCGAAGCTCACCTTGAGTTTGCAAAAAACTACTTTTCCAGGATGTCTGATGGTGCATTGAATATCAGCTATCAGCTTCTTGATGATGTGTACCGCCTCCCGCAGCGTATGGAAACTTACTCTCCGATTGGCGAAGACCCCGGCTCTGAGCCTCTTGCCGATCTCGCACGTGATGCCTGGGAAAATGTTGCTGAATCGGGTAATCTCGAATTGGGCCTGAATCCGGGTGATCAAATAGCGTTTGTGCTTTTTCATGCGGGCGTGGGACGGGATATCGAACTTACAGGAACCATTCTCGATAAAACACCGCAGGACATTCCCTCGGTTTACATCAGCAGAGATGCATTTGGCCGCCTGTTTGACGACCCATCATTCAGCGGGTTCCCCATCGATAACGGAAATTTACTGGTAGACAACACGCTTATTCTTCCCCGGACGCTTACACGCGCAGGTGAGGATGTGACCGGCTCTGAAGTTATTTTGCAGCTCTCCATAAACGGAATGGTTACCGCACAGATCGGCAGCCACATAGGTCTGCCCGACCTTTTCAATACTGAAACAGGAGAATCAGGCATCGGGAGGTTTGGCCTGATGGATGGCGCCGGCATATTTGCCTACAACGGACTGTTTCCGCCTGAACTCTCAGCCTGGGAAAAAAAACATATGGGATGGGCAGATCCGGTTGAAATCGACTACAACCATGACGGAGCCATCACACTGCCCGCTTCATCCCTGCGCCAGCCGAATAGTATTGCAAAGGTATCTCTATCGAGCCAGGAGTACTTTTTGATTGAAAACAGACACCGCGAAGCCGATGGAAACGGTACAGGAACCACCCTGACCTTTCAGCGTCCCAATGGCAGCCGGGAGACACGAACATACACCAATACCGACACCACATTTGTGTTTCAGCTATCAGACTTTTCAGAAGAACTCATTCCGGGCGTCGTTGTTGATGTATCGAATTACGACTTCGCGCTGCCCGGTGGACCAGCCGAAGTGCTGGAGGAAACGGATGGAAATGATGAAAGAATTCTGAACGGCGGGATGCTAATCTGGCACATTGATGAGGGCATCATTCAGCAGCGCCTCTCCGCCAACCGCGGGATAAATGACGATCCGGATGCAAAGGGTGTGAATTTGATGGAGGCCGACGGTGCCCAGGATATTGGACGGCCGACTGCCATCGGTTTTTTTGAAAACGAAGTAAACGGGTCAGCCTTCGATTTTTGGTGGAGCGGCAACGATGCGTCGGTCATTACATCTACGCAGACTATCACGCTTTATGAAAACCGGTTCGGGCCGGATACAACTCCAGACAATGACAGTAATTCAGGGGCCGAGTCTCCTTTTGAGCTGTTTGATTTTTCTGATAATCTGCCTTTAGCAAACGTCAACATACAGCCTTTCAATACCGGTGAGAATCTCTATGAAGTTATTGAAACTACCCGCTTGGGAAGTTTAGGATTTTCAACACCTGCAAATGATCCATACTGGAACAGCTATCCACTATCTATTGTAGCCCTCACCGGGGATAGGGAATCTGAGTCTGTTATTCCGTCAAGAAACGGTCTTCTATATAGATTTTCGCAGGGCGATATCCTTGGGTTTACGGAAAACTATTCCCCACAGCAACCATTGGTAACATCCAATTATAATATTTTTGCCTTGGCCCCAAATCCCGCATCAAGCAGCCAGGAATTTGTCGTTAAATTTATTGAGCGTAATAGACGAGGTTTCTCATCCTTTTGGGAATTTGCAATTGAACCTAATCAAGGATTCGTGAGCAGTCCAGTCCCAAATTTTGTGCAATTTGATGGAACAGATACCAGAGCCACAATAGCCTCAAAAACGATTGAGCCTGATTTTTACTCCGCACCCGGATTCCGCACTGCCCAAATTCAGGGGTATGAATCTTTTTTATCAAATGACGGTGAGATTTCAATCACGACTCCATCAGGATCTTTAAACGGAAATATGTTACTGCCAAACAGTCCATACAGCAAAAAGCATATTGGATTGATTGAAAACCAGGACGGCACCTATAAAACGTACCTGTTGATTGAGAACGATATCATATTGATCGATACTGAATCGGGTAGTGACATGCAACAACGAGTACTTCATAGCTCAGAACATCTTGAATGGCCCGCACTTGTTGATCTGAATGCATCAGGCAATATTGATTTTATTTTTGTTGATCGGGAAAGAAACGAGATTGTAGCCAAAAATCTTAATGGTGCTGTTCTCTCAGGCTTTCCAATCCAGGCGCCTGAGGATGCTATTTTCAGAGGAACACCACTTATTTCGGATATCGACAGTAATGGCGAACCGGATTTCATCATCGCAGCTCAAGCCTCAGAATCGTTGAATCTATATGCTTACAACTCAGACGGCGACCCCATCGAAGGATTTCCACTGCTTGTTGGCGGATACCCTGATACATCAGTAGAGTTCATTCACCCAGCCATGAATGACGAGTATTTAACGGCGGTGAGTCCTGCCGGTGATTTCAGGGTTTGGCGGTTTCCCAACGCTCAAAACACGCAGTGGGAATCGCGGTACGGAAACGGCGGAACTAACAATCTGACGGGCCGGCTTTTAGATTCGGATGTTCAGGAACCTGCCTTTACGGTTTTGAACAAACAGGAAACGTACAACTGGCCCAATCCTGCATCAGACGAAACATATGTACGATTTCAAACATCAGAGCCGGGTGATGTTCAGATCCGGATCACCACAACGAGCGGCCGTTTGATTTACAACCAAACTCATCCGTCACGCGGCGGCTCACCCGAAGAAATCCGAATCGATACATCAGGCTGGGGAAGCGGCGGCTATCTCGCCGTGATTGAAGCAACGGTTAACGGTGACACTGAACGCAAACTTGTAAAAATAGCGGTGGCCCGATAAGTGACTTTCAGACGACTAACATACCATGCCGCTATCTCTCTTTCGCTATTGTGGCTGATTCCTGCGGCCGGTGCCCTGGCTCAAACCAGTCCGCAGTTTTATGATTATCCGCATAACCATCTCCCATGGTTCACTATCGAAAGCGAGCATTTTGAGATTCATTACCAGAAAGGAAGTGAACGCAGCGGCCAGGTTGTATCCAGAATCTCCGAAGAGATTTACGAACCCATCACCTCACTCTACAACTACGAGCCTGACGGTAAGATCAGTATTGTGCTGCGAGATCGCGAAGACTATTCCAATGGTGCCGCTTTTTTCTTTGATGATAAAATTGAAATTTGGCTTCCCGCGCTCGATACTCCCCTTCGCGGCACGCATAACTGGCTGAGAAATGTTATCACCCACGAGTATACGCACATTGTGCAGCTCCAGGCGTCTATGACGCGTACGAAGACTGTGCCGGCTATTTATTTGCAATGGCTATCATACGAAGGTGTTCGCCGTCCGGACGTGCTGTATGGATTTCCCAACGGCATCATAACAATGCCTTTTGCGTCGGTTGCCATCCCGGCGTGGTATGCGGAGGGAACGGCCCAATATCAGCGGGCGGGCTTGTCTTACGATTACTGGGATTCGCACCGTGATATGCTTTTGCGATCGCGCATCCTAAACGACACCTATCTCTCCTTTACGGATATGGGGATTTTCTCATCAAAAACGAGCATTGAGCGGGAGACCAACTACAACCAGGGATTTGGATTCGTAATCTACCTTGCCGACCGGTTCGGTGAACAGGTGATTGCCGACATTTCTCATGCAGCGGCTGACAGTGGTAAAACAGATTTTTCGAAAGTTATAGAAGCCGCTACAGGTATACCCGGTACGGCCCTGTTTGCTGACTGGATTGAAGAACGAAAAGAGCATTACCGGCTTCAAACCGCCGGTCTAAGCTACGAAGAGGTTGAGCATGTTGTGCCTAACGGATACTTCAATTTTTACCCAACGTTCGCTCCGGATTCCACCACCTTTGGTTATCTCACCAACTGGAATAGAGATTATGGAACAACGGCACTTGTTGTCCAAACCGACTCCGGCAGCGTGTCGATTGATAATGTGGGCGGACTACAGGATATGGATTCCGATCAATCCTATCGAATGGCACACGGTTTCGGCGCAAACCTCTCTCTTGATTTTATCAGCAACAAGTTCTCTTTTTCATCCGACAGCAAAGAGCTCGTTTACAGCCGGTCTGAGAAGAACAGGGTTGGGGAAACCTACCAGGATCTCTATCTGTTTGATCTCGAAACCGAAAATAAGCGGCAGATCACGCAAAGCGCCCGAATACAGGATCCGGCATGGCATCCATCAAGCCGGCAGGCTGCAGCAGTTCAACAGACAGACGGTACTCAGAATCTCGTGCTTGTCAACCTTGATGATGGAACAACCGAACTACTGACGAATTTTGATTCCGGTGAAACTGTCTTTACACCGGTCTGGCACCCTGATGGCACCACAATCTATATCGCCTCGGCTCTTGATGGAAATCGTAACCTCTATTCATACAGCATAGACTCTCGTGAACTCACGGCGCTTTTTGAAAGTAAATACGTTGATTACAGAGATCCATCGATCGATCCCCAGGGCAATTTTCTCTATTTCTCTTCTGATGATGAAGGAATATTCAATATTTACCGGACTGATCTGGGTTCAAATGTGACTGAAAAAATTACCTCGGTCATAGGCGGTGCATTTATGCCTGCTGTTAAAGGGGATCAGCTCTATTTTTCTCATTATATCAACGATGGATATAAGATTTCAAAAATGACTCTGCCGGATGAGCCCGAGGTCGTCGCTCTTACCGCCCCAGAATCGGCTCCCCTGTTCACAGAAGGTACTGCCGACAACATGATGGAGCGCCTCCAGGTGTTAAATCGCCGCAGTGATACAGATATTGGATCACTTCCTTTTGAGCCATCATCAAACCAAACCGAACCTGTCGAATTTGACATTGACACTGAGTTTGAACCGGACAGCCGTACCTGGAGTCCCTATTCGGAAACCATCACCAGCCTTAACATCTTTCCTGTGGTCAGGTTTGATAATTATTCTAAATTAAACGGTGGCAATGCCGATCTGCTTACCTCTGGCCAGTTCGGCTCACTTGGTGAAAATCTCTGGCGGGATATGAAGCTTGGCGCCTACTTCTCATCTCGCGATGTCACTGAAAAGATCAGCCTCTTTGGCGGTGCTCTTTTTGGATTTGGCTCGACCCCGGCCGATGGCGTTGGCGACTTTATTTCTCCCGGGCGACTCAACGACCTCGACAGAGATATCTTTCTTATTTTTGAGCATCGCGGCATTCCGTTTATCGAAACCAGCTGGTCGCCCACGGTCAGCATTGAGCTTTACAACCTGAAGCGAAATGTTCGAGACGGACTCTCGATCGAAGAATTTCCGTGCACCTCATGCCTTCCCGTTACTAAAAATGTAGACATTCGATACTCAATCTGGGAAGCTAATCTCTTTTTACGAAGTAAGCTGAACCGCTGGAGCCTGCTGGAACTTGGCGCCAACTACTCTCCATACAGCGTGTCAACCGATGGGTTTTTATCGGAAGAATTGCAGCAGTTTGTTCCCGGAAGCACGTCGGACTATTTTAAAGGGAACACCTTCTCGGCCTCTTATATCGCCGAACTGATTGAGCCGTCCAGAAATATGGATATCACCCCAATCGGAATTAAAGGTCAGTTTACCTACCGCTTCCAGCCGAGTCGCCTGCTTAACGAATTTGAAGTGAATGACGGTATACTTTCGCCTGTCTACGATAAGATTTCGAACCACTCGCTTGAGCTGAAATATCGCCAGGGTTTTTCATTGCGCGGGGATGATGCGGCTATGATTACCACACGTGCATTTTCGTACCTCAATAAGCCAGACGACTACTTCTATCTTGATTACATCGGCGGGCTAACCGGCTTGCGATCCTATCCATTTTTTGCCGTTGGAGGACAGCGCACAGCGTTTCTTCGTGCCTCATACCTGACCCCCCTGTTCCAATCGATCAACAAACAGGTAGGGCCGTACACGATAGACAAAGTATTTGCACATTTTTACGTCGAAACGGGAAATGGCTGGGGCGGCCCGCTTGACATTGGCAACGGGCTAAAGTCCGGCATTGGTACTGAACTTCGGTTTGCCTTTAATAGCTACTACCTGTTTCCCATGAAGTTTTTTATTAACGGCACCTATGGACTAAATCGCTTTGATATTCGTTTCCCTGATGACTTCATTACCGGCTCCGGAGATAGCACGGTGTCTTATGGCCGTGAATTTTTGCTCTATTTCGGTTTAACGTTCGATTTTGATCTTTTATGAAACTAATCGCTGCAACCATTTTTATATCACTCTGGCTGCCTGCCCTGATTTTTTCTCAGCCGCTGATATCGAACCTTGAGCCGCATCAACAAGCAGAACAGCAGCCGGCCGCTTCTATCTCTGAATCTGATTTTATCCGGCCGGTTTTGATGCGGGATCAAACCAGCCCGGCGTATGATAACAGCATTCAGAAGCTTTTTACAGAAAAACCAGGCCTTGCCCTGCTTTCATCAGGATTGATTCCGGGAAGCGGTCAGTTCGTAAATAAGAACTGGATCCGCGGCGGCCTGTACGCGGCTCTTGAAGTGGCGGCCATTTACATGGTCGTAGAATTTGATAACCGGGGCGATCGCGGCAAGCGTCGCTACGAGACATACGCCGATCAAAACTGGAGCGTTACGCAGTATGCAAAATGGCTGGTAGACTATCACGACGTAAACGGACTCGATAATTCTGCCCTTGAAAATCTACGAACGATGGTGGATGGAGTTGAGCCGGCATTTGATACAGACACCGACTGGAATAATATTGACCTTGATATCCTGAGGGCTGTGGAAAGGCAAAGCCGGTTTGTGACGCCGGATAACCTGTCCAATAGTAATTTTTCGCATATCCTGCCGGCATATGGTTCCCAGCAGTATTACGAGCTTATTTCAAAATACTACCAGTTCCAGTCGGGATGGCAGGATTATTATAGCTTTCACGAGGCAAACAGTACCAGCCCGTTTCTTATCTCTAGAGACGGAACGTATGCAAGCAACATGTTCTTCCGCGGAGCATCACTGGCCGATGATTTCAATAACGATTTTCGGACATCAAAAAACTTCCGGCTTATATTAATAGCAAACCATGTTCTATCTGCTTTTGACAGTTTTTTCACATTTAAACTGAAACAAAACCAGGTTCAGGCAACTACAAGTATGGCTCCCTCGCAGTATCTTCAGCTGAAAGTCAATTTCTAAACTCTATTTACATTTTTTAATTACTTCATGGATATCATCAAAAAAATTCTGACCAGCAAATGGTTCTACTATATTTTGGGTGGCGGCACTCTATTTGCGATCCTGATTGGTGCGCTGGCCAACTTTGTCATTATGCCGGAATACACCAACTACAATGAGGGCGTTACCGTCCCCGATGTGACTAAAATATCGCTGGATGACGCCCAGACGCTTCTCACAGATTACGGGCTTCGCTATGAGGTTCTCGACAGGCGGGCAAACTCCGCTTTTCCGGCCAACTATATTATTGACCAGTCGCCGCAGCCGCTGCAGCTTGTGAAACCAAATCGTAAAGTATATCTGACCGTAAACACCGAAGTGAGTCCTAAAGCGGTGGTTCCTAAAGTGGTGGATTTATCATTCAGAAACGCAAAAATACAGCTCGAAAACTACGGCTTTACTCTTGGAACGACGAGCTATGAATCAAACCGGTTTAGAAATACGGTTCTCAGGCAGTCACTTACGCCTGGTGATACTGTTGACCGCGGTGCAGCTGTGAACCTTGTGATTAGTGACGGTCTTGGCGACAGGAGGGTTACCATTCCTGACATTGTAGGATTGAGGCTTTCCCAGGCGCAACAACGGTTACGCCAGACGGGGTTGCGAGTTGGAGAAATTCGTTTTCAACCGAGTAGAGAAGAGCCAAATACTGTGTTATCTTTCAGCCCCGACGTTGAAGAGCTCACTGAAGGTGAAGAGCTTACCCTGCTGGTGGCTGAACGTTTTGACGCGCGTGAGGAGTCCGAATCGGGTGCCGTGGGTGCAGACACAACGATGTCCGCCTCCGATTCTATGCAGAGAATTCAGGCTGATTCAACTGACAATAATAACTGACATACATTTAATTAATGGCATTCGAAACCCCATTATTAGCACCATCACTTCTTGCTGCTGACTTTACCCGATTAGGTGAAGAGATTAATGATTGTCTTTCGGCAGGCGCACAATGGCTTCATTGCGATATTATGGACGGTCATTTTGTGCCGAACATCAGCTACGGCCCGTTTATCGTTGATGCGGTAAGAAGCGCTGCTCCCGATACTTTTTTGGATGTTCACCTGATGATTGAGAATCCTGATAAATACGTTGTGCCCTTTTCTAAAGCCGGCGCGAACATGATTACGGTTCACCAGGAAATATGCCCGCACCTTCACAGCACTATTCAGCACATTAAAAGTACCGGGTGCCAGGCCGGGGTTGCCATCAACCCGGCGACGTCAGTTGACCTGCTCTACCCCATTTTGCCTGATGTAGACATGGTACTGGTGATGAGCGTAAATCCCGGATTTGGCGGACAGTCTTTCATTGATGCGTCCTATCAAAAAGTCTACAAGCTAAATGAAATTCGAAAGCAGATGAATATGACGTACCTGATTGAAGTGGATGGCGGCGTTCAATCAAATAATGCAACCAAGCTGATACAAAAGGGAGCTGATGTTTTGGTTGCAGGAAGCAGTGTATTTAAAGCAGAGAGCATTCCGGGGGCCATCAAAGAAATCAGAGCCAGAATGAATGCCGGCAGAGCCGATATAGTTTAATCTGACTAATAATCTGCTTATTTTGGGGAGCTAGGCAAAGAAGTCTTCCGCCGGCTGGCGGAGAGATTGCCCCGAAGGGATCCCAATGGAAAGAGGGGTGTTCATCGGTTTTTCAAAAATCTGATAAACATCCCCCTATGTCCCCTTTATTAAGGGGGATTCTGATATTTATTAATTAATCTCGAATTCAGATTTAATCTTTTATTTCCACTTTAGAACACAGGCTTATCAAAACAGAAGAAGAAGATCAGAAGAAAACAATTCAAATTGAAAACGCTGACCCGATTGTTGTTCTCGGGTTTGATGATAAAAATTTGTCACAGCTCGAAAAAGCATTTCCGGACGCCACCATAACGGCTCGGGGCAATAAAATTAAGCTGAAAGGACCCGAAGGTGACGTTGAAGACCTTGCTGATATCATTCGCGAGATGATATCCATGGTAAAGCGCGGCAGCCAGCTCTCATCGCAGGATATATCAACACTGCTTGCACTGGCTGATAAAGTGGAAAGCACAAAATCGTTATCGTCACCTACCTTTGAGCAGGATACCGGCGACATTATACTTCATACACACACCGGTGAGGCCGTATCGGCAAAAACTTCCGGGCAGCGCAACATCGTAAAGGCTTCTGAAAATAACGACATCCTATTTGCCATTGGCCCGGCGGGAACGGGGAAAACATATACATCCGTGGCACTTGCGGTCCGTGCCCTAAAGCAGCGCCAGGTGAAACGTATTATCCTTGCCCGGCCGGCTGTGGAGGCGGGCGAGAATCTTGGATTTCTGCCCGGCGACCTGAAAGAGAAAATCGATCCATACCTCCGCCCTCTTTATGATGCCCTCGAAGAGATGATTGAGTATGATAAGCTGGAGTTTCAGCTGTCGAAAAATGTGATCGAAATTGCCCCACTCGCATATATGCGTGGCCGAACATTGAATAACGCGTTTGTTATTCTTGATGAAGCCCAGAACGCTACCAACACGCAGATGAAAATGTTTCTGACCCGGATTGGCTACAACAGCCGGGCAATTATAACGGGCGACATCACCCAAACTGACCTGCCAAGAAAACAGGAATCCGGTCTCATCGTTATTCAAAATATCCTGAAAGATATCGACGGAATTTCGTTTGTTTATCTTGATCAAAGCGATGTAGTCCGTCATAAACTTGTACGCGACATTATCGAAGCGTACGATAAGTTTGAAGATAAAAAACGATAACTTTCAGTTCAGCTACCGACCGACGCAAACTCATGGTTAAAGTAATCCCCCTTTATGAAGGAACGTTCTCAGTTGCCATCGACAAAATTTTCAGGCGAATAGACAAAAGCGATCCCCCGCACAAAAACGCCCTTAAACTCTCCATTAACCCGTTTTTGATACAGGACGACAATCAAAATATTTTGTTTGATGCTGGCCTTGGTGATCTCCTCGGGCAGGATACAAGTATTGATATGATTCTGGGTAATCTTGAGGAGCAGGGTGTTTTAGATTTTGAAGTCACCGACGTTTTTCTAAGCCATCTCCACTTTGACCATATGGGTGGACTGGCTCATCAAAAAAACGGTTATTGGGAGCTTACGTTTTCTGAGGCTGATATATGGGTCTCTGAGGCAGGATGGAAAAAGCTGTCTGAATCAATAGACTCACAGGATGAGCGAAAACGAGACTTTTTTCACTTTTTAGACAGTCATGCAAATCTCCAGATGTTAACCGGGAATTCATCAAACCCAATATCAAATATTCGGGTTGAAACTATTGGCGGCCATACGGAACATCATCAGGCTCTTTACTACGAAAATGTGGACCACAAGTACGTGATGGCGGGAGACGTCATCGGTACGCGCAGCGCTATCAATCGATCGTATGCGGCCAAGTATGATTTTGACCCCAAGCAGAGTATGAAGGTCCGAAAAGAAATCCAGGAGCTATCGTACAGTGAGGGACATGTTATTATGGCCTATCACGAAACAGATAATCCGATGTTCAGGCTTACAGGGTACGATGACAATAAAGGGTACAAAATAGAGAATATTAGCGCATGACATTACCCGGCAATATCTACAGTATTAAACAATTCCTTCTTGAACAGTCATTTCCAGAGACAATTGAAGCAGCGGTCATTCTCGGCTCCGGACTTGGAGAGTTCTCAACCGTCATTGAAAATCCAGTTTCGATTGCATACGGTGATATTCCCGATTTCCCACAAACATCCGTGCAGGGACATTCCGGAGAGCTTATTTCCGGAACAGTAGCCGGAAAGTCCGTGATCGCTTTTTCCGGGCGGTTTCATCGTTACGAGGGACACCCTTATTCAAAAACAGTATTGCCGGTCCACCTGGCTCAAGCATTCGATGCCGGCAAACTCATCATCTCAAATGCGGCTGGTGCCATCAACACTGGCTTTAGGGTTGGAGATTTGATGGTAATTGATGATGTTTTCAGGTTGTTTGAGCATGTTTCGGCAGCTCCATCTGAAACATTTCGATACAATCATGGAGAAACAGCTGCGCGTGTTCGCCGTATAGCAGCTTCAATTGGACTGGAAGTTCAGCGGGGAACCTATCTATTTGCGCAAGGGCCATCCTACGAGACGAAGTCCGAAATAAGGGCATTCAGGATTCTGGGCGGGGATGTGGTTGGAATGAGTACACTGCCTGAACTTGTGGAAGCGGCCCGGCTGCAACTGCCTGCCGCAGCCATTTCCATGGTCACTAATATGGCAGCGGGCGTAGTGGCAGGAAAGCTGGATCATAAACACGTGAAAGCAGCGGCCGAAAGCCGCAAAGATGACTTTGCGCGGTTGGTTACCGAGCTGATAAAAGAGTTGTAAACGTTTTGGACACAAACCTGCCCTCCGCACGTGTGAGACTTCGAAAAGCGGGCCACTGGTAAGAAGTAAGAGGACCTGATAGAGTGCGTTAGCTCCTGTAAGCGTTCGGGTTACAAATATAGCGAGTAACGAATATTGAAGGCCGAATGTCGAAGTAAAAAACTTCCTTATTCGACATTTGATATTCAGTGTTCGATATTTGGTCAAAAACCGAGGCTTGACAGCGTGCGAAGCTCCTGTAAGTGTCCGGGTTAAATATATCGAATAACGAATATTGAAGGCCGAATTTGGAGGTGATTCCTAATATACCGGGATAACTTCTAATTCCTGCATTAACACCTTCTCAAGACTCATGACTCCTTAACCCGCAACTCTTCAAGGAGCTCTCTGCGTTCGCACGCTTGGAGGTTGCTCAACTCACGAGAGGATAGGTCTTACGATAGATTTCTGAATGAATTGAGCTTATTAATTCAAGCCATTTTACACAGCGCTGCATTGCCGTACCTCTCTTAAAGGGGTTCTGCGCATGATATGAAATATCCTATTCTTGTTCGAACTTTAAACCCTGCCACTGGTCCACCTTTCAACTGAGCAAAGTTAGGAGATCGCGGATCGGAGTCCGCGATGACGGTATCACGTTTCTGAGTCTGATAAACGCGTCATACCGCACCACGATGCGGTATCTCCCATTCTTGTTCGAACTGTAAACCCTGCCACTGGTCCACCTTTCAACTGAGCAAAGTTAGGAGATCGCGGATCGGGGTCCGCGATGACGGTATCACGTTTGTGAGTCTGATCAACGCGTCATGCCGCACCACGATGCGGTATCTCCCATTCGTGTTCGAACTTTGAACCTTGCTATTGCTTCACCTTTCAAATGAACTAAGTTAGGAGATCGCAGTCAGAGTCCGCGATGATGGTACCACGTTCGTGAGTCTGATCAACGCGTCATGCCGCACCCTGATGCGGTATCTTCCGTTCAATATCGAACTTTAAACCCTGCCACTGGTCCGCCTTTCAACTGAACTAAGTTAGGAGATCGCGGATCGGAGTCCGCGATGACGTTGATGTGTATGCGAGATTACTACAGAATTTAGTTCTTAAAACGTTTAAATCCCCTCTCGGGTCGGCGACCCGAGCTACATGGTCTCAATCACATCAGTGACTTTTGATTTCCATACTTATCTAAATACTGTTTCAGCTTCACTTTCTTGCGGGTACTTTCGCTGGTCATATAGCGAAGTTTTCCAAAGATGGGCCTCTCCTGCCACGCCCGGTCGAATCGTCCCAGACACCAGAAGATGCCCGAATAACTGTTGGGGTCGCGTCCGTCGATGGCATATATATTGTTCAGATCAATCATGTACTCTGCCGCCGTTTCATAATCCGGGGTCCATTCAATGATCTTTTTACCCCAGAGCATTCGCAGATAGTTGTGAATAATTCCCTCCTCCCGCAGCTGTGTTTGCGCCGCGTTCCAGATTTCGTCGTGGGTCTGGGAATCTTTAAACTCATCGTAGCTGTAAATATACTCTCTGGGATCATCGCGGTGCTCATCCATGGTTTTCTGAACCCAGTCGGGCAAACTGCTGATCTGGTCATAATCGGGCCTGTGGTGGGCAAAATGGTAGCCTACTTCCCGCCAGGTAATCACCTCATCAAGAAAACCATCTACGTTGGGATCACCATTGAAAAAGCCGCCGGTTGAGCCTTTATTAAATGTGATTTTATCCAGGTCCCACCCTTTAGGCTGATGCTCCAGTACAGCCTGTACAATTTCATGCTCCGAAATTTTACCAAAATGCAGCCACGGGCTCAGCTGACTGGTTTTCTTCTCGTCCGGATCATTGCGTTTGTCGTCATACTCCAGCAACGCATTTTTGATAAATTGCCCGAGCATCCCGGTGGCCGCTGACCGTGTTCCTTTCAAATCGATGGGATGAACGTCGTGGTCGATGTCGAGACTTGAAATAAATTCCGGTATGTTATTCAGTGCTTCTTTAGCGCTGGGTAGTTCATCAAATATAGACTTCTCGAAATTAATTTTTTTACCGTTTTCAAGTTCGTCCAGTGGATTCTGCTTAGGCGGATGTGTATACGCCTCAATAAAATGCTTCTGCATAATCTTTCGGAAGAAATAAGCGCTGTATGGATCTTTTTCGGTGAGCCCGAGCGGGATCAGGCCGTTGCTGTCAACTGTGATGTAAGGAAGATCCATCTTATCGGGATATCGCTCATTCCGGTCCCTCATAATAAAGACCGGGTATTCGTCTGTGACCAGCACAGATGCGTTAGATGCAAGATTTTTCAACAGGTCTTCGTACTGTCCCGGCTCTTCTTCCACAAACGACACGTAGTTCAAATCCTGGTCGGTTGCATACTCCAAATGCTCCTTCATTCCCTGCATCATAAACGTATGCGAACGGTCGGTTGCCCAGGGATAGTCGCATGAGAACGCCTCAAGGATCAGGAGCGGCTTGTCCAGTTTATTGGCCCAGCCGACAGCATATTCCAGTGCAAAATTGTAGTGGAATCGCCGATTGATCTGCATCCAGTAGAGGACATAATCTCTATCGGTATTGGGTTCATGTTCGTTTCGTTTAAAGACGCGGTGGCTATTGAAGTTTTTCATGGTGTTAGTAACAAGAGTTGAAGAATTTCAATTCCGGACTACCCTGGCAAGAATTCAGTACCTGATCATGCGATAGCTTCTGTCGGCGTTCCGTTTTCGGACTCACCCCCGGCCCCTCTCTACGTTGAAAAGCGCTCCGCAAAAAAGGGGGACTCGTTGGCTGGCTACGAATCTAAAACAACGTGTCATGCCGTACAACGATGCTGTATCTCCCGTTCTTGTTCGAACTGTAATCCCTGCCACTGGTCCACCTTTCAACTGAACTAAGTTAGGAGATCGCGGATCGGGGCCCGCGATGACGATACCACGTTCGTGAGTCTGATCAACGCCTCATGCCGCACCCTGATGCGGTATCTCCCATTCTTGTTCGAATTTTAAACCCTGCCACTAGTCCACCTTTCAACTGAAGTAAGTTAGGAGATCGCGGATCGGGGCCCGCGATGACAGTACCATGCTCTAAACCTCTTTATCTCGCCGGATTTCACACCCGAACGAATTTGTTATACAGGTTGGTTACTCGCACCTGGTCAGGGTAATCGGCATCGTAGATGTCAGCATTTGAGGACGTGGTGCGGGTTTCGAGCAAGGAAAAGCGCTCGAGGGCTGCAAACAGATCTTCGTAGAGGAGATCAAACTCTATTTCGGTACCGCCATCTTCTCCAAATTGAAGTTCGAGCTTCACCGAAAAAAGCAGAATATCATGAATCAGCTCTTCAATGGATACCCATTCCTGCGCGTGCTCCCTTAACTGACACAAAATAAACGGCACACTATACTGCAAATGCGGAAATTCGAATGTACTGCCCAGGTAGCCCAGGTTCATGTCTTTAAAATATGTAGAGAAAAGCCGCCGGTAAAGCTCTCCCGCGTTCTCATCTTCCAGAAGATACTCAAGATCATCTTTTAAGCGGATTCTTATATCGCCATCTTTCTCTTCAATCAGGCCTGACAGTGTGAGCATCACCCGGATGCCGTGTAGCAGCCAAACATCTGTTTCGTCAAGCTTTCCATTTTTGTAGGTTCTTATATTTTCGATGTAATTCTCCGGCCAGCGCATCTCTTCCAGTAATGTGCGCACCACTTTCCGTTTTAAGTTCCCAACCCGTGTCAGCTGAAACGTTTCCTCATCATTCAGGATCATCAGAAACCGGCGGGCATTATAGAAAAAGAAGCTCTGTTCTACCTCTTCCTTTGGCAGATCGCCTTTCAGGTAAATCGGGGAGTCGGGTTGAAGCCAATTGCACTCTAGCATTTCTTTAATCTTTTCTGATGACGGCCCTATGCTGTGCTCCGCAATTTGATCATATGGATCTAAATAATACTCAAAATCATCAAACGGGCCGGATAGCTCATTATCCAGGAAATCATAAAATAGATCGTCTTCCCAATAATCCTCTCCTTCAATGTCTGCAAAGAACCGCTCCAGGAATCGCTCTTTTTCATATTCCCCGAGATGACTATTATCCCACATCGTCCCCTCATAGTTGATAAGAGCCCCTCTATCCCCGCATCGCCGGCACGTCCATCGAACCTGTTTTGGCAGATCAATTTGAGTAACCTCTATAGTGCCATCGCACAGTTCGCCATCCTCCATCTCTTTCCGGCAGAAAAATCCAGACTCCAGTTTGGTCCCTGAGGGTACCGCTGTAGCTAACTGCACATATTCGGTGTAGATATCCATCAGCTCCTCCTCTTCCTCGGGCATAAAAAGGAAGGCTTCAGAAATTGGATCCGGAAACTCTGAGACGTCGATGATGGTCATGTTCTCTTTTTTCATGACGGTGTGCATTTGTTGAAGAGGATTACTTTTTCAAATGTACTATTTGGCTTATAAAATATCGACCGCTGATTGATAATTATCGAATAAATTGATTTTCTGGATTATTTCGTAAGTCATGCCGCACCCCTCCCTAACAAAGGGATCTCTGCGGGGGATGCGGCATCTCCCGTTCTCGTTCGATCTGTACAACCTACCGTTGGCAAACTGCTTCTCAGGGCGTAAATGGGAGATCGCGGATCGGGGCCCGCGATGACGAAACCACGTTTGTGAACCTAATCAAAGCGTCATGCCGCACTCCTTCTCGCACAGTACAACTGCAGGGCGACTCTATCCTGTTTAGAGTCCCTTTTTTTTGAGAATAAGAAAGAAATAAAGTGAATTCAATATCTGTCTCTCCCTTTACCTGGATCCATCTCAAACAAAGGCTTGTCAAAACTCATACCGATAACAAAGAGACCCTTCGGCTGAGATTGGGGTGACAGGTGCGTTGGTTGGGGATGTTAAGAAGCAATAGGCTATCAATTCATAAGGTGTTTCCAGGCCTTTCGGGTCGGCGACCCGAGCAACATTTCCATGTTGGAATTTCTCTATTCCTTATTATTTTAAGCAGTCTTCTGACGTTAACCAGAATTGTATCTAAAAAAACTCTACCCCGTTATGAATCGAAAAATCCTGCTCAACGAGTCCGACATTCCCACGCACTGGTATAATATTGTGGCCGATATGCCCAACAAGCCGCTGCCGCCGCTGAATCCTAAAACACGCGAGCCGGCCGGACCGGATGACCTGAGCCCGATCTTTCCGATGGGCCTTATTGAGCAGGAGATGTCGGCAGAGCAGTATATTGAGATTCCGGACGAGGTTCGGGAGATCTACAAAATATGGCGCCCTACCCCGCTTTTTCGTGCCACTGGTCTCGAGAAGATGCTCGACACCCCCGCAAAAATCTACTATAAGTACGAAGGCGTAAGTCCGAGCGGATCGCATAAACCGAACACCGCCGTTCCCCAGGCCTACTACAACAAACAGGAAGGCGTGAAAAGTATAACCACCGAGACGGGCGCCGGCCAGTGGGGTACTGCCCTTGCGTTTGCCTGCTCCCAGTTTGATATGAACTGTGAGGTGTACATGGTACGGATCAGCTACGACCAGAAGCCGTATCGCAAGATTATGATGAATACCTTTGGCGCAGAGGTGTACCCATCACCAAGCGACCGTACCGAAGCCGGGCGGAAAATCCTGGCCGAAACACCCGACACCAGCGGAAGCCTGGGCATTGCCATCTCAGAGGCGATTGAGCGGGCCGTGGGCGATGACCAGACCAAATATTCACTGGGATCGGTGCTAAACCATGTGCTGCTTCACCAGACCATCATCGGCCAGGAGACGATCAAACAGATGGAATATACGGGCGATTATCCCGACATCATCGTGGCACCTCTGGGCGGCGGGTCCAATTTTGCGGGCATCACCTTTCCATTTCTGAAAAACAACCTGACTGACGGCCAGACCACACGTTTTGTGGCCGTGGAGCCTGCCTCCTGCCCCAAGCTGACCCGCGGGAAATTTATGTACGATCACGGCGACAGTGCCGGCTACACACCGCTGCTGCCGATGTACACGCTGGGCCACAACTTTACACCGGCCGCCATCCATGCGGGCGGACTCCGCTACCACGGTGCGAGTGTACTGTGCAGTCAGCTGCTCAAGGATGATCTGATTGAAGCGGTTGCCCTGCAGCAGCTTGAATGTTTCGAGGCGGGAGTGCTATTTGCCAAGGCGGAAGGAATTATCGGAGCGCCTGAAGCCAATCACGCCATAGCGCAGGTGATTCGTGAGGCCAAGAAGGCCAAAGAGGAAGGAACCGAAAAAACGATCCTGTTCAACATGTGCGGTCACGGTTTTGTGGATATGTCGGCCTATGAGGATTACTTTGCCGGCAAGCTCAGCGACCATGAGATCGAGGAAGAAACGCTTACTGAGAATATTAAGGAGATTGAGGATCTGCAGCCGGGAGAGTGAGATTTGAGTCTTGAGTCTTGAGGCGTGAGGCGTGAGTCCTAAAAACGCGGCATACCGCACCCCTCCCTAACAACGGGATCCCTTATACGGGGGATGCGTTATCTCCCATTCTTGGCGAAATTATGAAACCTGCTATTGGTTTACGTTTTACCTAAGCAAAGCTGGGAGATCGCGGATCAGGGCCCGCGATGACGTTGATGTGGAAAGACGACCTGACAGAATGCGCCATCTTCTGGCAGCGTCCGGTTTTATTGATTCATGGCCTTATTACGATATTTGGCTTAATCAAAGCTCATGATTGTTGAATGGGAGTGAGTCTTCTCGGATGAGAGCTTCGATTTACTTGGCTTGATGCAAACCAATATTAATATATCTTAGTGCTTTACGAATCCTTCTCGGGTCAGGCGACCCGAGCTACATGGCGACTCGAGAAACGTGGACTCACCTCCTAGTCTTGGAGTTTGAGTTAAATCAGTTTTCATAAGAAACCGGGTACATTGCGTCTCAAATCGAGGGCATTGAGTTACACAAAAGATCATATGCCAGGGACTGCGATGATGTTTTACTCGGTGAATAATTGATGGCAGAATAAAACGTTTTACACAAGTACTTTAAATTACGACATGCTTTATCTACATTAAAAAAAAGTCAATCCATCTTTTACAATGCCAATACCTGAATCAATTGAGAAAAATGTTTTAAATCTTGACAAAAAAGACCGTCTTCAGCTTTTACTTAAACTGCTTGAGAGTCTTGAGACGACATCACAGAGTGAAAATCGAATAGAAGAATGGGTACATGAAGCAGATACACGTTATCATGTATGGAAAGCGGGAGAGATGAAAACAGTTTCTGAAGACGAGGCTTTCCGGGAACTTCGCAAAAAGCCATGAGATGATTATTGAGTTTTTTGATGCTGCTTTACGCGATTTAAAAAAGAGCAAAGAGTACTATTCGAAAATAGATTACGGTCTTGGAGAACACTTCCTCAACGATATTGAAGGTGCCCTTAATAGCATCAAAAAGTTTCCAAAAGCTTCTGCGAAACATCATAAATTTTCTCACCTGAGGCTGAAGCATTGCAAACGGTTTCCTTTTACGATTATCTATCATCCTGATTTCGATACAAATATAGTATTCATTGTTGCAGTAGCTCATCAAAAACAAGAACCAAACCACTGGTCTGGCCGGATCTGATAAGTTAGTGATAGAAGCACAATCTGTGCAATTGCTTTTGTCAAAGCCCGGCGTTTTGAATATCGAATAATTAATATTGAACGCCGAATGTCGAACGGTTGGAATATCGAATTCTAAGGAAACCGACGAGGACCTGACAGCATGCGACAGCTTCTGGCAGTGTCCGTGGATGGTAAGTGTTTTGGGCGGCGTGGTCAAACCTTGCAAGAATGGAAGCGTAATACGCCGCCCTTCCACTCCAAAACGCCCTGTCATGTCGACCGAATCCCGGCGTCCTTTTCGATGGAATGAGCGGAGACACCTGTCCGACACCCGGCTGATCTCCTCGTACTGGGATCCGTCTTGAACAACGCTTTACAAAACTTTTTTCAAAAAAATCCCTCAGCTCCATCCGGAATGACAGGTGCGTCGTTTTAAAGATATTCAGTCGTAAGGGGATACCAATTTTTAGTGTGTTTCGAGACCTCTCGGGTCAGCGACCCGAGCTACGTGGACTCACTCCAATCCCAAACGACGCGTCATGGCGCACCATGATACGGCATCTCCCATTCCTGCCCGAACCGTAAACCCTGCCATTGGTTCACTTTTTATCTACGCGAAGTTAGGAGATCGCGGATCAGGGTCCGCGATGACGATATTAAGATTCTAAGCCCAAACAACGTGTCATACCGCACCCAGATGCGGTATCTCCCATTCTTGCCCGACCTGTGAATTCTGTCAATGGCTCAACTTTTATTTATGTAAAGTCAGGAGATCGCGGCTCCCCCGCAAGGGATCCCTTTGGGAAGAGCCCGCGATGACGGTCGTGGGTTTGATTATTGAGCTTCAATAAAACTTCGTCTCGGGTCGGGTAGGCGACCCGAGCTACGTGGACTCACTCAAATAGCGCGATCAAGTCCTCTTTTTCAAGCTCTTTGAAGATGCCCGACTCAGCAACGACCAGTTTATCGGCCAGCTCCCGTTTGCGATCCTGCAGCCGGAGGATTTTCTCTTCAACTGACCCGGGCGTCATAAACCGGTAGACAAACACATTTTCTTTCTGCCCGATTCGGTGCGTCCGGTCCATCGCCTGGCGTTCAGCCGCGGGATTCCACCATGGATCCATAATAAAAACGTAGTCGGCGCCGGTCAGGTTTAATCCTTCACCTCCGGCTTTCAGGCTGATCAAAAAGAGCTTTTTTGACTCATCTGACTGAAATCGATCTACCCTCTCCTGACGGTCTTTGGTCTGGCCGTCAAGGTACTCATAGCTCCAGTTTTGCTTCTTAACTTCCGCCTCTACCAGCTTGAGAAAGCCCACAAATTGCGAAAACACAAGCGCCCGGTGGCCTTCACTAATCAATTCCGACGCGAGTTCTGTAAACCGTTCCAGCTTTGCTGATGGCGCATTTTCACCCTGAATCAGTTTGGGTGCGCAGCTGATTTGTCTCAGGCGAAGAAGGCCTTCCAGCACGGTAAATCGCGCCTTGTCGATCCCTTTTTCATCTATCGAATCATTTACCATTTCGCGATACACGTTCCGATATTTTTCGTAGAGCAGGTGCTGGGCGTGATCCATAGGACAATCGACCAGCGAAGAGGTGAGTGGCGGCAGATCGGTGGCCACCTGCTTTTTAGTGCGCCTCAAAATAAACGGCGACACCATTTTATGCAGCATCTTCTCCGCCATCTTATCACCCTCTTTTTCGATCGGCTTTACCCACCGATCGCGAAATGATTTTTGATTTCCTAACAGACCAGGATTCAAAAACTCAAATTGTGGCCAGAGATCCATCGTGGTGTTTTGCACCGGGGTTCCCGTCAGACAAAGCCGGTTTTTTGCGCTGATCTTACGAAGCGCCCGAAACGTCTTGCTGTTGGGATTGCGAATGGTATGCGATTCATCAAGTATGGCGTAGTCGAACGTCTTTTTGCTTAGCAGGTCGATGTCATTTCTCATCGTACCATACGTCGTAATGAGCAGATCCACATCAGGCAGCTCCTCTTTTTCTTCGGCACGATCGGTGCCGTGGTGGATATTAACTGTAAAATCCGGTACAAACTTTCCCGCTTCAGCCATCCAGTTTTGCACGACTGATCGCGGCGCGATAATCAGGCTGTTCAACCGCTTACCTTCCATTTCGGACACTTTTTTGAGCATGGCCAGCACCTGGATCGTTTTTCCAAGCCCCATATCATCGGCCAGTATACCTCCAAAACTGTAGCGGTTCAAAAAAGTCATCCAGGAGAGGCCGGCGGATTGATATGACCGAAGATCACCCTTAAGCCCTTCGGGTGAAGAAACGTCTTCAATCTGTTCAAACGACCGGATACGTTCGGCGTATTCCTCAAAACCGACGTCAGCCTCGTAGTTGTCCGCCTCTTTCCCAATTTCCTTTACCACAGGCGCGGCGATGCGCGAAACTTTCGCATGACCTTTATCCATATCACCTTCTGTGAGTTTCAATAGCTTTTTAAGCTGCTCTACCCACTTCTCCGGCAGTTCGCCCAGCGAATCATCAGCCAGCCTGACGTACGTTTTGTTTTTCACCAACACGCGTTCAATATCGCTCATGCTGAGCTCCATATCCCCAAACGACAGAGAGCCCTCCACCTCAAACCACTGTTCACCGCTCGACACGCGGAAGGAGCTGGACGTCATCTTTTTAGGCGGAGCGTAACGGATAAGATCTTTCTGGCCAAAGATCTGGAATCCTGACTCCGAAAGTTCAGGCAGCTGCTCCAGTGCCCACTCCAGCGGGTCACCTTCAGGATTAAAGTGCCACGACCCGCCATTTTTCACCAGGCCGTGATCTGCCAGCTTTTGCAAAAACTGCTCCTCTTTTTCCCGGTTCCGCCGAACAGACATCAGCAGCGGACTCTCCTCATCCTGTTTACCAGAGAGCTCAGCCGGTGTCAGCAGTTCATCCCCGGCATACATACTATCAATTTCAAATCCGTCGTACCCAATTTTGAGTTCTGCCTGAAGTGTGTCACCGAACTCACTCAGGTAGAGACGCGGCTCCGGATCGGGTACAGAACCGCGAACTTTCAGATCATCCGAAAATTCAATTTCCATGCCTGTCTCCTGCATCATCGGGTAGAGATCTCTCAGAAAAGATTCCAATCTTTCTTCCGGTACTTTAATAGACTTTCCTTTCGTAGAATTATAAAGCTGAAGTGCCAGGTCGTTTGCCTTCAGTTTTGCAATCTTACCATCGGTCAAAATCCATACGGGATCGGTATTCACAAACTCCACATTTTCATCCCCATAAAACGTGCCGTCACATTCTATTTTGCAATCAATATTGAGTGAGGTTCTGTTCTGTGCATCGGAGCTGCTGCTTCGGCTAATAAGAACCTTAAGCTGAAATGTCTCTTTTAGAAACGGTGTTAGTTCAGACGGTTTTTTATCCAGTTTTACGAAGAGCGGGCGATCTTTTGCCAGGTCCAGAACCTCCCCGATCGACACTGATTTGCTTGAACGCGCTTCACTATAATACGTTCTTACACTATAGGACTGCCTTAAGAGATTCACAATCATCTGGTCCCTGGAGTTTTCCGGCGAGACCATTGACCAGGGATCGATGTGCCTAGTGCCATAACCTGAGCTCTTCTTCATGCTATTGAGCAGCGGATAGACCTTTTTCGGATAGAGATCCCACTGGCCGTTTTTCCGAACCAGCATGTACTCCAGCTCCTCACCGCCCGGGGAATATCCATTGCTGAGGGACTGTTTTAGCGTTTTTTCAAGCTGCCGATACGCGGGACTGGCTCCTTCACCCTCTTGAAACAAATCCAGCCGCTGTTTTTCTGCCAGCGCAAAGGCTGCCGCAACCACATGCTTACATACAGTTCTGCTGTATATCAATGTACGAAAAGCCGGACACTCACAACTCTCCTCATCCTCAATGGTTCGGTCAGCTGGAATAGTAACACGGTACTTTCGTGATCCAACCACAACAATCTCATACTCTTCTGACAATGCCGTTTTTGTGATCGTTTCAACCCGGTTCTCTTTGAAATAATCGAGTCCCCGGTTGTATGTCTTGTACTCAGTATACTGTCTTAAGCTCAGCAGATACTCCTCCAGCTCGGGTTCCACGCCCAGCATACCATCCTGATCAGGATTTATTGGCGTCGGTTTTTTCTTGAAATCGAACGGCAAATTGTGGAGAAATTCCAGTATTTCATGATGCCGCTTTTTACCGATACCCGGCAAGTCAATAATATCATCCAAATCCACCTGCAGCAGATCTTCAAGGCAGAGAATATTGGCTTTATCAAGGGTTGAAACAGTTTGGGAATCCAGCCTCATCAAAACCGGATCTTTTACTCGCGAATAGTAGCTGTACATAGATAGAATCGTCGTAAAATTGGGATAAACTGTGCAAACTACAGAGCTGCAATCTCAGGTTTCTTTAATCAATAAAAGTAAGAAAAAGCCGGCTCAAAAAAAGAACAGACAAATATCGAATATTGAATAACCAACGCCGAATATCGAAGTGCTGTTTCCTTCATCATTCGAAATTCAATATTCAGTGTTCGATATTTGTCAATCCCTGGCAGCATGCGCCGGCTCCTGTCCCTACTAAGGGATCTCCAATTTCTGGCCCAACTCAATATCCCGCCATTGAATAACTCTTTCCCAATGCACAAATGGGAGATAGCGGTTCGGGTTCCGCGATGACAGTACCACGTTTCTAAGCCTCATCAACGCGTCAACGAATCAACGATTTTTTGGCTCTCACAACTGCAGTTTTTCCCTTATGTTGCCAGCAACTCGTACAGCCCCACGTTCAAAAACAAGTTTTCGCGGCCCACTTGTTTGCTTTTCAAAATCCCTGCATCTTCCAGCTCTCGCAGATAGTCAGCGGCTGTCTGACGTTTGGCAATTCCGCGATCCACAAGATGTTTCACCTTGCAATACGGCTGTTCGAAAATCAGCTCTATCAGCTCCTTCGAGTAGACGCGGTCTGGCAGCCTCTCTCGCGCAAGATCAAGCGTGGACTCCAGCAGTGTCATGATCTCACTGATCTGTTGCATCGTCTGCCGGGACGTTGTTTCCACCGCTTCCAGCATGAACAAAATCCACGGCTCCCACTCCCCGTCTTCGGTTACCCCTCGCAAAAGCCGGTAGTACGCCTGCTTCTGGCTGATGATGGCGTCACTAAGGTATAGCACCGGCTGGTTCAGCAATCCTTTGTCAATCAGGTAGAGAATATTAATGAGCCTGCCCGTGCGGCCATTTCCATCCTCAAACGGATGAATTGCTTCAAACTGGTAGTGTGCCACCGCCATTTTTATCAGCGGGTCCACACGATCCTGAGCGTTGAAATAGTGCTCCAGGTTTTCAAGAAAATTGCGGATCAGCCCTTCACCCTCCGGCGGCCAATAGATGATCTTTCGCGAATTTGGATTGGCGATCACCGTGCCCGAATCCTTACGAATACCCTCTGTGGTCTCTTTGATGGTTTGCATCAGCATTATAAACAGATCGGTCGTAAGCGACCGCTCCCTCTCCCCCAGGCGTTCCACCCCCTGCCAGAGCGCCTGACGATAACGTAGCACCTCTTTAGTCTGAGGATCCACTTGCGTATCGTCTGCGGAGAGTGCCGTGAAAAGTTTGTCATTGGTTGTGACCACATTCTCGATCTCCGAACTCGATTTCGCTTCCTGCAGCGTAATGGAATTCACCAGCATCGATGGGTTGGGAAGGCTTTCCGATTTGCCTTTCAGCTCACCCAGCACCCGGTTTGCCCTGATGGCCGCTTTCAAGACGGCGGGGGTTTCTATTTCAGCCTCGGGAGGAAGCGGCGGTAAGGTGTTGTACGGTTTATCCGGGCTGTAGGACATGTCGATGGTTTCGATAGGTTTATTTAATGTGTCGAAATATACGTTTTTTATCGACACATAAAAGAAACATGTCGATAGCGTGAACAGGTTACAAGTGAGTTGATAAGTGTATTTGCTAATCCATTAATTAGGAATTTCGGGACTCGCTATCAAAAAAATAGAATATCGAATATTGAATCACGAACGCCGAATATCGAAGTGCGATTCCTTCGACGTTCGTTATTGATTATTCAATAATCGATATTTCCCTCACTCCTTCGACATTCGTCATTCAATATTCAGTGTTCGATATTTGTCAATCCCTGACAGCATGCCTCAGCTTCTGTCAGCGTCCGACTTTAAGGCTGGAAAAAAGGACCTTGCAGAGTGCGATAGCTCCTGCAAGAGTCTGGGGTTGGACTCACCCCTTGGTCCCCTCTCTCCGCTCGCAAAGAAGGGAACTCATTAACTGACTTTAAAACCTAAACAACGCGTCATGCCGCATCCCGAGGCATCGGGACGGCATCTCCCATTCCTGCCCGAACTGTAAACCCAGCTTTTGTTCATCTTTCAACTGAGCAAAGTCAGGGGATCGCGGATCAAGGGTCCGCGATGACGGTTGTGAGATTATGATTTGTATCAGCGTTTATAAAAAGTACATGGATTTTAAGGCCGCATCACCCCCAAACATTAATTATTTGCATTTTTAATGTTTACTATTCTAAATTCCATTACTTTAAGGCCGGAATACTACCCATACATTAATAATATTGAGTTTTAATGCCCGATAAATCCCTTTACCCTATCAATCCCGATCGAACCCAGCCGTGGAATGATCTGCCGGATCTGCCCATTGCCCCGGAACTCTACCGGGATGTGGAGATCTACGAGCAGCTTGGCCAGGCAAAGGAGGCGCTGGCGCTGCTAACCGGACGAAGTATCGCCATTCCAAACCCGGCGATGCTGATCAACTCCATCACCCTGCAGGAGGCGAAGGTATCCAGTGAGATTGAAAATGTGTTCACTACCGATGATGAGCTCTACAAGGCGGTGAGCGACTCCGCAAACGATCACGAAGCTTCTCCATCCACAAAAGAGGTGCTACGCTATCGGGAAGCATTATGGGACGGTCATCACTACCTGAAAGAGAACGGGACCTTCGACCGCGACTATTTTATCCGTCTCTACCGCATTATCCAGGAGAGCGGAGATGGGATACGTCCCCCGTTTGCACGGACTTTCATCCGCATGGGCGGCACGGGACCGAATGCGGGAAAGCCGGCCTTTACGCCTCCCCGCGGAAAAGATGTGGTAGAGGCCAAGCTGGATAACCTTGTCGATTTCCTGAATAGCCCCGAATCAGAGCCGGCAGATCCGCTGCTGAAAATGTGCATTGCCCACTACCAGTTTGAGGTGATCCACCCGTTTCGCGACGGCAACGGGCGTGTGGGGCGCATCATGAATATTCATATTGTCACACAAAACTCCCAGCTTGATCTTCCAATTCTCTATTTGAGCCGGTACATCCTGGAACACAAACAGGAGTATTATGAGTACCTGGCCGGGATCTCACGAGCAGGCCACTGGAAGACATGGATCCTGTTTATGCTGAACGCTGTGGAGTGGACCTCCCGGCTCACGTTGCGTAAAGTCAACGATATCATCGAAAACCGGGAGGAGATTCTGCAGGTCATACGCGACCAGACCAACATCCGCCGCCCCGAAGACCTGGCCGAGGCGATCTTTACACAACCCTACACCAAAGTAACCCACCTGACTGACCGCGGCCTCTACGCTGAAAATACCGCGCGTAACTATCTGAATGAGCTGGCCGATCTGCAGGTGCTGAATAAGAAAGAGATCAAAGGACGGCACTACTATATTAACCCGGCATTGACCGAGATTTTGGCGTATTGATGCTCGGTGCATGAAACTGAGGACCTTCAAGCGTGCGTAGCTCCTTGCAGCGTCCGCTTTAAAGGCCTGAGATACGTCGTTGATTCGTTTATTAGAAAATTCGGGAAATATGAAAAATGGGATTCGCTATCTGAATTGGTATTCATCATCACCAATTCAACATTCGTTATTCCATGTTCGATATTTGTTATTCTATTCCGAACACTGGCAAATCGCATTGCAGTGCGAATATGGGAGATCGCGGATCAGGGTCCGCGATGACGATATGACGATAGGTTAATGAACTTACAAGACGTGTTGGGTCTCGATGACGGTATTAAGTTTCTAAACCTAATCAACGCGTCATGCCACACCATGATGCGGTATCTCCCATTCCTGCCTGAACTGTGAATTCTGACAATGGATAACTCTTCCGCAGTGCAAAAATGTGAGATCGCGGGTCCGAGCCCGCGATGACGGTCGTAGGTTAGGTTAATGAGCATTAATATAACGTCGTCTCGGGTCAGGCGACCCGAGCTACAAGGCGGCCCGAGTTACGTAAACTGACCATCAGAACTCCCTTTTCCATTAGTCTTGGCAAACACGAGGGAAATCATGGCTCTATCGGTTTTATTATCTATGGTGTAGGTACCGCCAAACTGGTTCAGCAAAGAGCGAAATAGCTGTAGCCCGATGTCGTCTGCGTCATCGTCTGACTCAGTAAGTGTAAAACAAGACTTACCGGATGTCTGAATCTTAAGCGTCACATTGCCCCTGTTTTCTGAAAGATTAATTGACACCGGATGCTCGTCATCGTTAATAGAGCCATAAATCAGCTGGTTGATGGCCAGGGCAAACGGTATGGCCTGGTTGATATTCAGATCCACCCGCGTTGCATCAATGTCGATATCAAGCCGATCTTTCCCCGCGGACCCTGATGATACCGCAATCGACACAAGATCCTTCAGAAGGTCACCAAACGGCACTCGTGAAAAAGAGTCACTTTGATACAGGTTTTCATGGACCAGCGCAAGGGATTTAATCCGCGTTAATACCGATTGAATCGATGTAAGTTCTACCTCAGAATCAAGAGTACTCATTTCAAGCTGCATGATGCCGGATATCATAGCAAGATTGTTTTTTACGCGGTGATGAATCTCTGCAAGCATCATCTCTTTTTCCAGGAGTGACTCCCTGATTTTCTTCTCTGTCTCTTTTTGCCGGGTGATGTTCTGCAATATCCCCGATACTTTCACAACCGCGCCCAGCTCATTCCGCACCGCCTCACCCCGCTCTATCACGTGAATGGTGTCTCCACTCTTCGTCATGCAGCGATGTTCAAAGGGATCCATCGTCCCGCCTCCAACAACCTTCGCTACAGCCTTTTCAACAATGCACCTGTCCTCTTCCGGCACCATGGTCAAAAACTCGGCTACAGATGGCGTGTATGTTTCATGAGAAGTTCCAATCATGTTATGCATCTCTTTAGACCAGACAAGCCGGTCGTCCTGCGGATACCACTCCCAATGCCCGATGTCCGCAATACGCTGGGCCGTTTGCAGAACTTTCAGCGTTTCTCGGTGAGTTTCTTCGACCTCTTTTACCTCTTGGATATTTCGCCCTGTGGCATACCACAATCTCTCTTTTTCAGAGATCACAATTTCAAACCAGAGGGACTCGCCATTCTTGCATCTCACCTGTGTTTGATGGGTAAATCGCCGGCCTGATGCGGCATCCTGCTGCGCCCACTCATTCAGCTGATCAAAAAATTCGGTGCCCGGACCCAGGGTTGCCAGGGGTTTTCCTTTGAGCTCCCCCGGCTGATATCCCAGCAGCTGATCCATTTCGGCATTGAGATCTGTAATCTGGAACAGGTCCGGGTTGATGATGAACATCAGGTCGGCCGAATTTCTCAGGAATGTGGCTTTTTTCTCAAGTTCCCTGTTCTTTTTCTTCAGGTTCAGCCGCGCCTCAACTTCTCCGGCAAGGATCTGGAGACTTTCCAGCTGGTGATCAGTGAGCTCCCGTGGCTTTCGGTCTATCACGCAGAGTGAGCCGATATTGTGGCCTCCTGATCCTTTGATATTATATCCTGCATAAAACCTGAAATTAGGATCTTTTACCACCAGCGGGGAATCCCTGAACCGGTCGTCCTCCAGGGTGTCGGGGACAATCATCCTGTGGTCGGCCTGGATGGTATGGCTGCAAAAAGCCACATCCCTTGGCAGATCAGTAATTTCAATACCAACCGATGCCTGTGTCCATTGCCGGTCGTCGGCAACCAGGTTGATCATGCTGATTGGAGAATCACAGATGCGGGCGGCAAGACGAACAAGCGAATCCAGGTCGTCATCCTTTTCGATGGGAAGCACCTGGTATGAGGAGAGCTCCCTGAGTCGTTGTTCTTCCGCTAATTCAGAAGTATTGTCTTTAAAATTGGTAACACGAGAAACGTTTTTCAGAGTCGATGAAACAGCCAAGATACGTTGAATAGGTTCGGTTCATAAATGCATTACGGCGAGATTTATTCGCAGCCGAAAGCGAGACCTAAAGCATTGCGTGTCATGTTTATCGGGAAAATTGACGCTGTGCTTAACAAAGATAGGAGTATTTTTTTGTATTTGCTCTGTCAAAATCGGACGTCACATTAGCACTAACCCAGGACCTGACAGCATGCGCCAGCTTCTGTCAGCGTCCGGCTTTAAGGTTGAAAAAAGGTCCTGACAGAGTGTGCCAGCCCTTGCAAGAGTCCGGTTTAGAATATCGAACACTGAATAACCAACACCGAATGTCTAAGTGCGTTTCCTTCATCATTCGATATTCATTATTCAGTGTTCATTATTTCCTCCTTTGACATTCGTTATTCATCTGCTCATCATTCGACATTCACCGCCTTCGATATTCGTCATTCAATATTCAGTGTTCGATATTCAATATTCGTTATTCATGATTCGATATTCGATATTTCAATATTTTGTAATCTACACGTTAGTTCTCACGTAAAATTCCGCTCATGAAACAGAAACTATTACTCGTTCTACTTCCCGCCATATTCATCTTGGTTGTTGCCGGCTGTTACGAACATCCCAAACAAGAAAAAATAGAGCAAGGGGATGTTATCCAGACCGGAAAGGCGAGCTGGTACGGGCCGGGATTTCACGGGCGCCTCACCTCCAGCCGTGAACGGTATGACCAGGACAAACTGACGGCCGCACACAGAACGCTCCCTTTTGACACCATCGTGGAGGTGGTTAATAAAGAGAATAACGAGACGGTTGAGGTGCGCATCAACGACCGGGGTCCGTATGCGGGCAACCGAATCATTGACCTCTCTCGAGCAGCGGCCGATGAGATTGGCATGATCGACGAGGGAGTGGCCGAGGTGGAATTGATTCTTGTTGAGGCGGGCGGACCGATGCCTGAAGATATAAACCAGCGGACGTACACCATTCAGCTCGGAGAGTATAACCTGGAATCGTACGCCGCTCAGTTTGCCGACGAGGTGGGAGACGGCGTTCGTGTAGAGCAGCGATTTCCGCGCGGCAACGACCAGCCCGTCTATATGATCTACTACGGCAGCTACACCTCCATGAGCAGCGCCAGAGAAGATCTCGAAGACCTGCGCGACCGCGGATTTGACGGCTTTGTTCGAAGAACAAACTGAGGACAAATATCGAATAATGAATAATGAACGGTTTAAAATATCGAATAACGAATAACAAACGCCGAATATCGAAGGCTTAGAATATCGAATCCGTCGAAGGCCGGACAAGTAATGAATAACCAACGCCGAATGTCGAACAGTTCGACATTCGATATTCAATATTCATCTGTTCGTTATTCCCTTCCTCCTTCATCATTCGTTATTCATTATTCAGTATTCAGTATTCAGTATTCGATATTCCCCGTCTTCGACATTCGTTATTCATTATTCAATGTTCATTATTCTTTTTGGCGGTTTGAATGCTTTTTACAAAAATTGCAATCAGCTCGTTAACTTCATTGAGGGTATTGATGATCTGGTTTGCATCCTTCAGAAACCCCTTCTTCCGCATGATCTTCATATTTATCCTTGTCTCGCGCAGCTCCTTCAACATTATGCTGATTTTATGAATAAAATCTTTTCGTGATTCCGCACTCTGCGCCTCACCATACACCAAAGCCGGCGACGTTCCTGACCGAATGGTTTGTCCCGATAAATATCTGCCGGCATCTGTTCGCGGAAGTGCTTCTGCAATATCAATTGACTGCGCAGCAAATTCGATCAAACGGTCTTCTAAGTCATAATTTTCTCTCTTCATCATACTCTCCATTGATAAGTTGTCTCCGCTTCTGTTTCAATAGTATGATCAAATTTTCGCATTTCACTTACAAAAATCTTTCAAAGATCGAATCCGTCGAAGGCCGGACAAGTAATGAATAACCAACGCCGAATGTCGAACAGTTCGACATTCGATATTCAATATTCATCTGTTCGATATTCGATATTCCCCGGTGTTCGGCATTCGACATTCATCTGTTCAATATTCAGCGTTTGTTACAATTTCCTTACCTTCCGGCATGATCTTTATACGCTGCACCCAAAAACTATTGAAACGAATGAACGGTACGGATCCCCTGCCCGAATCTCAAGAAGAACCCACTTCAGACGGACGGCTGGGCGAGTGGTATGCCAACGTGAAATCTCTGCCGTTCCGGGGAAAATCGGTGGTGATCTTTTTTAATGTAAACACCTACATCACGATCCTTGTGCCGGGCAACGGAACCCGGAAGATGCTGCCGGAATTTGTTGAGCGAACCGGCCGCCTGCTGCAATGGCTGGATGTTCCGCAACCCCTCATTGATGAAGAGATGGACGCGATGCAGGAGATCCGCCTGCTCAAAACCGACAGCCGAAGTATCCTGGGAAGCATGAATGATGTCGCTCATCATCTTGATGCTTATGTTGATTACCACAGACTTTCATCCGCGGAACAGATGGATTGGGATCGCCAGGAAAGAATTCTTACTGAACATATTTTTGGCGCGATTAACAAACGCAGGTCTGAGGGCGTCACCTATCCAAAACATTTGGTGAAGAAGATTTTTGAGATTTAATGGCAAAAACTGAGGACCTGTCAGCGTGCGCCAGCTCCTGTCCCGAGGGATCACTTTGTGGCCAGCGTCCGGGTTTTCGGACTCACCCCTTGATCCCCTCTCTACTCGCTCGGCTCGCAAAGAGGGGAAACGCGTTAAATGAATCAAGCCACAATTTGGGCGTCATACCGCACTCTGATGCGGTATCTCCAATTCTTGACCGAACGATGAATCCTGCCAGTGGCAAAATCTTAATTCCCGAACCATCGATTTTTTATCTGCTGATATTCACCGTTTTCCAGCAAGTTTAAATACCCCAGGTTGATCTCTTTTCGGAGTTCACTGCCCCTGGGAAGGGCAAAGCCATAGTACTGTTGCTGAAAAAGCTGTCCCGTAACCATCACCTCTCCATACCCTTCTCCGGAAGCAAAATGCTGTAGAACGGGAGCATCATACACTATAGCGTCCGTTTTTCCATCTATAAGTGCCTCGGCCGCTTCGCGCACCGTGGGGTAGGTTGAAGGGCGTATTCCGTTCTCCGTCAAATAATAGTCAGCAGCGCTGTTGCTCACGGTCGCCACTTTATGTCCATAAAGATCTTCCACATTTTGAATGTTACTTTCTATTTCCTGCAGCGTAATCGTACTCGTTACGGTTGCTGTGAAGTAGGAAAATGCAAAGTAGCCTGCAAATATCCATATCAGCCCGAAAATACGGCCGGGAATTCCCTTTGGGGTTTTATCACCGTAGCCAACCGTGGTCACCGTAACCGCCGCCCACCATATGGACACCCCGAGACCGTTCCAGTAGCTGTTGGGAAAGTCACCGCCATTGTTTTTCTCGGAAAACCAGATAATGTGGGCGGAGATAAGAAGAATTCCGAAAAAGAAAATAAAAATGAACATGACCTCTTTTGAAAAAATAATGCCGAGTATAGCAATTGGAATGGTGCTGATGCTGCTCTCCTTCTGCGGAATCATAATCTGCAGACCGGTTTCGTAGTACGAGTGCGAAAACTCCAGCATCTCTTCACGGGATGACGTAATTCCCAACGCCGCCGTAGCAACATCCGCCTCCCCGCGTTTTACATCATCCAGCATTTTTGCAATGCTGTTCACACTGTATATGGAATACTCGAGGCCAATCTCTTCAGCAATCGCATCAAACACGTCGATGCTAAATCCGCTATATTTACGATCTTGATAGACAACGAGCGGTTCTACCTGCTGCGTTACAACCCGAATGTGGCGTTTACCATCGGCTGAAGAGTCGCCACCGGCAAAGGGTGACCCGCCGGACCCGTTCATCTCTCCAAAAGGATCTTCAAATCCCGCCATCGCAAGCCGACTGCGCAAATCCGCTTTGTGGTTGTTTATCCACACCCGGGCGTGTTCCCGAATGTCCTGCAGGCTTCCGTCACCTTCCGCCATCGCCGCGTTCTGCTGCTGGATATCTTGAAGAGAGATCCGCAGCTGCTCAAACAGCGCCCTGAGATCGGGATACTCCCTTAGAAAATCGCGGTTTGCCACTACACGGATGTCATTCAGATCATACCCAAGCGTAATGGGGTTTCGGGCGGCGCCCTCAAGATCGTTGATCTGCTGCCTTCCGCCAGCTGGCGGAACATGAAGCCAGAGAACCTCGCTGCCCGGCGATATTTCCCCAAGCGTCCAGTTTGGGGTCCACGTATAGAGCAGGAGCGGCTCTCCATTTTTGAGTCCTTCAATTGCGTTGCCGGCCATAGGGTTGTAATCGCCATATATCTGCTCCGTCGTTTCCTGCAGCCCCAGCTGTTCCAGATGATCGTTGATACGCGCATGACAGCTCCAGTCGATATTACACCCAATAAGGTCGGCTTTACCGTTTCCGTCACGATCGAAATGCTCCGCAATTTCAGGGTCCCGCAGCTGAGCAAGCGACTCTATCCCCAACGAATCCGCCGATTTGGCATCTACCAAATAGCCCTGAAGTGCTCCCTGCTCCACTTCATACCCAACCGGTTCAATCTTGTTGTACAGACCGCGCCGGCTGATCAACGGATCATGAAGTGGAAACCAGCCATTGACCCAAAAGTCGACCTCACCGGACGCTGCTGCACTATAGAATTCTTCTGCCGTCATTGTTTGTGCGGGAGCAACATCGTATCCCATCTCCCCGGCAAGCAGGCGAAAGACCTCGGCCTGAAACCATCCGGTATCCCACGTAGCCCGGGCCACCTGCAGCTCTTCCTCCTGGTTAACCTGATCCTGGGCATGAACCCCGGCCAGAAAACCGGATATTAAAATGATTGCTAAGGATTCAACTATCACTTTCCAATACGTCAGGGGCATATCTGTCTATATCTTTATTTTAGAGCGGCTCTAAAATAGTTGATATTATTGGGATTACACAGAAGAGTCGGTAAGGTGGGCGTTGAGAGGACTGATTTTCATGATGTTTTCCTTTTGTTTTAATATCGAATCATGAATATTGAACAAGGGAATATCGAATAACGAATCATGAACGCCGAATTCGAACAGTTCGACATTCGATATTGAATATTCAGTGTTCGTTATTCGGTTTCAATCCTTGTTTCCCACCCGTCGTACGTTACTTCAAACCGGTTGGCGATGTCGTTGAAATAGGTCCAGAGATTGTTCATCGTTTCCATCGTCGGGCGCATCCACTTTTCGGCGATGAGCAGATAGTCGGGTGCATCGCCGCATGACGTACCGCAGTATTCAATTCTCATCCCCAGTTCCTGCAGATGATGTGCAAGGCGGTAGATATTTTCTTCCGAGTCGGAATAGAACCAGAACGTTGTAGGACGCTCGGCGTCTGGATCAGCATCCAATTGTTCAATAATCTCCTGAATCTCTTTGTTCATTTTTGATATGATCGGGTCCATTGGCTTCTCCTGATTTTTTAGAATATCGAACACCCAATATTTAACGCCGAATGTCGAAAGCTTCGCTATTCGAAATTCAGTGTTCGATATTCAACTGTCTCTTTTCTGTATGAGCGAAAAACCGCCAATGCCTTACAGTTTTTATCAAAGATGGTAGATTCTAACAGTTTACGATCGGTGTTTCTTTTTTGATCTGGATTGGTATCTTGGGGCAAGCGTGATTTAGTACTAATCAGCCGGTCAGATATTCCGGCAACTATCATCCAGGCTTTGAATACGCAGATTCTTACAGCTATTCTTTCTAAAGACAGCAAGGACTCAACCTACAAGTATGCTCTGTTGCGTGCGATGGTTCAGTGTGTGACGGACCAAAACCCTCATAAAGGGAAAGCTGAAAATAACTGGATTTCGTATCCTTTTGGGCTTCTGATTTATTACTGGATCCTCTACTATTATCCGATATTTTCCTCTGATATTTTTATTCCTCAAAAGAATGGTGAAAGTCCGGAACTTAGAAGAGGTACCACGATCGCCTTCCGCCGTGAATTCAATTCCGTGATTGAATTTTATAAGGATAAAGGCGGTCTTCCCCAGTTTCGGTTTGATCTGATTCACGTAGGATTACCTGAAACGGTACAAAGAAAAGTAATTGTTCTACTCAGAGAGATTCAGAAAACTATCAAAAAAATGCCCATGAAGCATCTGGGTTTCTATGAGTTTGGAAAGCATTACAGCCTGGTGAATTTCAACACTGAAACCATCAAAACACCCTCCTATTACGGATTGATTCAAGAGGCTGGTCAATTTTATATTCTTCCTGAACTCCATCAGCTTTTAGATGAAATCGGCCCTCTGATTATTGGACAGGATTCAATTATTGATGGCTGGGCAGAGTTTACAGCACAGGCTTCACGACGGGTTGAAGGAGTTGACCCGATACCGAAGGAAAAAATATTGACTGTGCTGACAAAAGCCGTACAGGTACCACGGGATATTACCCAGGTGAAGAAAATTCTCAGAGGTACGGAAAGCGACAGTATCCGTTGTATCTGGACAGGCGTTCGATTGTCAAACAGATATCATATTGATCACGCGGTACCGTTTAGTCTGTGGCAGAATAATAATCTGTGGAATTTGGTTCCGGTAAAATCCTCGATTAACCTGAGTAAAAGTGACCGGATACCCTCCCCGAAACTGATTCATGAAAGCTCGGACAGGATTAAAGAAGTTTGGAAGCTTTATTCCGGAAAGTTCGGCAAACAGTTTGAACAGGAGATTTATGAAGGGCTCGGCACCGGGCTTGATAATAATATGGACGATGCGATTCATGCATTGATGAACAAAAGTGAATACCTGATCGAAAAACGTGGATTTCAGAAATTTGAACCGAAGTAAACCGAAAATCGCCAGATGAGTTTAACCGTATTTTCAGAGATACCGGAATCCGACTGGCGCCACAGCAGCCGACATTTTTTTATTATGCCTGACAAATACCCGGTAAGCAGCGGCCACCTACTGATTATTTCAAAAGAGCACCGCCGTGATTTTTTTGAACTGATTGATGAAGAGAAAAAAGAACTGCCGGAACTGATTACCACGGCAAAAAAACTGATTGAAAAAGAACACAATCCAACCGGCTACAACATTGGGATGAACTGCGGTGCCTCAGCAGGACAAACGGTCTTTCATTTCCACTGTCATGTTATTCCAAGGTATGATGGAGATATGGATGATCCGCGTGGTGGCGTGAGGCATTCGATCGAGGGAAAGGGGTATTATTGACAACTATATTTTTACTAGAAAAGCATGATTAAAGAATTTCTTCAAGAAGGTTTATACGACGAATTACTATCCAAAAAGAAAAAAGAACTTCTGAAAAGTGAGATATTTGACAAGCAATTAGAGGAGGTTGACCCTGCAGAGTTTTCAACATATGCTGCAATTTATCTTGAACGGTTTCTCAGAATTACGCTTGACAATTTTAAAGAGAAAGAACGTATTGAAAAAGGCTTAGAGCTGTGCAATTCGTTCATAAAACAACTAGGAGAAATCAATAAGAATTTTGATGAAAGTGATTTTGCTACAGAAGAAATTCTTCTATCTGTACTAAATCGGGAAGGCAATAGTATCAGAAAAGCCAGTGATTTAAACCACCCTGGGATTCCACTCTCCCAATCTGCACTACTTGTTAATGCCCGTGATGAATATAGAATTGGATTCGAATTAAAGAAGGAATTAAAAAGTGCAGACCGTATCGATTTTATCTGTTCGTTTATCAAATGGTCTGGTTTAAGATTACTCAAAGAGGAGATAAGGAAATGCATAGATCAGGAAGTTGAAGTTCGAGTCATAACAACTGTATACATGGGAGCAAGTGATAAAAAGGCAATTGATGAACTCCAAGAAATGGGGGCTAAAGTAAAAGTCTCATATGATACTAGACGAACAAGGCTTCATGCAAAAGCTTGGTTGTTTCATAGAGATACGGGATACAGCACCGCATATGTAGGTTCATCAAATCTTTCTGCAAGCGCCCAGACAGATGGACTAGAATGGAATGTTCGAATTTCAAATATTGAATCACCACACTTGATTCAGAAATTTGAAGCTTCTTTTGAAAGCTACTGGAACAGTGAAGAATTCAAGACTTATAATGGAAGCGAAAAAGAAAAGAAAGTCCTTAGCGAGGCGTTAAATCAAGAGAATACGGTAAATTTTGATCAAACCTTTTTTGATATAAAACCTTATTCATTCCAACAAGAGATTTTAGAGAAGCTTGAATTGGAACGACTGGTTAAAGAGAACAAGAAGAATTTAGTTGTAGCAGCAACAGGTACTGGAAAAACTGTTATTTCCGCCTTTGATTATAAGAACTTCACAAATGAATTTGATGGTGAGCCTAAATTACTTTTTGTTGCTCATCGAAAAGAAATATTAAAGCAGAGTCTTCAAACATTTCGTCAAGTTTTAAAAGAGTCGAATTTCGGTGAACTTTTGGTGGATGGGTTTATGCCTAATGGTTGGAATCATGTTTTTGCATCTATTCAATCACTTCATTCCGGGGAATTTAAATTCAAACCGAATCACTTCGACGCGGTAATAATTGATGAGTTTCATCATGCTGAAGCAAGTACTTATCGAAGGCTCTTGGACTATATTGAACCTCAATATTTGTTGGGATTAACTGCTACACCAGAACGGACCGATGGCAGAAATGTCATGGACTTCTTTGATGGTAAGGCAACTGCTGAGTTAAGAGTTTGGGATGCAATTGAAAAAGGGTTGCTTTCACCTTTTCAATATTTTGGTGTTCATGATAACACAGATTTGTCAAACGTAAACTGGGTTCGAGGAAGGTATGATCAAAAGGAACTAGAAGAACTGTACACAAGTTCAGACGACCGTATTGCCTTCATTGAAAAAGAGCTAAATGACAAAGTTAAGAATCCACTTGAAATGAAAGCTTTAGGGTTTTGTGTGGGAGTTCAACACGCAGAATATATGGCCAATAAGTTCAATGCAATGGGAATTCCAAGTATTCATTTATCAGGAAATTCGGATCGAAGTATTCGGGATTCAGCAATTTCTGAACTTAGAAAAGGAAAAGTTAACGCTGTTTTTACTGTCGACTTATTTAATGAAGGAGTTGATATCCCCGAAGTTGATACCATTTTATTTTTACGACCAACTGAAAGCTCTATACTTTTCACCCAACAGCTTGGAAGAGGTCTCAGGTTGTCTGAAGGAAAAGAATGTTTAACTGTACTTGATTTTATAGGCTACTCAAATAAGAAATTCAGCTACTCTAAAAAGTTTAGTTCCCTGGTAAATGTTCATGGCAGAAAACTTGAACGACATGTTAAAAATGAATTCCCTGTACTTCCAACTGGATGTGCGATAGAATTGGATAAGGTTTCTCAGGAGATTGTTTTGAATAATATTAAAGATTCTATTGCGTCAAACAGACCACAAATCCTTTCACTTTACAATAATGTAGATAGGCCAAATTCATTACTGCAGTTTTTCGACAAAACAGAACTTCATTTAGAAGATTTCTATAAAAATAATCTTTATTTCACACAACTTAAAAGAGATGCAGGAATCCTTAAAACTGAACAAACAGATGAAGAAAAATCATTTGGCCGTTCTATTATCCGAAGCATTCACCTTGATAGTGTTTCAAGATTAAAGTGGAGCATTAATTTCTTTTCTTTCTCAGAAGCTCCATCAATTAATAATCTGACTGACAAAGAATTATCATTTCTAAAAATGTGGGCGGCTAATTTCGGTGAAAGAGAAGATATAAGTCGACTTGAAAAATTAATTCACAAATTTTGGTCTTACCCTGAATTAGTCCAAGAGTATCAGGAATTAATGGAGTGCCTATTAAATGAAGTAACTCATAAAACAAGGTTCTGGGAAAACCCCAATAATATTCACTTAGAGTTACACTCTAGATACGGTCGTGGTGAAATTATGGCTGCTTTCAATGATATTCGAAAAGGAAAATTATATCTACCAAGGGAAGGAGTTTACTATCACAAAGAAACGAAATGTAATCTGCTTTTCGTGACATTAAATAAAAGTGAGAAAGAGTACTCACCATCTACAATGTATCGCGATTATGCAATTTCAGATACTTTGTTTCACTGGCAAACTCAAAGTAATACTAAACCAACCACCAAAAAGGGCATTCGCCATTTAGAACATAGAGAAAAGGGAATTACACCACTACTATTCATTAGAAATCAAAGACGTGACGAAAGGAGAGAAACTGAACCATACTTTTTTGTAGGTCCAGTAAGTTTAAAAAAATGGGAAGGTTCTCAGCCTATGGACATTGTGTGGAAAGTGGAAGAGCCACTTCCAGCAGATATTTATAAAGCTACTGCTGTTAACAAAAATTGAAAGTTATGAATCAAATCGATCAAACCAATTGTGAGTATTTAACCGCTAATAAAACAATTGAAACAATACAAATTTCAAGCGATGAATACGAATTAGTTGTTCGTGTTTTTAACTACAAAGGAGTTTCATTCAGAGTATTTAATTCGGTACTAAGTTTTGAAGGGTTTTGGAAAGGATTGAATGATGGAGATTATCATTTTAATTCGGAAAAAGAATTAGATCACTGGTTAAGAACATTCACAATCAATTGATTCCTTACCGACTATCAAATGTTCATCCTCCCCTCTTCTAAAGGAGCCTGGCCGGTTCGGAAAAACTGGATTGGAGGCATCAGAAATTTGTAGGGATTTAGTGATTAGTTGATTTGGTGTTTAGTGGATTAGGGAATTTGGTGGTTGGTAAATTAGGTGAATAGTGGAATTGGAAGTTTTCAAACAGTGGAACAGCCACTCCCCTATTTATGAATTTGTTAGGCCCCGGAAACCGCTGGTATCCATCAACTCAAAAATAAGTCAAAATGGCAGTCGGGAAGAGTTCGGAAGCTACTCTGTGATCGCCTGATCGCTCCGTATCAAGTCCGGACCATCTCCATACCAAGTCCGTACCAAGTCCAAGAAATTTTGGACTGGGTGTGGCGTTGGTTAGGCGATGAACGGGGTGGAAATGGCGGGTAGTTTTGGGGGGTGGGGTTTCTGTCAATTTGGCAAATTTGGGTGAGGGAGGGTTTGGGTGATGGAGTGAGGGAGAGATGGGGAGATGGGGAGATGGATGAATTGTGGAACTGTTGAACTGTGGAATTGTGCCGTTGAACTTTTGAGTATTGCACTTACGCGCAATGTTGAATTGTGGAACTGGTGAACTGTTTGTCACGATTCTGAGTGCAGACAAAATCAAATCATTCAGAGACTCCATTATAAGATACGGCAGGCTTTACTTGTTGCTGGCACTGTCAACCGGATGGGCGAACCGATCATAAACCTGCGGATCAAAAATATTGACGGTAACCATTTCTGATATCGGAATTCCGGTCTGAAAGCCATTTTTATTCAGAAACTTCCTTCAGTTTTCTTTTTTCCTGAATCGGATGTAATTTGATACATAATTTTAGTCTATCTCATGATCATGAAATCTGAAAAATTGCTTCAAAGAGTAACATTTGATCAGTCAGTATTAACCGGAAAACCAATCATTCGCGGAATGAGAATATCCGTTGAAATGATTCTCGATCTGTTGGCAAAAGGAGCCACCGTACAGGAAATATTAGAGGATTACCCTGAACTTGAAACGGACGATATTCGTGCTGCTTTGCTATATGCCAAACGATTGGTTAGCGGAGAAGAAATCGTAGATATGGTGTAGCTGTGAGGTTTTTAGGTGAAGTGGTAAATTATGGAACTGGTGAATTGTTGAACTGTCGAACTGTTTATTTGATGCTACTCTTTTATAAGTATAGGTCTCTCTACATTTTCTAATTTGTCCTGTTCTGGCAAACCCCCTACTTTTATTTATCAAACAACATCAAGAAATCCATCGGAACTTCCGGCGGATTGCCAACCGACCTTCCCGGGCACGGTGGTTCAGCGATGTGGAACTGGCTGCATTCAGCCATTCAAACCACGGGGCCCATCTCAGGCACATGATCTTGGTGTAACAATCAAACCCGGCACATAACCTTTGTTACACATGCAGCCATTCAATGACAATGACAACGCCATCAGCGGTATCAGCTATAAAGAATCACACTTATCTTCGTGAATAATCCGGGTAAGCAGCTTCAGGAAAGTTTCGCAGGCAATGCAGCAAGAACCCTGGGCTACTTCCATAAATGCATGATCACAGAGCTTAAGGACGTCCGTCACGGGATGATTATCCTGGAGATATCCTACCCTGACGACACCGAACTCGAACGGGTGGACCGCGTGGCAGCCCTGCAGTACCTCTTCGCAGAACCCATGGCGCCGGATTTCTGGGAGATCACCTTTGTCCACATGGTCGAGTATCACACAACCGGTCCCGGCGGATACATGGGCATGTGCGGTAACATCTTTTACGACCAGGGACGAGGATACGTTGAGGGGGAGAGCAGTTTCGCACGTCACTACTTTACCGATCGGCTATACGATACGGGTGACCTTTATGAGATTTTATGTGAAACTGAAATTGATTGAGGGAGAGATGGAGTGAGGGAGTGAATGAGGGAGTGATGGAGAGAACAAGACCTGCAAGAGTGCGAACGCAGTGAGCTCCTGGCAGAGTCTTGTGCTTGTTGTGAAGGAGTGAGGGAGTGAGGGAGAGCCGGTTGAATTGTGGAATTGTGAAATTGTTGAACTGTGGAACTGAAACGGGGCTTGATTCTAATCTATTCGTTATTTTCTGCGGCGCGGTGGTAAGCCTGGTTCTATTTCTGTGTTTTGTGCGCCGCGCTCTTCTTAACCAGTCCCCTTGTCATCTCGACTAAGCGAATAAAATGAGCGCGCGGAGAGATCTCCTGGTTATCGGTATGAGTTTTGAAAAGACTTTGTTTAAAATGGATCCCAGCACAGGGAGATATCTCGGTGCATTCTCCGCCAGCCGGCGGATCTTTTACTCAATATGACAAAGGAGAATTATTATGACGGGCGGCGTATCTGACTCTGATTTTTTGCACGAATTCGTCTTACGCCGCCTGTTTAAATGACTATCGCGGCGCCGTGGGGAATCCGGTTCTATTTCCGTCTCTTGCGCGCTGTGTTCTACCCTGCGGGCTCCTTGTCACACCGGGCGCAGCCGAGCGGTCTGTCCGCCAACCGGCTGATCTCCATGCGATTGGCGGGAATTTTGGAGAGGCTTTGTTTAAAATGGATCGTGGAATTGTTGAACTGGTTAACTGACAAACTGTTGAACTGTTGAACTGTTTTCTTTAAGCCGATCAACATCAGGCATCACTTCCAGCCACGCTAACTCTCCCATCGAGCCGCCGGTCTTAAAAAAATTGATAAATAAGTATTCATGTGCTGTCATGAAGGCTATTTATAAACTGCTTTTACTTTGCTTTGATTATATATTATATAACACTAGACTATCATCACTTATACAATAAAAATCTCATTTGTCCGTGTGGGGGAAATGCCTGTATATTAATTGGAGTTGCCAAAAACAAAAGCCTCTCTCGATAGCAGCTGTTCAAAACTCTTGCCTCTCTCCCACCCTGACAGCATCTTTAATCGCTGAAATAGATCTACACTGTCGAACTGTGACATCGTGGAACTGGTGAATTATTTTCTGCGGCGCTGTGGAGGATTCAGTTCGATGTCTGTGTCTTGTGCGCCGTGCTCTGCCCTCACCGTGATTTTGTTATCTCGACCGCAGGCCGCGTTTTTTAGCCGAAACGGAGTTCATCTTTTCCACCGCGATTACGATTATAGGCAGAAGTCTTGAAAAACAGTTATTCAAGATGACTATAATCACAGAAAGATATCTTCTACTCAGCTTCACAATTCAACAATCCCACAGACTACTCTCGATTTTCAATGATATCTGATTTGTCAGTCACATTTTTCCTGCATTACGCATCAATCAATCAGGGACTCCCCTTCGCCACTCCAATTCTCCAAAAACTTTTCTATCCCCACTACATCAATGTGTTCATGCACTGGGTAGCGGTCACTGCCGGGCGTAATTATAGCGTTTCGGGTGGTTTGATTGTCTTCGATGACGTTGTGGAATCCTTTTGATGGTTTAGGCGATTGGTTGAGCTTAATATCGATACACATCAGTGGTTTTTCATCTTTTACCACAACCAGGTCAGCTTCCGCTCCCTGGTGCGTGCGGTAAAAATAAAAGGAGTACGTATCGGGTGCGGTTGCAAGGATTTGTTGCAAAACGAATCCCTCCCATGACCCTCCTGCAGCAGGATGAGCGCGAAGAGATTCCTCACTGTCGATATTAAGCAGTGCATGAAGAACTCCCGTATCCCTTATGTAGACCTTTGGCGATTTAACCAGCCTTTTTTTTACATTCCGATGCCAGGGCTGTAATCTGCGAATTATATATGCGTATTCAAGATAATCGAGATACTTTGAGATGGTGGGTGATGACACACCTACGGATCGTGCCAGGTTCTCCTGGTTCAAAAGCTGACCGTTTTGGTGAGCCAGCATTTTCAGAAAGTTCTTTAGCTTTCCGAGATCTGTATTCAATCCAAGCATCGGAAGGTCACGTTCGATTAGCGTGCGAATGTAATCCTGAAGCCAGCGTTGCCGGTAGGATTTTTTGTCAGTCAAAAATGCTTCAGGAAAACCTCCCTGGATCCAAAGCCGGGGAATATCATATTGAGCCGATATTTCCGGCCACGTGAAAGGCGTTAATTCTTCATAGGTGATCCGGCCCGCCAAGGATTCCGAGGATTCCCGAATTAAGACAGGTGATGCAGATCCCAGAAGCAAAAATCTACCGGGTCGTCGGTCGCGATCAATGACAGACCGAAGAATGGAAAATAAGTCGGGTCTTCGCTGTATTTCATCAATAATGATCAGGTGGTCATCAAATCGCTCAAAAAAGAGTTCCGGATCTGCAAGCTTTCCTTCATCCCGGGGAGATTCAAGATCGAGATGCAGCGTCTTGCCATAAAATTCTTTGGCAATATGTTTTGCTAAGGTGGTTTTCCCAACCTGTCGAGCACCTGTCAGAGCTACGACCGGAAAGTTTTCCAGAAGCTCAATGATCGCATTTTTCTTTGATCTTTGAATTGTGTCCTTCATGAAAAACCCAGTTTTTGATTTTGAATTTCATGGTTAATTTAAATTAGTTCCATGAATATTTAAAATACAATTTTGGATTTTCATGGTTAAGGTGATGGATGAATTGTGGAACTGTCGAATTGTTTTATTTAAGCTGATAAACATCAGGCACTGCCTCTGGCCACACTAACTCTCCCATAGAGCCGTCGGTCTTAAAAAAATTGATAAATAAGTATTCATGTGCTGTCATGAAGGCTATTTATTGACTGCTTTTACTTTGCTTTGATTATATATTATATAATATTAGACTATCATCACTTATACAATAAAAATCTCATTTGTCCGTGTGGGGTAAATGCCTGTATATTAGTAGGAGTTGTTATGAAACATAAGCCCTTCTTTTAAGCAATACTTCATTTTCTACCTTCCTCCTTTGCCCTACCAAGTTTCTATTCGCTGATAAAACTATGCTGTGGATTTGTTGAACTGTGGAACTGTGGAACTGTGCCGTTGAACTTTTGAGTATTATACTTACGTGCAATGTTGAATTGTGGAACTGTCGAACTGTTTGTCGCGATTCTGAGTGCAGGCAAAATCAAATTATTCAGAGACTCCATTATAAGATACGGCATGCTTTAATTGTTGCTGGTACTGTCATAGGGATGGGCAAACCGATCATATACCTGCGGATCAAAAATATTGACGGTCACAATTTCTGATATCGGTATTCCTGTCTGAAAATCATGTATATCCAGAAACTTGTTTAGGTTTTCATTTTTTCCCGAATCGAATGTAATTTGATATATAATTTTAGTCTATCTCAAGATCATGAAATCTGAAAAATTGCTTCAAAGAATAACATTTGATCAGTCAGTATTAACCGGAAAACCAACCATTCGCGGAATGAGAATATCCGTTGAAATGATTCTAGATCTGTTGGCAAAAGGAGCTTCCGTACAGGAAATATTAGAGGATTACCCTGAACTTGAAACGAATGATATTCGTGCTGCTTTGCTATATGCCAAACGATTGGTTAGCGGAGAGGAAATCGTAGATATGGTATAGCTGTGAAGTTTTTATTGGATGTAAATGCGAGCGGTTCTGTAGCAGAGTTCTTATTAGAGAAAGGGTATAATGTTAGGATGTTGTAGGTATGATGGAGTGAGAGAGTGACGGAGAGAAAGAGGAAAAGTGGAATCGTCGAATCGTGGACCTGTAGAATTGTTTGTGGGCCTGGATAGACTTTGGACATCAACGATTCCATTTTTGAATAGCACTATTGCTTGGATTTTCAATTTGCGGGCAGTGGATCGGAGAGATTGGTTCAAATTAAAATCCGGTATAGCAGAATAGGATGCAATATTACCTATCTTAAATGCACTGTTAATGGCATACCAAAATCTACTATTCAACTATTACCCTATCATTACATGTACATTGTAAATTACGTTTGGTCAAGTGGGTCAAATAGCTGTACGTTGTAGGAGTTGTTTCAAACAAAGCCCGTTTTTTGAGCAATACGTCATTTTCTATCCTCCTCCTTTGCCTACCAAGTTTCTATTCGCTGATTAAACCATGCTGTGGAATTGTTGAACTGGTGAATTGTTTAACTGTCGAGATTTTTTGCCCATAAAAAAGCGACATCACTATCCAAATCAATCCCCACTCTCCTATCAAGCCGCCTGCTATCAGTTTCAATTGGTGTCAGCTTATCGCATTCGGACCGTCTATAGGCTTATCTTACATATCTATATATGTATATAGATAACCATCAACCTACTATTACCTATACATTGTAAATCCCATTTGGCCGAGTGGGTCAAATAGCTGTATTTTATTAGGAGTTGCTTTAAACAAAGCCCGTATTTTGAGCAATACGTCATTTTCTATTCTCCTCCTTTGCCCTACCAAGTTTCTATTCGCTGATAAAACTATGCTGTGGAATTGTTGAACTGGTGAATTGTCCCTCGCTGTTCACCGAAATTTTGCGCAACAAGAAAAACAGTGGCTGTTAGACTGGGAATGATTTGGGCATTATCGGTTGTACTACTATTCACCCGCTTCCTTCATGATGGTATTAAGGAGGTTTTTATCAATTCTGAAATTTGTTTCATCGATCTTTCTAAGAATGGGCTTTACACTGGAGATAATTCCCTCTTTTTTTGCTCGTAAAAATGAACTACCTCGGGGCAGAGCCCGCGAGGTATCAAATTAGAACACCATAACTTTTTGGTCAATATGGAGTTTATTTTGGAGTGTCCCCCTTTGAAGGGGGCAATGGGGGATGATTCATTGTGGATCAGAACCAAGTTATTTGATAGTTCAAAACTCAGAAAGTCATCCCCCGACTCACTCCGTTCGCTTCCCCCTTCAAAGGGGGACTTTTGTCTTTTCCGACCCAGAGGGTCGGGGAATTAAACCACTTTTGATTAAACCTAATGTACCTGAATAACGCACCTTGAGCTTATCGGCAGCTTTTCTCCCTTTAAGATCATCAATTATCACAATTGAATTATCGATTGAAAGAGATAAGGCAAGAACACTTGCTTCTCCCCTGTCGAGTTTCAGTTTGTTTATTTTTTGATACAGACCAGGGAGTGGCTCTTCGATTTTCATCCATACCGGAAGTGCAGTCTTGAACTCTACCGCCACCGTTGGAGTCGTAACTACCGTTCTGCCGGGTAGTTTCAAGAGCCCAAGTTCATCGATTTTGGAAAGAAGTATAAGACAGCTTGTATCCGGAAGAATTGAATCAGAATTGCTCTGCATCCCTGAGGATTTCAGAAAGAGAATAGTTGATCAGAGACACACCGTAGATGGAAAGTATATCGGCGAATTCTGTTTTTGAAAGTTCTGCCATTTCTGCTGCCTGGCCTAAAGTGAGCTTGCCTGCTTCATACAATTTGGCCGCAAGGAATTTTTTTGTTTCCCCCTCATCAAGGTCAAAATCTTTAGGTATACTCAGTGTGATCTCTTTCATAACAGAAACTAATAAAAATTAGATCAAAATACATTTTTACGGGAAATGCGTGTCATGGGGAGATGGATAAATTGTGAAATTGGTGAACTGTTGAATTGTGGAACTGTTGTCTGTATATCAGTAAGTACCGGCACTATATAGAGCTACGTCAATTCTCACATCAAGCCGACGGTCGTCAAAAAATCCTTCCCATTGGTATCAGCTCATCACATACAGACTGTCAATAGATAAGTTTTAAATGGCTATATAAACATATAGACTATCATCAACTTACTGTTACTTATACATTGTAAATCCCGTTTGGCCAAGTGAGTCAAATAGCGGTATGTTATTAAGAGTTGCCCTAAACAAAGCCCGTCTTTTGAGCAATACGTCATTTTCTATTCTCCTCCTTTGCCCTACAAGTTTCTATTCGCTGATAAAACTATGCTGTGGAATTGTTGAACTGGTGAACTGTGTAACTGTCGAGATTTTTTGCCCATAAAAAAGCGACATCACTATCCAAATCAATCCCCACTCTCCTATCAAGCCGCCTGCTATCAAAACAATCGTTTCAATTGGTGTCAGCTTATCGCATGCAGACTGTCAATAGACTTATATTGCATTTTTATATTTGTATATAGATCAACATCAAACTACTATTACCTATACATTGTAAATCCCATTTGGCCGAGTGGGTCCAATAGCTGTATGTTATTAGAAGTTGCTTCAAACAAAGCACGTCTTTTTAGCAACGCGTCATTTTCTATTCTCCTCCTTTGCCCTATCAAGTTTCTATTCGCTGATAAAACTATGCTGTGGAATTGTTGAACTGGTGAACTGTGTAACTGTGAAACTGTAAAACGCTGCGTTGGCGGGCGTCGTGAAACAGACCGAAAGCAGACTCCCAGTTACTTTCTTACTTTGATGACCCATTCTCGTAGTTCATCGCTAAATTCGTCAAGGTCCTGCTCTTTCATCAGGCCGTGACCGAGCAACAGGAGGATATGCATACCCATATCGGATTTTGAGTATCCATCGAGGCAGTCTCTCAGGATCTTGTCCTGCTTCTTCATAGCATCATACGCGTCCCAAAACTGCTCTGTTGGCGTGCGCTTTTCATCGTTCAAGATAGCAGTGAAGGTTTTATTTTGCTCGGCAAGATATCGCTCGCGGTTCTACTTTTGTGTTTTATGCGCCTGACACATTAGTCCATCAGCGCCCCTGTCACCCCGAGCACAGCAACAGCAAAGCCCCAATCCTGCGCTAAAGCTTCGGTGGACACGCGAGGGGCCTGTCCGCCAGCCGGCTGATCTCCTTGTGATGGGGCAGGAGTTTTGGAGAGGCTTTGCTTAGGTGAGTTCCAAGAACAAGGAGATGTCTCGGCTCCGGCCAAAAAAGCAGGCCTTCGCTCATGACAGGGGTGTTTTTAATAATAAGGGCGGCGCATCCAATTCCTACTTTCGCAAGATTCTTTCCCGCGCCACCAATGTAACTTAGCACGCGGCGCGTAATAAACCTGGTTCCAATATTGCACTTTGAGCGCCGTGCCTTACTTCACAAGTGCCCATGTCATCTCGACCGGCAGCACGTGTTTTTTCGTGCCAGAGCGGAGCTCATCTTTTGAACGCGATAGCGAAATCTCCCGTTTATCGAAAGGAGTTTCGATGGAGCTTTGATTAAGATGGATCTAAGAGTAAGGAGATCAGCCGGAGGGCGGACAGAGGTGTCTCGGTGCGCTCACCGTTTACCAACGGATCGCTTACTCGACATGACAGGCGGGTTCTTAATAGTGAGGGCGGCGCGTCCAATTCCTACTTTTGCAATATCCTTTCCTGCGCCGCCAATGTAATTTGGCACGCAGCGCAAAATAAAACCTGGTTCTACTTTTGCACTTTGAGCGCCGCGCCCTCATTCAAAAATGAACCTGTCATCTCGACTAAGCGAACGAAGAGAGCACATGGAGAGATCTCCTTGTTATTGGCAGGGGTTTGACCAAGGCTTTAACCGGCGAGTCCCAAGCAAGGGGAGAATTAATCCTGTCACTTTTCAAATGGTGTTGCCCGGCTTTTGGGCAAAATTAGGGGATCGATATGACAGACTTCACTTCATATAATGGGCGGCATATCTGGTTCAGAGATGTGTAAGGTTCACCGCTACGCCGCCAAATAAATGACGTACGAAACCGAGGGATCTCCTTGTTATCGGAAGGGGGTTTGATTAGGCGTTGTTTAAGATAAACCTCAAACCTACCCCATCAATTCAGATACTTTTTCTCAAACTGGTGGATGCTTGCATCGGTGCCGGCTACAATCACTTCGTCTCCTTCTTTGAACTCGAACTTTTGGGGATCCAGCGAGGTAATCCTTTCATCACCGCGAACAACAGCTAATATTGTACATCCTGTTTCAGACCGTACGTCACTTTGTATGAGGGTCTGGCCTACCAAATTCCCCGCAGGCAGCTGAACGAGGTCGATCTGTTTCTCTGCGGCCAGTGACGTTTCATCTTCAAATATACAGGACGCAAGCATACGTCCGCTCACCGTTGCCAGGGACTGGACATAATCGGCTCCGGCATGGTAGAGTTTTTTCACGTTCTCTATTTTATTGGCACGCACAATGATTCGGGCATCAGGATTCATACTCCGGGCCATCAGCGTCGAGAAAATGGCCGTAGTATCTTCCTGTACGGTGATGATAATAGCTGAGGTCTCCTCGATTCCGGCTTCCTCCAATGTTTCGGCAACCCGCACATCCCCAACGATATCTACCCCCTCTTTTTCTTCGATATCGACGATCTTCACGTCAATCGTGGTTTCATTTAATAGAGAAACCGCCGCTCGCCCGGATTGGCCGTATCCAAATATAAGAACCTTATTACGCTTAAAATGACGCGCCCTGGCTTCTGCTATTTTGGTTAGTTTTTCAAGTTCATCTTTATCACCCGCGACCAGTATTCTTGTTTTAGAATCGAGCACAAGGTCAATCGACACCGGACTGATGAACTCACCGTTGATCCAGGCCCCGATTATGTTTACATGGTATTCATCGAGCAGATTTGCCTCTTCAACGGTTTTATTGCAGAGCTCACTCCCCTCTTCAATATCAATTTCGACCAGCTCGATGGTGTTATCAATTTCTACACTATCGTTGATGGAGACGGCCGGTACTTTAATGGCAAGACTTTTGCCAACCAGCTGACGGGGAGAAATGATCATGTCAGCCCCTGCAAGCCGATAGTAAACCTCCATATTCTCATCTTCCGCAATTGCGATGACTTTTATGGATGTATACTTATTCCGGATCGTAAAAATAATGCTGATGGTCACGTCTATCTCAGATTGCGTGACAACTGCTTTAGCATGTTCAACTCCGGCAGCCTCCAAATCCTCGGCTGATTCAACATCCCCGACCATCATTTCATATCCCGAGGAAATCAGATCAAGAGCGAGATCTTCATCGGCTTCAATAATAACATACTCCTGTTCGCGAGAATTAAGCTCTTTTACCAACACCTCTGCATGTGTGGAATAACCGCAGATGATCACGTGATCTTTTTTAGATACAGACCGGGGCGCACTTTTTTCAACTGCATTTCTCAGCATCGGCAGAAAAAACACGGGAAAAGCGATAAACACCAGCAATACACCTGTTAAATTCATCAACAGGACAAAGTAGTTCATGAAATTGCTGCTCCATGGAGCAAATCCCCCATAGCCGCTGGTCGTCAGGGATTCTACCACCACCTGCATGGATTGTGAAAACGTAACCTCACGGCCTTCGATTAACGCCATTGACCACATAAATATCTCGGCGTATACAAGAATAATGGCTATAACTACAACAATGGTAAGCAGAATCCTGTTAAGCCAGTATTTACTTATTAATTCTTTCATCAGACAGAATACATTCTTTGTTTTACAGTTGATGATTAAAATAGCTCTTTTGGCAGTGATACCTGAATCTAAAGGTAATTTTCATGAAACACATTTCTACTTTTAAAGGAGAAAATGGACTGCTGAACTGGCGAATCACAAAATTAATTATTTCAACTTTGTCAGACTCTGAAGTTGAGAATTTACAGAGGGTTTTGACGGGGCTTTGTTTAGGTTAGTCCAAAGAACAAGGAGATCAGCCGGGTTGGCGGACAGGTATCTCGACTTCACACCGGGAAAGCTCAGGTGTTTCGCTACCAATGACTGTTTTTAAAAAATGTTGCTTTTAGGCTTCAAATTTTTGATCACATATTTCATAATCTGCTAACATACATCCGGTTACGCGTCAACGCGTAACAAAAAGCCCCGATAGGGGCGACAGCTTCGTAGCCCCGTACGAGCGCCGTGTTTTATTCGACGCGCAGTGCGGGGTTGGAAAGCACGGAAAGATAAGGCGCCCCAAGGCAGATAGATTTACAGAAGAAACGGATCCAATCGAAGGGGCTAAGGAGAGTCTAATCCGTGGATACATCATGAGCTGAATAAGTGTTTCTAAAAGTTAAATTTACCTGAAACGCATCACTACCCATAACCGAAAAACGCACACCAATCCTGGACATGAATACGCATTCTGTCACCTAATGAATGGTGTTGCCCTTTTTTTGGAGCAAAATTAGGGGCTACCAGTGACAGATTTGGAAAAGTATCGTTTTTAAACAGATTTCAACAATTTCAGAATCTTAGCATCATCTTTAAGCCTCATACTTTTGGACCGCCAAAAGTATGCAAAACCTCCCGGCTGTGATGGCTTCCGGGCACAGTTTGCCCGCACGGGTACACAATGAGAATGCTCACTGTGTGAGCGCTCATTGCGATTTCACCCGTGCTGTGGTGCAAACTATGCAATCCCTTCACCCATCAAGGCCGGACACTTTTCTCCTTTAATATATTTAGTGAGCCTGAGCCTGGATTTCCCCTGTCTCCTCTTAAATGGTGTTGCATCGGTTTTTGGGGCAAAATTCGGAGCTCTATATGACAAGGTGATTTCTAATGACAAGGGTGGTGCTTCCAAGTCAGAAGCATGCAACACTCTTTCCCGCGCCGCCAACATAACCTGGCACGCGGCGTGAGACTAAACCTGGCTCTATTTATGTGCTTTGCGCGCCGCGCTTAACAATCCTGGCACAATTGTCACCCCGAGCGCAGCCGAGGGGTCTCCTTGTTATCGGCTGGAATTTTGACGGGGCTTTTAGTCCCCCCATTAACCAGACTCAATCACGCCAGTATACTTTCATTACCGGAGTCGGCCACAAACACGCAGGCGGACCGGGTGAGTTCAACGTAGGTGCGAAGTTCATCTATCACAGGTTTTGGAGGAAGACCAAAGAAATCTACATCTGCCTGGGGTGCGGTTTGCAGAGCCTCTTCAAAGGTTCCGAGTTCGACATGTGGAATTGCATCTTTCAGCCGGGCCACGTCCAGCAGATTTTCCAGGTACACATATGCGTTTTCTACCTCTGCTTCTTCAACAACGGTGATTACCCGCATTTCAGCATTCCAGTTTTTCTTGAGCTTGAATGCAGATAGCAGTGCCAGGTCAATATTGCCCAGTTCCATATCCAGATTCCATTCCGGACTTTGTTCTCTTATCCAAACATTTATACTAGCCTGGCGGCCAAGCTGAGCCAGGGGATCTTCAAAATAAAGCTGCAGCCCCATATCATAATTACTGATTTCTTCAATGACTGATTGAATCACATCATCTTTACTTCTGTCATTGGTGACCCTGAGAAACAGGATATTTGGTTTAAAAAATGTACCCTGCAGGGTTTGCAGCGAGTTGAGCATCGCTTCTTTATAGTGAGAAGAGTCAATGACCGACCAGCGTGTATATACGTTTTCCCGGCTAAATGAACTGGCAAGAGTGTACAGGTCATCCCTTATTTTATCGGTATCCGACTTCTCGGCAATTCCAATGAGTTTGATAGACCCTTTCGGATATACAAGATTGCGTATCAGGCTGAAACTGCCCCTCAGCTCCCGCGAACTCTGCACCGGCACCAGTAAATTTGCTTTCCAGGCCCGTTCGTTTTCCTCAGGAAGCAGTGACACCCGTTTCGCAGCCCATTCAGCCAGAGACACAAACAGCCCGCTACGCATATCGCCATAGGGCACTTTCAGGTGACGATTGGTAAGATAGAGATAGGCGGAAATCACAAATGCTATTGCGATTAGGCCAAACGTTGCGTTGATAATGAACATTGTAAACAGGCATCCAAGCGTGCCGATTAGCGGGACAAATCGAGGCACCGGGAAGGTCGGGCGAAAGCTTACCATATCCATCCGCTGCTCGATCAGCACGACCAGGTTAATCATCATGTATGTAATCAGAAAAAACATGGTGATAAGCGGCGCAATGGTATTGAGATCGCGCACCATGAGCGTCGCAAGGACTATGCCTCCCGTGAGAAGGATAGCATTGCGAGGTTCACCGTTTCCAGCCAGTTTGGAGAACAGCTCACCGCCGGGAAAAATACGGTGGTCACCGAGCGCCTGGAGTATACGCGGAGCCCCCACGATAGAGGCCAGCGCTGAGGAAAACGTGGCACCCAGAAGCCCGGCTAAAACCGCCGGCGGCGAAAAGGCGTAATCAATCATCACGTTGTAATTCGTTACCAACTCCTCCGGCGTGGCCACGGTCGACAGCCAGTAGCCGCTGAGAACATAAACGACATAACAAATCAGGATTGCGGAGATGGTGCCTAAAGGAATACTTTTTTTAGGATTTTTAAGCTCGCCAGACATGTTCGCTCCGGCCATAATACCAGTTGCAGCGGGAAAGAAAACAGCAAACACGACCCAGAAACTGACGCCGGTAGAATCCCCCACTTGCGACCCCGGAAATTCTCCCACCCACTGAGGTTCGTACTGCATCACCCCGAAAAAGACACTGGCGACAATAGATAGCAAGGCTGCAATAATAACTGCCAGGATGATATACTGAATTCGAAACGCCAGCCTGGCACTCAGAAAAGCTACGATGAATAAAATGGTAAATACGATGACGTCTACCGCCAGCGCCGGGTGATCGGGAAAAATGTACAGCCAGCCTTCTCTGAAACCAAAAATATACATCGTAATGGCGAACGTTTGTGCCAGGTATAGCGGTATGCCTACGCTGCCGCCTACCTCAAGTCCAAGTGATTGCGAAATAATGGAATAGGCGCCCCCCGCTCTTATCCTAATGTTAGTGGTGATGCACGACATAGAAAGCGCCGTGAACGTTACAATTACAAATGAGATGGTGACAATCCCCAGCCCTCCAAGCAGGCCGGCGTTACCAATTACCCAGCCATGACGTACAAATAGAATCACACCAAGGATTGTAAGGAGCGTAGGCACAAACACTCCGCCAAAAGTTCCATATTTCTGCTGGACGGTGGATTCTTGTTCCTCAACCTGCTCTTGCAACGACCCTGCTGATGACTCTGCCATAGATTTTGAGACTATATGCTGTTGTAGTTGACACTTCAATGTAATAAATAGAGCGTAAGTTACATATGGCGAAATCAATCACGTAACCTGTATCTTAGCCGTTCGGTCGGTTTAAAGTGGAATGGGAAAGGCAGACAGAACTATCTGAACCAGAGAGCTTTGCAAAACCTTATCAACAGTTATCCCTTACTCCGGTACGGGATCTCCAAAACAGTAATGAGCATATAAAGGGCGAACGGAGGGCGTAACTAAAAAAGCCCCCGTTTTACAAAGCCTTCTCCAAGTTAAATAAAACTCTCAAATGAATACTATTCTATTACAATCCTGAACTTTTTTCTTTTACAGAGACATATTTTGAGCTACCTTTACTATACTTTTATAGTACCTGAACATATATCGCTTACATTTTAACATACATTACTAATACATAAATAATCTTGTTTGGCCGAGTGGGTCAAAAGCCTGTATCTTTATAAGAACAACTTCAAGTAAAACTTTTCTTCCAAGCAACAGGTTGACCTCTCCTGTTTTTTTCCGCCCCATCCACATTCGTAATCGCTGGAAAAACTCTGTTGTTGAATGATTGAGTGTTATGCTTTTGCGCATAGTAAAACTGATGATTTTGAGAAAGAGTTGGTAGTGAATGAGTAAGTCTAGTAAGGTCATTTGTCCATCGGTTTAACAATTGAATAGTTCCACAGCCTCTCCGTCACACCTTTCTCTTTTTTCCCCTTCTCCAAGTTGAACTTTTTGAACATTACTATACTCTCCATTCCTTATCTTCTTTCTCGTTTTATTATCACACGCTAAATTACTGCTATTCATGAAGAAACCGTTTTTTACGTCTGAAGAGGAAGAACTCATCAAGCAACAAGCCCCGAAGGCTGAGGCGGCCGGTACATTTACGCCAAAACTTCTACAGCTGGCAGAGAGGAAAAAACTATTTCACCTGTCGGTTCCCGAATCTATGGGCGGCCATGAGATGCCGGTGCCGAATCAGCTCGATTTTTATGAGGAAGCTTCCCGCCTGGACGGCAGTTTTGGGTGGACGGTTAAACTGGGCGCCGGTGCAGGACTTTTCAGTGCCTTTATGGACCAGGAATTTGCCCGGAAAATCTTTCGTAACCCTGCCGCATTTACGGCCGGATCGGGCTATCCTGCCGGAACTGCCAAATACACTGGCGAGGGTACATATCGTATTAACGGACGCTGGAAATATATTAGTGGTATTCATCACGCCACCCTATTCACCGCAAATTGCAGGGTTGAGAATAGAACAAATAACCCAGCCAACGAACCCGAGATCCGTGCCATGGCTTTTCTGCCTGATGAAATCGAGAAGCTCGATACCTGGAGGAGCTTCGGACTCAAAGCGTCAGCCAGCCACGATTTCAGCGTCACCGATCTTGAAATCTCTGAAGAACGATCGTTTGTACTTGAACCCCGCCCCGAACACGAGGGCAAGCCACTATTTCACTATCCATTTATGGGCTATGCACCTGCCGCCATCGCCTCTTCTATCCTGGGCATGACGTTTGCTTTTCTTGATGAAGCCGAACAGCATATTGGTCAGCCCCTGACGATTCGCGAGTCTATTGAAAGGCTTCATCATAATCGCACGACCCTTCACGATAGTGTTTCACAGCTATGGAAAGAATGCAGCGACACACTTCAAGGCTCTCAAGCCCGCATCTCCCGCGTCAATAAAACCGCCAGCTCTCTGGCTCAAACCTGTCGCGAAACCGCTTTGGAGACCTATAAACTAAGCGGGATGAAGGTCCTCGATGAAACCAGTCGCTTTAACAGAACCTGGCGTGATCTAATGACTGCATCGCAGCACACGATGGTTAATTAGATTGATTGGTTGATCAGGTGGTTTGGGAATTTGTGATGGAGTGAATGAGAGATGGAGTGAGTGGGTGAACGAGACCTGCAAGAGTGCCGAACGACAGTGAGTCTCCTGGCAGAGTCTTGTGGTTGTTGTGAAAGAGTGATTGGATGAGGGAAGAATGACGGGAGACGGAGGACCGGTGACCGAAGAAAAAAGAGAGATGAAGTGATGGATTGAAAGTGCGAAGAAGCGAGTTTGAGTTCAACCTTTTAGTGGGTGAGCACGATCATCCTATCGATGTTGGCGGCCAGATTATTTTATTTGTCAAATACTCAGATGCAGTGTCAGGGCGACTCCCCCGAATGGCTGAACAGTATTCACGTTGGCAAAACCATTGAGGCCGAGTCCTGCTTGCCGAACAGGCTTCCATACAATTCGGCCGTCAAGCGGGAACCCGATCATTGTATCAAGATTCTCTTCTTTACCGCTCGCAAAAAACTGTGTATAGCCCCTGCCACCAACAACTCCAACCCCGGCTCCCGCGGATAGGTGAAGCGCACGAAACATAATCACTCGTCCATATAAGACCGCGATCTCCCATGTTTCACTTGCCGGTTCCATATCGGTGCTTACTCCCCGAAAGATAAATTGGTGTCCCCCATTTCTAGCAGTAATACCTGCTGAAATGCCAGGTCCGAGTGTTGAGATACCAGCTCCTCCATACACACTGATGGAATGCCCGTCGGGTGAATTCGCAAGCGACTGGCCTTCTGCCGGACCTGCTAACAACAGACCAGCAATGAAAATCACCACATAATGAACTCCGGGCCGGGAAATAATCATATGGGCTGTTGCTTTAAGCTTGTTTTTCGCGAGTGTCATGGGTCAAAATCGAGTATTTACAATATTGGCGAAATCCGATCCAAACGTGTAGGAGAGGGCGATAAAACCCGAAAGCTCAAAGTCTGTCGATAATTCCTGCTGCCGCAACAGTACATCCTCCAGGCTTGCATCTCCGAGGCGAAGAGACAACTGATCGCGAATCACCTCAAAACTGGCACCGGCACTCATCTCTAATCCCTCATACAGACGAACCGATACCCTGCCAAAGAACTCAGCCCTTCTTTTTTCGAAATCGTGAAAGTAATGCGATCCTTGCAGCCCGCCACTGATAGATCCCCACGGCTGTTCTATACCCACTGAAGCCGTAATTCGGTGATTGAGCAGATGTTCGTCAAGTTTATTAAAGATTGTCTCATCGTAGTAATCTGCATAACTATAACCTATCCTATAGGAAAATTTGATTTCTTTCCGCGTGGCAATATCATATGGAAGCAAACTGTACTCGATCCCCGGCTGTATCTCTATTTGATGGCGAATATTCTGATCATTTCGGGTGAGATAATCACCAAACAGGCCGGCTGACCAATGATTACTAATGCTGCGAATGGCATAACTGTCGATACCATGCCTATGGCGGCGGCTCTGAATTTGATCATCATCAGACCGCTCAATTTCATCATAAGAATAGTTAAAATAGGGTCGAAATTGAATTTTCCACTCCTCTGTCACTTTATTGGCAAAAAACCCCCAGCGCGAATCAAATTCGGTTTGGTTCGATTCCATCTCGAGACTTAGAGATCCTGCGTAGATCTCAAATACCCAATAATTCCAGGGATCTTCAACGGCTGTGCCAGAAGAAAGAGCTTCCTCCCCCATCTCATAGCTCAGGGAAAATCCGGATGCCCCCGACGTGCGCAACATATAAGGAAAGAGCCCCATCCGGATCACATTATTTATTTCTTCCCGTATTTCGCTTTCAGTTGCATTTCGCCCCACTGTTTGCACAAACTCAAAATCCATATCAACAAATTCCCGGCGACCTAAGAATGAAAACTCATAACTTCGCCCGCCATCCCCTGTTTCTTGATCGGTAATAAATATATGAACATCCGCTTGTGCGGGTTCTCTCACATAGTCCACGAACGGGATCTCGCGTCTTATGTGGTTGTAATCACACCGATTACAGTCGATGTAAACGCGAGGGGCAGGATCTGACACAATGGACTGAGCCATGATAGGTGAATGTGTTAATAGCAGCAGTGTATAGCAGAAAACACCTGCAAAATTCCATTTTGTGTTCATTGATACGCCAATATGTTGATCTGGCTGATGATTGTATAAGTAGAGCTGAAAGCCAATTCTAAAACGAATCACATACCTGTAGGTGCTTCCCGAAAGCAGTGAATCATTAAATGATAGCAAAAAAAGTTTTTATATACGAATAGCCTTCCTTTAGATGTGTTTGTTTTACACTTGTTAACAGGGGTTTTATTTTGACAGAAGGATTAGTTGAAACGTGAGGGAGTTAGGGAGAGATGGAAAGATGGAGAGATGGAAAGATGGAGTGATTGGAGGAGTTTAAGATCCACTTCACTACATTGGCTGTTCACGGCGCGGTATCAAGCATTGTTCTTTTTCTGAGTTTAATGCGCCGTGCCTACCTTATCAACGATCTTGTCATCCTGACCGGAGGCGTGCTTTTCGCCGGAACGGAAGGATCCCCCTGTTCTTGGCAGGTGTTTTAGTATGCCGTTGTTCAATAAGGATCCCTAACCTCTCGGGTCAGGCGACCCGAGGTACGTTTAGGCAAACTCTTTTGTTTTTTCTGCCCGCTTTCTCTCGTTATGGTCGAGATACGTTTTGCGGATTCTCAGGCTTTTTGGCGTTACTTCCAACAGCTCATCGTTGTCGATAAACTCGATGCACTGCTCAAGGCTCATCTTTTTAGCCTGGCCGATTTTTACGGAATCGGATGTTTGAGTGGCCCGGTGGTTGGTCAGATTTTTCTTCTTAACCACATTTATCACCAGGTCATCCGCACGATTGTTAATTCCCACAACCTGGCCTGTATAAACAGGGTCGCCCGGTTGCACGATAAACTGACCGCGATCCTGAAGTCCTTCCAGTGCGTACGGTGTCACATCACCTTTCTCGAGAGAGATCAGCGCGCCGCGGGTACGCCCGGGAATATCACCGGCGAACGGTCCGTATTCGTCAAATTGCTGGTGCATGATGCCGGTGCCGCGTGTTTCGGTCAGCATCTCACCGCGAAATCCAATCAACCCTCTTGATGGGACTTTGAATTCAATTCGGTTGTTCTCTCCTTCCTGAACCATCGACGTCATGATCCCTTTTCGTTTCTGAAGGTTATCAATCACCTTGTTGCTGTAGTCGGTATGAACATCCACAACTACTTCCTCAAATGGCTCGTGAAGCTTTCCGTCTACTTCACGATAGAGCACCTCAGGACGTGATACAGCAAACTCAAAACCTTCACGCCTCATTGTCTCGATCAAGATAGAAAGCTGGAGTTCTCCACGGCCTGCTACCCTGAAAATGTCGGGGTTATCGGTCTGCTCAACGCGGATAGAGACGTTGGTCCGTATCTCTTTATTCAGACGGTCTTTGATCATGTTCGATGTCACATAATCACCCTCCAGGCCGGCAAAAGGCGAGTTGTTCACGCGGAAATACATCGCCATTGTTGGCTGATCAATGTCGTAATAGTCAAGCGGTGTAGGATCTTCAATGGCTGTAAGCGTATCACCAATTTCAACCGCTTCGTAGCCGGCCATCGCAAAAATGTCGCCTGCAAAAGCCTGGTCAACCGGCTCACGATTCAATCCTTTAAATGTAAAGAGTTTGGTGGCCTTTCCTTTTGCCTTTTGATTGCCTTTTCTGTCAAGAAGTACAATTTCCTGGTTGGTTTTGATAGTGCCCTGCTCTACACGGCCAATCGCAATCCGGCCGACGTAGTCGTTCCAGTCTACGCTGCTGATCAGCATTTTGAAAGGGGCATCCATTACCTGTTCAGGCGGCGGGATGTGATCCACGATTTTATCAAACAGCGGTGCCATATCAACATTTTCATCTTCGAGCTCTTCCTTGGCATAACCATCAATTGCGGCGGCATACAGAACCGGGAAATCGAGCTGTTCGTCTGTGGCATCGAGCTGTACAAACAGGTCGAAAACCATGTCGAGCACGGCATCCGGCCGAGCGTCTTTACGGTCAATTTTGTTGATGAGCACGATGGGCTGGTATCCGAGATCGAGCGATTTTCGAAGTACGAATTTAGTTTGGGGAAGGGGGCCTTCAGCAGCATCAACGAGCAGAATTACGCCGTTCACCATTTTAAGGATACGTTCTACTTCACCACCAAAATCGGCGTGACCCGGAGTGTCTACAATGTTGATTTTTGTATCATTCCAGACAATGGTAGTATTCTTTGAGCTAATTGTAATGCCCTTCTCTTTTTCGAGGTCTCCCGAGTCCATTACCCGCTCGGTAACCTGCTCGTTCTCTCTGAATGTTCCGCTCTGCCGCAGCATCTGGTCCACAAGCGTGGTTTTTCCGTGATCTACGTGAGCAATAATGGCGATATTTCTGATATCTTGTGTCATAAAAATGGATGGTTTCGCCCTTCGAAAAGTGTCCCGACGACGAATGATTATAAGATTATTTCCGATCTCCCTTTTTTGCCGGTATAATCGAAAAGTTGATAGCCTTAAATATACGGTTTTTTCTACTAAGTATTGTGTGAAATTTGAAGAGTAATTTTTTGGGGTGATTTCTGGTTCAAACCTGTCAGTTAATCTGACTGGAGAGAGGGAGAGAATGAGTGAGGGAGTGACAGGGTGAACAAGACCTGCAAGAGTGCAATCCGTCGGCTGACGGAGAGTCTCCTGGCAGAGTCTTGTGGTTGTTGTGAAAGTTGGGGGTGTGTTCGGTGAGGCGATTGAGATATCATCCTGCAAAGGTTTGGGCAACGTCGCAAGTGTCATTTGGCCCGCGGCTCAAAATCATACTTCATTTATTTGAGGGTTGAGTTTTGCACGCCGCGCTTTACCAATAAATCGACTCTGTCATCCTGCCGATGATAGATTGGGAACCGAAGGCGTGGGTTTCGCCAGAGCGGAAGGATTTCTTCGTTATCGGAAGGAATTATACATAGGCCGTTGTTCAGATCAGTTCTAAGAACGGAGAGGTGTCTCGGCTGCACACCGCAAAAGCACCGGTGTTGCGCTCGACATGACTAGGCTTTGGGGTTTGAAAGGCGGCATTTCTGGTTTACAGATGTGCAGGGTTCATAGCCACGCCGCCAGCACAAATAACTTTTGCGGCGCATCACTGCTCCTGGTCCTACTTTTGTGTTTTATGTGCCGCGCTGTACCCAAACAGCGCCCTTGTCATCTCGCCTGCCCCTTATGGGGACTAAACGATCCGCCGGCGGAGAGTGCACGGAGAGATCTCCTTTCTATTAAAAGGAGCATTTACAAGCCGTTCTTCGAAATAATCCGGAATCATTATGAGCCGCAACCGTGTTGCTAAACATCACTACAAATCGAAATTAACCCCACCCTGTTATGACTGTTAAGAAAGGACTATTAGCTCGTTTAGAAGCCAAGCCCGGAAAAGAAGATGAAGTAGAGGAGTTTTTGAAAAGTGCCCTCCCGCTGGCTGAAGCCGAAGACATGACCATCGACTGGTTTGCATTTAAAATAGACGATTCTACATTCGGTATTTATGACACGTTTGAAGGCGAGGAAGGACAGAAAGCACACCTTGAAGGTGAGATTGCTTCGGCACTAATCGCTAAAGCTGACGATCTTCTGGCGTCGGAACCCGTTATCGAAAAGGTTGATGTGCTGGCATCTAAGTAGAGTGGTGTTTTTTAGCTGAAGAAAAAACCCTGAGGCTGTCTAAAAAGGGCGTAATAGTGCTATAATGTTATCCATTCCGTCATACCGGACCCCGATCCGGTATTTCCTACCCATATCGAACGGACGGAGATCCCGAATCGAGTGCGGGATAACGCCATTTTTCAGACAGCCTCAGGGTTCTGGAGTGTTGTGCTTTTTATTTATCCTCAGAATGTTAAATTCATTCGATAACCATAAACTCAATCCATCACTCATGTGTCATAAATTTTTTCTGTTTTTTTTGTTTTTGATGTCAGCCCCGTCCCTGCTTGCGCAACAAACCTACATCCACGCTGGGCAGCTTTTCGACGGAACCGGAGATGATATCCGGGAAAACGTAACGATTATCATCAGCGATCAAACAATTAATGCTATTGAGGATGGATTCCTCGAACCTGGCTCCGATACTAATCTCATTGATCTCTCCAATCAAACCGTACTGCCCGGGCTCATTGACCTTCATGTACACCTCGAAGGAGAAACAAATCCCAACCGCTACATCGAAACGTTTACCATGAACGCGGAAGAGAGGGCATTGCGATCTGTGATGTTCGCAAAACGAACCCTTGATGCCGGTTTTACCACGGTTCGCGATCTTGGCGGAACAGGTGCTAATACTGCCCTCAGAGATGCGATTATGAAGGGGTACGTTTCCGGACCACGCATCATTAGTGTAGGCAAATCGCTGGCTACCACCGGCGGCCATGCCGACCCTACAAACGGTTCCAAACGCGAACTAATGGGTCAGCCGGGCCCTACCGAAGGGGTTGTAAACGGGGTTGCAGATGCCCGTGAAGCTGTGCGACAGCGCTATAAAAACGGGGCCGATCATATCAAAATCACAGCCACCGGCGGAGTTCTTAGTGTGGCAAAATCAGGCCAGAATCCGCAGTTTATGGATGATGAACTGCGCGCTATTGTTGAAACAGCGAATGACTATGATATGCACGTTGCTGCTCATGCCCACGGAAAAGAAGGGATGATGCGCGCGGTATTGGCCGGTGTTAAAACCATTGAACATGGCACTTATATGGACGAAGAGGTAATGCAGGCAATGGTCGATCGCAATACTTACTATGTGCCCACTATTTTAGCCGGTGACTTTGTAGCTGAAAAAGCGGAAATCGATGGCTACTTCCCGGATTTGGTTCGCCCGAAAGCCCGGGAGATCGGCCCGCTCATCCAGGAAACATTTGGAAAGGCATATCGCTATGGCGTACCCATTGCTTTCGGCACCGATTCTGGAGTCTCGCCCCACGGCAACAATGCCAAAGAGTTTGAGCTGATGGTGGAGGCCGGGATGACCGAGCTCGAAGCCATTTTGAGCTCGGTTAAAACCGGTGCCGAAGTTCTCGGCCTGCAGGATCAAATTGGATCCATAGAACCGGGAAAACATGCCGATATTATTGCCGTGGGTCAAAATCCGCTGGAGGATATAACGGCACTTCAGAATGTAGTATTTGTGATGAAAGGCGGTGAGGTTGTGAGGTTGTGAGGGAGTAATTTAGAGTCCTGACCCTGCAAGGGTTTCGAACCTTTGAGGGTTTCACGTCACAACTCGCTGGCTAAAGACATGCCATTTCTCTCAACTCCATTAAAAGTCCTGAATAAGTCATCAGACGAGTCTTCAACAAGCGCGCATATAATCCGTGATGATTCAGCATTTCATAAATAACCCGTCAGATGACATCACGGAGCAAACCGGTAAAGTGTTGACTGGGTAGAAACTATTCATTTGATCTTACCAATCACTCAACCAATACACCAACAACCGCTACATTCATTTACATTTTTCGGGAACCCTGTCACTCACAAATGCCGTATACTGTTACTTTAACCCCGAAAGCCTGCCTGTTTGAATAGCAATAAACGAGATGCATTTGGCACCCAGCCGCTTGGAACATTGCTGCGCAACCAGGCAATCCCTGCATCGGCCGGCATCCTTGTGATGTCGATTTATGGTATTGTGGACACCATCTTTGTCGGGCTCTGGGTAGGCCCGCTTGGCATTGCAGCCATCACGGTGGTTCAGCCTATCACGTTTCTGATTGCAAGTATTGGTATGGCCATTGGCGTTGGTGGAGCATCCATTATCTCCCGGGCTTTTGGCGAGGGCAAAGACCAAAAAGCGTTTCAAACTTTTGGCAACCAGGTGGGCCTGACACTCACACTCGGTGTTGGATTTGTGATCATCGGTTTCCCGTTCATCGATCAGATTCTCACCCTTTTTGGAGGACGCGGTGATGTGCAGGGGCCGGCCCGTGAATATTTTACGATCGTTCTTCTTGGAACTCCGTTTTTAGCGTGGGCGATGATGAGTAACAACGTGATCCGCGCCGAGGGCTATCCTAAAATCGCGATGCTCACCATCATGATTCCGGCCGTTGTAAATATCATCTTGGATCCCATTTTTATCGTCGGCCTCGACATGGGAATTGCAGGGGCGGCATGGGCCACAACAATCTCCTATATGGCGAGCGCCGGGTTTGCCACCTGGTTTTTCCTGAAAGGCGGTTCTCAGCTTGAATTCAGGCGGAAATCCCTGACTCCCAACTTACCCGTCATCAAAGAAATTACCTCCCTCGGCGCTGTTACGTTTGCTCGGCAGGGAACCATCAGCCTGCTGTCTATCGTACTGAACAACTCCCTGTTTATCTACGGCGGTGAGATTGCCCTTTCGATCTATGGGATCATCGGGCGACTCCTGATGTTTGCCAATTTCCCGGTGCTGGGCATCACGCAGGGCTTTGTTCCAATTGTGGGATACAACTACGGCGCGCGGCTAATGGATCGTGTAAACAAGTTAATCCGGCTCTCGATGGCCTCGGCAACATTGATTTCGCTCGGGATTTTCGCTGTAATTATGGTATTTGCCCCACACATTGTGTCTGTTTTTACGAATGACCCGCTCCTGATTGAACGGACTACACCGGCGTTACGCGCGGTTTTCCTGGCAACACCGCTGCTGGCTATCAACCTGCTCGGAAGCGCCTATTTTCAGGCCATTGGTCGGGCGCGTCCGGCACTGATTCTCTCCCTTTCAAAACAGGGATTTATCCTGATTCCACTGTTTTTCATCCTGCCCTATTTTTTTGGGATTTATGGGATCTGGTACTCCTTCCCGATCGCCGATACCGGGGCCGCCATTATTACGGCTGTTTTCCTGAAGTATGTGCGGGATAAAAATCGCAGGACTGCCAAATCAGAAAATGAACATGCGGGTAAAATGGGTTCTAAGGAAGGAATTGAATCCTGAGTACCTGTTTTTTTGATTAGTAAGAGTACAGGGACGGGCAGAATGACCATGATTTATCTGAGGGTTGGGTGGCGTAATAACAAGACGAAATGAAAACTGCGACTCCTTAATTCGACACTTTTTAATGGCAACTATTTTTGATCAATAAATACAATAGTTTAGATAACCTGTAATTCGGATTTGGGTGTCCAGGTGTTAGTCTCAAAAATCAATGACTAAACAAGCTGACCTGTTGAATACCGCATGCGAAAGGGCTGAATGCCCGACCTAACTCAGCCCCGGGCAAGCGCCCGGGGGTAAAGTAAATAGTACAATTCCACCAGGCTGAAAGCCTGAAATAGAAACACAACACGCTATCACGAACAATGAAGTTTTGTGTGCCGAGCATTCATTGATGAAGAGATGCAGTGAATCATCAATAGAAAACACCTACCTGTTGCAGACTTCCGGCCTGCCCTATTTACATACATTTGATACCCCGGGCGCTGCCCGGGGCTGAGTTGTCTGAGGCTTTCAGCCCAGTGTTTGATATCAAATACTGTAACCTGAGTAAACCTGCAACTGGATCGTTACAGATTGGTATAAAAATTATCGAAGCTCCCAGAAAAAGCTATTGAATAACCGGCATTTTCATTCTTCATAATGGGTAATAGGGTATCCTAATGTCAAACTCAAAAACAACAACAACTAAATTCACGAGCTCACTTGTTAGCCTATTAGTTCGTCTTCCTGCCTGTCCCTTTAGGAGATCAAGCCATTGTAGTTGATGGCGCGGAGTCCACAAGGGATGTGACCAAAGGGTCTGTAAAAGCATTGGCCCATTTTGTAAAACTGTTGTTGAACACCCCTCGCATTCATTCTCCTCAAAAAGTTTTAACTCTTACTTTGAAGCCATTCCGGAAATGCTTTCTTTCCCGATGAGTGATCGCCTTCTGTCCGGGGTCCGTTCGAGCTGTTTTTCGTAGGCGTCTATTGCTTCTTCATAGCGACTGAGTTCACTTAGAACATCGCCCAGAAGTTCATACGACGGTTTCACTATTGTGGGCGGACCAAAATCAACGGGAAGTTCTGATTCTGCTACTACAGCTTCATTTAAAACTTCGAGTCCTTTTTCCATATCGCCATTTTTAACCAGAATAAGGCTTTCCACCTGTTTGATTCGGATATTCCGCTCGGGGCTTTCCGGTGTATCAATTAACATCTCCAGGTGGTTCTGAGCCTCATCAACCCGCCCCATGCGTGCAGATGCCAGTGCTGATACATAATAGTAATTCACAGCCGGCCTGTTTTGCGGGTCCATATCAGCAGTCCAGCTATCGGCACCACTCCAGTTTTCTGTATCTACGATTTGATGTCCTCTCATCACAGCATAGTGCCATTTCTCACCCATTGTGGGAGTTCCGGCAATTCTTTCGCTACACGCCTGAAGCACCTGCTCTGCTTCCTCCACATTTCCATCCTGCAAATAGCCGTACTGCAGCCACCACGGGTAATGGCCGCACACAGTGGTTTCCTCACCAAGTTCCTGCTGCCTTGAAGTTTGAACATCGCGTGCTACGATATTGGCTTCAATCACATCGTCCCACATGCCCAGTGCGAGAAATATGTGCGAGGTCATGTGCTGGGCGTGCGCAGCTGCGGGCGCAATTTCGGAATACGCTTTGGCCATCGGCAGGCCAAGTGGCGCATGGACCGGATCATCAAATGAGTGAATGAGGTAGTGAGCCGCGCCGGGATGCTCGTTGTTATCATTCCACACTTCAAACAGCTCCGCCGCGGCGCGCATGTAAATGCCAAAATCACGGCCATCGTGGGCTGTTCCTAAAATAGAGAGACCATAAAAAGCTGTCGCTTCATGATCCTCCGGATAGGTTTGATGGAGTTCTTCCATCGCTTTATTGTACAAAAGATCACGCTCATTCTTCGATTTGCCCTCCGCCTCTGGTGTATTCCCATATAGCGTTTCGATCGCCATCAGGTAATCTTTTTCACGCTGAGTGGGAGCTTTGGCCTGACGGTCCTCAACGGTTTCTCCAAGCTGATTTAAAATCTCCATAGCAGCATTGCGATCTTGTCTCATCCAGATCGGATGATTATGCGTCATTGCCTCTCCCCAGTAAGCCATGGCAAACTCCGGATCCTCATCCTGGGCACGCCTGAACGCCCGGGCCGCATCTGCATATTCAAAGTTGTGAAGAAATTTAACGCCTTCAATAAAGTCAGCCTGTGCCGATTCTGCACCGGAGTTTGGAAACTCTATCTTGCCCAGCAAATTATCCTGAGCCATAGCGCCAGTAGTGAACAAAAGAAGAGTAAAAGCAGTAGTTAGTAAACGTTTCATAGAATTAATGGGTCTAAATCGTTTAATACAGGCTTATTGATTATAAAAATTACCTTTGATCATAACCTCTGATAGAGATCGCATGTTCGAAATGTCCTCAGATGGATTATCGTCCAGAATAATTAAATTTGCAAATTTACCGGCCTCCAAAGTCCCGAAGTCATCCAGTCGCTGCATTGCCATCGCCCCGTTTCGGGTTGCTGCTACAATCAAGTCATCAGCGGAAATTCCGGCTTCCTGCATTGCTTCCATCTCATCATAAATAGAGATTCCGTGCAACGTTCCCGGGTTCCCGGCATCGGTACCCACAACGATTGGAATGCCAGCTTCATGTACTTTTCTGAGATTCATCCTGACGAAAAAATCTGAATCGTACATTCTCTGCGGATCAGATCCTCTCTCCAGATAACTTTTGAACTCACCGTTAAACTGCGGGTGTTCGCTGAATTGATCCGCACTATTTATCAGCTCAAGTGTTCGATCGTCCACGCAGCCTCTGGCGTCTGTAACTGACAAAGGCTCCATTCCTGCAGCCGCCAGGTACGCTTTAAGATAGCCATCATCAACAATAATCGTTGGATTGTAGATCGTCTCGTTTTCGAGTGCCAGCTCTATAAATTCGTCATCTACTTCAACATCACTCACGCTATGCACAAGCAGTTTTGCACCATTCCTGAGCGCAGCTTTTGCCTGAGCAAGCGTGGTGGCATGAGCAATCATCTGGTTTTCCTGTCGCTCAATCTCTTCCGCAGCTGCTTCCACATAGCCCATGTATTCCGGATTATCCTCATCCAGCTGCCAAAACTTTACCCCCGTACTTCCCAGAGCTGACACATACTGAACCATCTTGACACCTGTCTCTTCAGAATCAAGCTGAACCAGCACACGATCGGATGGCAGATCAAAAGGCGCGCCGGGGACAGGCGTTAGAAGCGGTCCGGCGGCAGCCACATGTGGAGCCATTGGATTCGATTCAGCCGCCTCTTCAAGATCAATTGACCAGGTCATCCCACCCACATCGTAGACCGCTGTTATCCCTGAACAGACATAGGTATCGTAGTATCTTTCCGGATTCTGCTCTTGGTATGCGGCAATTTCCGCGAATGGATAGGTATCTGTGATATCCATGGCATCGGGCCGGCTGTCGAAAAAGCCGGTCTGGAAAAAGTGCATGTGTGCATCCACCAGTCCCAGCGTGATGTATTTCCCCGATGCATCCACGACTTCTGCTCCGTCAGGTACCGGGCAGTCCTCATCACTGCCCACACACTCAATCCGGTTATCAACGATCACGAGGATACTGTTCTCAACCGCCTCAGCACCCGTGCCATCAAACAAAGTCGCGCCGGAAATTACCGTGGAAATTGTCGTTTGGCCAGAATAGGTACAGGACTGAAGTGACGGAATGGTGATGGCTATCATCAAACAGAAAACAGCTAATCGCATATGGATATATTTTAAGGATTTAATTTCCTTATGTACGTTTTTTATTGATTGATATCAAACAGGATATCCGTTTACGGATGACGTAAGGATGGATTGGATGATCCTTGCTTCTCAAAGGGTTCTACCGGAAAGTTTGTGGGTACATGTTATAAATCTATGCATAATTTGATTAAGCCAGATGAATCATTCAGAAGGATAAACAACTTATCTGAGAACAACATATGTTGGTTTTGCAGATTCTTTGCCCAAGGCATCCCTCTCGGGGCACAAAACGGAAAACCACCATTTTATTCAGAATGACGATGATTCATCTGGGCGTGTTGGGCGGCGTGACGAAAAGACGATATTGAACACGACGTATACACCCGCGCCGCCCATGTGCTAACCAGTGAGCCCGTCATCCTGCCTGCCCCTTTGGGGATCGAGCCATTGTCGTTGATGGCGCTGAGAGGGATCTGCAAAAGCAATAGCCTATAATTTGGAAAATTTTTAACATGGTCTAAGAAATGATTTACATATTTAGACATCACCCACAAACTTTCCAGTAGGTCATCTAATAGTTTTCTAAGGGCTTTGCCCATTAGCCTTATAAAATCAGACTGTCTAAAGAAAAAAGCGGGATCCTTTGATATGGTTAGGAGATCCCTGGTCGAAGTCCGGGATGATGAGATATAACCTTTCTGAAATACCACGCTTTTTTGTCAGCCCCACACATTTTGAAATATAAATGACAGTGTTTATGATTTCAGGTTAGCGCTTGTGGGGCTTCGCCCTGTTACTATTTTATATAAACCGTCTTCTTATTCACAAACTCATGAATTCCTTCCCGGGAAAGCTCCCGTCCGTACCCTGAATTACCGGTACCGCCAAATGGAAGCCGCGGATCGGATTTCACCAGTTCGTTGATGAAGAAAGCACCATCTGGTGCCTTGCCAATATGCCGCCGGGCATTTTCAATGTCAGTCGTAAAAAGCGATACTCCGAGTCCGTATTTAGAATCGGCCGCCAGTTCAAACGCTTCATCCGCATCTTTCGCGCGTATGATGGCCGCAAGCGGGCCAAACGTTTCTTCATCAAAGGCGGCCATGCCCGGTTTCACACCGGTCAGCACTGTGGGCTCATGAAATGCTTCATCCTGTTCCCCGCCAACTTCAATTTTCGCACCTTGTTCAACGGATTTCTCCAGCTGTTCATGAAGCTGGTCGGCAAGATCTTTCCGGGCAAGCGGTCCGATCTCGGTAGATTCATCCGCCGGATCCCCTTTCTTGATTGTCTTCACGCCATCGATAAAAGCGGGCAGGAATTTTTCGTAGGCATCTCCCACCAAAATAAACCGTTTGGCGGCGATGCAGCTCTGGCCGCTGTTCATCATCCGGGCCGTGACTGCCGTTTCCACTGCCTGATCCATGTCGGCATCCTCAAGCACAATAAACGCATTGTTACCGCCCAGCTCCAGAACCGATTTCTTCAGGTATTTCCCGGCCAGTTCCCCGACCGATTTACCAGCCCGTTCGCTGCCGGTAAGCGTTACAGCTTTTACTATATCATCTGAAATAATGCGTTCTGTTTTATCGTGATGGATAAACAGGTTTTGAAAAACACCATCCGGAAAACCGGCTTCAAGGAGCAGCTCTTCAATATGCGTGGCGCATCCAAACACATTTGGGGCATGTTTCAGCAGGCCTGTATTTCCTGCAGCAAGAGTAGGGGCAAGAAATCGGAATACCTGCCAGTATGGGAAATTCCACGGCATGATGGCAAGCACGGTTCCAATCGGATCGTGACTGACAAAGCTCTCAGAAGCATCTGTTTCAATAATCTCATCGGCCAGGAAACGCTCTGCATTTTCCGCGTAAAAGTCACACACCCAGGCACACTTCTCTATCTCACCCCTGGCCTCGCTGATTGGCTTGCCCATTTCCAGGGTCATCGTCTCAGCATACTTGTCCAAATTGTTTCTTAACACGCCAGCCGCATTTGTCAGCAGTTTGCAGCGCTCTTTGATGGGAACCTCTCGCCAGGATTCAAATGCAACCCTGGATTTTTCCAGGATCTTATCTACCTGCTCTTCGCTGTGTTCCTTGTATGTGGCAATTTCTTTTCCGTTGTAAGGATTAATGCTTTTGAATTCCATAATGTATAGTTGATTTTAAATGCTTGTTTTAATTTTCTTAGTCCTCATGATGTGTTCCAGAAGTCTCCTCCTTTCGGAGGGATTTTCCCGAGGTTTGCCTTTGGCAAGGGATGGTTTGAAAAATGAAGGTCAGTTGTTTTTCCGATTCCAGTCCTAATCAAAGTTCTGTAACCGCTACCGGGAGGCTGTCCAAAAAGGGTGTTCAATAAAGAACGTTGCAATCAACCAGTCATACCGAACCACGATCCGGTATCTCCTGTCCATATCAACGGTGGGAGATCCCGTATGAAGTACGGGATGACACCCTTTTTTTAAAGTCTCATTCTTTTTTCACATTTTTAAAGTCAATTTCGGGTTTAGGATTCTCAATCAATAAATTAAAGACTCAGCTTGCTTGGTTATTTGAACCGTTATCTGCTGTTCGTTAAACTCTTCAAACGATTGATGCAGCTCTTTCCCTTTCCAGAACAATGTTGATTCACCGGTTTTTGGGAACCAGGCCGCACTGTATAACGTACCGAACGATTTCTTAAGATCAAACTGATGTAAAGGAGGCTGCAGAAATTTTTTAAAAATGGAATCCAGGGTCATCTTCTCGTCTTTTAAATACGTCTCGGCAGCTTTTTCCCGTTCAATCGTTTGTGTTTGCCTGGCATACTCAGGCCACTCAATATCTTCCTGATGATTGGTGCAGGCCTGTTTCTTGATCAGACCCGGTTTTCGATCGGGGCCTAAAAACAGGGTGGCGTGCTTGCCATTCCGGTCCATCAGCATCACATTGTAGGCCATATGAACCGGGATTCGATTTAGTGCAGTTATCGCTTCACCAACAGTTTTACAGGTTTCAAGCAGGTAGCGAATCACCAGGGGGATTCCAAACCCCTCGCCAACGACGTTTCTGCCGCCAAAATTTAGTGATGCACATAGCCCGCTGGCATTCATCCCGTCAAGTAAACCCCAGTTGCAATCGCTGACGCCCATCACCGGCTGCAGCCAGTTGCTTTTCAGCATCACGCCCTCAAACCATTTTGGATTGTAGTCGTAATTCCGGATCAGTGCCGGTCTGTCTTTGGTCCAGGCTACCTGGGTGCATCCACTCATAAACGCGGGCGGATTCCACATGGAAAGGTAGCGGGAGGCCACGTCACCGCCTCCTGCAAGCTCACAGACATTCTCATATAGAGGGACCAGCTCCGGCATATACTCTTCCAGAGCTTCGCTGCAGCTCAGGTAGCCAGGCCTTGCAGTAAATCCCTCCTGCAAATACCAGGCGCGGTAATAAGGCCAGGTTCTGTTAAATACCTTCGCCCATTTTTCGCCGGGCTGATCTTCGTCGATACATTTGATCTTTATGAGCATAATGTTATTGCTGCTTTAAAGTGTGAGCGTAATCAATATTCTGAGAGTAAATAATGTGATTTAGTATAAGAATGTTGAATAAGTGACTCCCCTCCCTTTTTAAGGAAGGGCCGGGGGTGGTTCTCGATCATTGCTTGGAAATTCAATTTCCAAAATTGACTTCTGGTTTTGTTTTAACCACCCCTAAATCCCCTCCTTAAAAAGGATGGGATTTTTCGTGACCACTTATATTTCTATATCCTAAATCAAACCCTTTGAGGGTTGTGGCAGAATCTACATCATTTTAAACCCGGCAATCTCTGCGATTTTCTCTTTTTCCGCTTCCGTACTTGCCGGCTCGGTGGTTTTGTATTGATCCTGTATGGCCGTAATCCAGTCTTTGGCCCGTTTGGTGAGTTTAAAATCATCCGTCATCAAACGGCCTCTCATCACCAGGATGCCCACATCAGCACCTTCGTATAGATAATCTCCCTCCCCTGTTATTCGCAAAAAGAACGCTTCATTCTCTTTTTCTACAGCACGGCGGTGAGTATCCATGCGATCATATTTTATGGTGCCGTCTTTCTGCTTTTTCCAGATACCGGAGGGTGGTGCTTCCGTAATATATTCTACCGTATCCTCGGTATGTTTAATCACAAGCTGACTCCAGTCGTCGATATTTTCGGGTCTTGCCCATCGGTCATTTATCGATTTCACGCTCAATTCGTAAGGAGTATCCATCCATTCCAGCAGGTGAAAGAGGAAGAGCGGAGCATCTGCAAGAGCAAAAACAGCGTGATTTGTGATCGAGCTCGCGCCGGTGATCCTGGGGTTCAGCTCTCCAAGGTAGACCTGGCCGTTGTCCTGGTCAATCAAAAAGTCGAGCTCAAAATATCCTTTATACCCTTCTTCCCGAAGCTGATCGCCAAACAACCGTGTATATTTACGGGCTTTTTGACGAATGGAACGGGTAAAGACATCGGCATGAATTTCGTTGCCGCACCAGCCGCCTTTGTAGGGAGTCAGTTCCGGAAAACCAACAAGTTCGGTCATCAAAGGTGCCACAATTGTACCGTGCCGGGTAACACAAGCCTCAATTGCGGCTCCACGGCAGTTGATCCGCTTCATGATTTTCACTTCTTTTTCCCTGATGATCTCATCTTCGTGCTTCTTAAACTCTTCTTCATTAGAGATAAAAAAGGTGGTGTGTCCGGAATCACCGAAAGGAGTCTGGATCACGAGATCATTGCCCAGCTTTTTAGAAACTTCCCGCAGATGATCATATCCCTTTACGTCTGAAAGCACATATGGAACACAGGCTACACCGGCTTTTTCAGCTATCCGGTTGGTGTTTACCTTGTTGTCCATAAACGTCCGCATTTTTGCCGGCGGAAAGCAGACCTCCAGCCCGTTCTTTTTGGCCAGTTTTTCAGTTTTTTCATCAAACATTAAAAACATCACTTTTCCGGCCTGTCCATCCTTCTTCCTGCTCTTAATGTAATCCACAACTTCTTTATGTTCGAGGAGGTAATTGTTGATATCCTCAATGCTTTCAAACTCATCATGAGGCACCTCTTCTTCCGGGGAGAACATATTGGGATGCAGCCCGTCAAAGCACTCTATGTAGCAAATAAACTTGAAACTTTTGATCCACTCATCTGCCCCAAGAAGATTGAAATTTGTAGCACTGATAAAGTAAACAGGCACTTCATTTCGGTGAAAGAACCGTCGGATATCGGATAGTCCTTTGAGTGGCTTTACTTCTTTTTTTGAGTCTGACATAGGTGGTGTTTTTGTTGGGTTGATAGTTTTCTTTGTGGTTCGCTATTTAGCAGTATCTGAGCTTGGTTTAAGAAGTCCCCCTTTTTAGGGGAGACTTTATTCTTGGCATTACAAATACTCATTAATCTTTAATCCCTGCAATACTTTCGGCATGAGCAGGCATTTTTCCCCGGCTGTCCAGCACCTCTTCAGTAAACACTTTCAAACCAAGTTCCGGGCGATATCCGTGGATCTCTTTTACATCAAGGGCAAGCAGGAATTTGATAATCTCTTTACTGATCACCTGCCCGGGCACCAACACCGGAAATCCCGGTGGATACGGTATCACGAACGTTGTTGACACCAGTTCACGACCACCTTCGATAACATCTAAACAATCATCGAGAGCAATATATTCACAGTTATCTGACTTATAGGCAAGAAAATACGCCTGTCGGATATCGCCACCCCTAACCCCTGCAACGGCCTGGAATGTGGAATGAAAGCGGCTGAAATCAGGGAGAGGAGGTACGTCTTCCATCAAAGAGTGAATTCGATTTTCAAGAATCTCTTTCTCTTTTTTGTTCATTGCCGGTTGCTCCTCGTCCAGCTTCGCAGCAATCTGAAGCAGCGTGTTTACCAGATAGGCGACGCTTCCGCGTGTGGTGCCGATACTGGTCATAAATAGAATTGAGTTTCGGGAGGTTTTATTAATCTGGATGTTGTACTGGTCCATCAGATATTCATTTTTGAAGGTATCACCATCAATGCCTGATAACCCGACCGCCAGCGTAATTTTGGTAGGATCCAGAACAAACTCGTCATGCTCCCATGCATCCTCCATCCTATTCCACCCATGGTCATCCGTGTAATATTCATCCAGTCCTGACTTCCTGAATTGATCGGGTATAAAATCGCGCACAGTCAGAACCCGAAAATATTTGTGCAGCTGCGGATGATCGTGAATTTTGGCACGAATCGACATTGCCAGCTCAATACTTTTCTCCACCAGCTCATATCCTTCAAACTGCACTTGCCGGCGTCCGGCATCCATCGAAGCCAGGATCTGGTAGTTAGGAGATGTAGAAGTGTGGGTCATGTAGGCTTCCTGGAAACTGTCGGACACCAGCCGCCTGTACTCTTCGTCCCAAATATGGATCATGGATCCCTGGCGGAAGCTCGACAGCGTTTTATGAGTACTTTGAGTAGAATACACCCGAATCTTCACCTTATCGGGATCCGGCATCGAAGGAAGTTCACCTTCGCCGAGAGATTCTACATGGGCTTTATATTTTTCACGATATCCCTCTGACCGGTATTTATTGTATAGCTTGTTCGCAACGAACATTCCGGTGCGCTGTTTGTAAGTGTAGGTAAATCCGGCAAAAGCAAACCACGCTTCATCCCACAAAAAGATAATATCCGGTTTGATGGCAAGAACCTCTTCCATCACTTTTTCAACATTATACACCAGGCCGTCGAAGGTGCAGTTAGTAAGCAGCAGCATCTTCACTTTATCCAATCTGCCGGCTTTTTTCAGTTCCAGCAAAGTGTGCTTTATCTCTTCGAGCGGAACCGCACCATACATGCTGTATTTTTCGATCGGGTACGAATCCAGGTAGACCGGAAGCGCACCGGCGAGGACCAGGCCGTAGTGGTGAGATTTATGGCAGTCACGGTCAATCAGAACCAGGTCTCCCGGCTCAACAAGTGCCTGCTGAACAATTTTATTGGATGTTGACGTACCGTTGGTCACAAAAAATGTACGTTTGGATCCATACGCTTTGGATGCCATTTCCTGGGCAGTTTTCAGCGATCCGGTCGGCTGAAGAAGTGAATCGAGCCCGCCGGTCGTAGATGAAGTTTCAGCCAGGCAGAGATTGCGTCCATAAAACTGACCAAAATCACGTATCCATCGGGATTTGAAAACAGAGTTTCCTCGGGATATCGGCATCGCATGAAAGACCCCGACCGGTTTTTGGCTGTATTCTTTAAGAGCGGTAAAAAATGGTGTTTTGTAGCGTTCCCGGATTCCCCTGAGAATAGCCAGATGCAGCTCCTGGATGTCATCTTTCCGATAGAATATTCTCCGGAAATTTTTTACGGTGGAATCCTTTAGCTGCAGAAGTGCGGTATCTGTTACATAATAAATATCCAGTTCAGGGCGGAACAGCTTAATAATTTTACCCAGTATCGGGCCGAGGTCCTCTTCTGATACATTTGAAAAGTTCAGATCGTGGATATATCCTAAAAATGGCTTGAGAAGCGTTTCAATGTTATCCGAAGCGTAGGGAGGAGCATACCGAATAACAACCGCCTGTATGTTATAGTTAAGCAGCAGTGCGATAAGAGCATCCTGGAATGAATGTTGAACGATAATATCATATAAAAGATGTTCATCCTCTTCGCGAAGTTCAGCTATTTTTGATCTCATAGCTTCTTCTTCATGGCGAGACAAGTCATCCACAAAAAGAACTTCAAAGTGGTTTTTATTACCGCCTTTGTGGCTATGGTCAGAACTCTCGCCTCCTGTATTTTCTTCATCGAAGTCACTACTAATCAGGCCGGGGTTACTTCGATACGATTCACTTACAACCTGACGAACAAATTCATTTACCCGGGTTGAAGCTGTATAGTACTCTTCGTTCTTAACGATCTCCTGTAATTTCTTAACCCGCTTTTTACCCGGAAAGGAGTAATATTTCTCAACAATGGAGATATCATCAAGAAGCTCCAAAACACTCTTATTACTCGCTGAATTAACACCACTTTTCCCTTCTTTTTGGTGGACATGAAGCTGAGACCGAAGCCTGTTCCATAAGTCGATTCGCAGTTGAGCAACATTAAAATGGTGCGTGCTGCTCTTTTTACTAGCTGTCATAGGCTTCCGGTTTTTTTAAAAAAATAAATGTGGTTACATCTGCAATGAATTTTTCCTGGTCAGAGGTATTCAAAATACTGTTCACTCATCGTCATCCAGGTTCCGCTTATATTCCGTCCCGGGTTCGAGTGATTCCAGATTTTTTTCCTGCATTTTCAATTTCGCCAGCTCATCAACGCGTTTCGGTTTAATAAGCGGACCGAGCGAATCGAGATAGGAACGATCAAACCCTTCCTTATAAATTTTAAAATCACCTATGTGATCCCGAAAACTTTTCAGCGGCTGACCTAATCGCAATAATCCGAGCTCGCGGCTTCGCCTCACTTTTTCCATGTTAATTTCAATTGGAATAAGCTCCTCCGTAGAATCAGCCTGATAGAGGATTCTTCCATCCGGCCCGCAGATGATGGAGCGTCCGCTACCCCCTGATTCCAGACCGTTGATATCAAAGAAATAGCACTGATTTGTAGCGGCTGATGCCCTGGAAATAGAAAGTTCAATTTCACGGTCAATCGTGCCTGTCAGCGTGGGATGGAGAATCACTTCCGCGCCCATTACGCTAAGTGTCCGAATTGTTTCCGGAAACCACATATCGTAACAGATGGAAACACCAAACTTTCCCACATCCGGGACATCAAATACACAAAACTCATTGCCTGGAGTTACGCCCACTTCATACGGATAGAATGGAAACATTTTACTGTACCGCGTAACCACCTCACCCTGCGGATTGTAAACAGTAGCCGTGTTGTAAACCTGATCTCCTCTTTTTTCAAAGATGGATCCCGGAAGGAGCCAAATACCGTGCTTTTTGGCCATTCTCTTCATTTCAAGTTCAAACGGTCCGTCGACTTGCTGTGCGGTATGAATGAGCGGCCCGTATGCACAAAGCTCACTAAAAACCACCATCTCCACCCAGGGGTAGAGGTTCATAAGGATATCAAGTTTCACTTTCATCATCTCTACGTTAGACTGGGTGGCAAACACCTTCATCTGAACGCCTGCAATTGCAAATGGCCTCATGACTTAACTCCGCACGCTTTCATTGTTTCTTCTTCTAATATACTCAGGCCGTTATCGAGCTGCTCGTCGGTAATGACCAGAGGAGACAGAATGCGTAGTACATTTTTATGGGTTCCTGCACTTAATAAAACAAGACCGTGCTCAGCACATGCTTTTACAATTTTACCGGTCAGCTCACCATCGGGTTGCCGGGGGTCTCCGTTTTTCACAAACTCAACGGCGAGAAATGCTCCGAGCCCTCTAACATCTCCAATTTGCGGGCATTTCTTTTGCAGTTCCTTAAGCCTGTTCCGGGTGTATTTGCCCACTTCCACACCTTTTCTGTTCAGGTTGATCTCCTTCATGTAGGCAATGGTAGCCAATGCGGCGGCGCAGCAAACCGGGTTACCGATATACGTTCCGCCTATAGTTCCGGGTGCGGCCGCGTCCATCACGTCAGCTTTACCTAAAATAGCGGCAATCGGCATTCCCGAACCCAGCGATTTTGCGTATGTGGAGATATCAGGAGTGATACCATAATTCTGCCAGCTTGCCCAGTTTCCGGTTCGGCCAAATCCGCTTTGTACTTCATCAAAGATCAGCATGATGCCGTGGTCATCGCAGAATTTTCGCAGTCCTTTTAAATATTTTTCAGGTGCCGGGTTGATGCCGCCTTCACCCTGAACAGGTTCTATTATAATGGCAGCCACATTATTCGGATCCACCATATTCCGCATGCTTTCGTGCAGGCGCTTCAGTTCCCATTCCGCGAACTGATCCAAATCCCCTCCCCGGTTATAGCGGTAGTAGTTGGGAAATGGCAGGCGATACACTTCAGGAGCAAACGGGCCGCAATTCACCTTATAATCAATCTTGCTGGTAAGGGTCATGGCCATCATAGTCCGCCCATGAAATGCTCCTGTGTAGCACACAACGGCTTGTCGCCTTGTTGCCTGGCGTGCAATCTTGATAGCGTTTTCCACCGCTTCGGCTCCGGTGCTAACCAGCATCGCTTTGGTCTTTTTCCCATGAGGAAGAATTTCGGCCAGCTTTTCACAAAGCTCAATATAAGGTTCGTAGGTTACCACGTTAAAGCTGGTATGGATATACTTTGCGGCCTGGTCCTGAATCGCTTTTACGACTGATTCCGGACAGTGCCCGGCGTTAACCACCCCAATACCACCGGCAAAATCGATCCACTCCTTACCGTCTGTATCAATAATCGTAGCCCCTTTGGCTGACTTTACTGTGGCAGTGTTAAAAACTCCAACACCATTGGCTACAACAGCTCTTCTCCGATCCAGAAGTTTCTCAGAATTGTTTTTTAAAAATTTTAGCATATATCTTTTTGAAATAAATTTTTAAGCCGCATTAAGTTATGCATCTAACATGTTACTTGGTAAAGATTCTTACAATAAACTTTGTAAAGCGATAAAGTACGTCTAAAAAGAACATATATTATCAAAGATCGGAATTAATTTTCTGCGAAATTGCCAAATCGATTCAGTAATGGTCAGTAAATAAAAAGCTACTCTCTTTTACAGTAATGAGTTGAAGGACAAATGCCCTCAGTATAAACATCCTTTATTCAGCCAACGAAGTATTGACCAAATTTTAAAATGATACTCTAAGCCTCCTTTTTTAGGTTCTACAGGAAAGTTTGTGGATCGATCACAAAATTTGTGAACACTCGTTTGGAACACGTTCAAAGTATTATAAAATATAAGCCATTGCTTTTGCAGATCCTTCTCTGCGCCATTAACTACAATGGCTCGATCAGGATGACACGCTCATGGGGTAGCAAGTGGGCGGCGTGGACACATCAGTCGTTTTTCAATATCGCCTTTTAATCACGTCGCCCTACGCCTCAGCCGGCTCATTGTCATTCTGAATAAAACGGTGGTTTTCCGTTTTGTGAAGAATCTGTAAAAGCAACATGCTTTGTTCTATCATAATGATTGAAATTACCTCCTGAAAGACCCACCTGACTTAACCAGAATGTGCTATGGATTATTACATGTAACCCACAAACTTTCCGGTAGAACCCTTTTTTATTCAGTAAGGATTCCCGAATTCTTAGTGCCGTTACAACTAAATTCAATGGGTTCGATTTATTGCAAGATTCAATCCATTTACAAAAAAACGATTACGTTTTCTGCGTATGTTCTTTAGTGGTAACGGTATTAGACTGACTCTTGTAAGCTTTTTTTACCCACGGAAAAGTATAATAACCTGAGGAGCTACCCCATTTTTGGGATTTCATCTGGTATGATGATAGTTCTCCGTAATGCTTTGTGTCCTCGCAATTTCATGGAAGCTATCGTAAAATTTATACCATATTACCCGGCGAATCAGCCTATAATCTTCTATCTGAGTTTTCTCACGACTTCGGAGGAGGGTGCAAGATAATTCTCGGTCAATCCCAGCGTTCGGTTATTTGCCAGAAGGCGCGCGAAGAGCAATCGGTCTAGCCGGTAAGATAAACCATTCTCAATTTAAATAGTTGTCAAGTCATTAATAAACAATTATTTATAAGAATTTCATGTGAAATTTCAGGGTAACCCTTCTAATAACCTGTGTTGCATTATAAATGCCTTTTGGTTGAAAAAAGCCCCCTTTTTCTATACTCAACACAGGATGGGATTCATGGATAGTTGCACCTTGTGAATTCTTTAGAGATAAACAGAGTTTTTAGTCTAATTTTATTCAAAAACCTCAAAATCTACCACCCCCGATCACTCCTTAGGCAGGATGGGACTGTTTTTGTCCTGATTTACAATCGAACCCAGGTTAATAGCTACACCGGTTCCAGTCCATCAAGTACATACGGCATCAGTTCTGATACGGTGGGATGCACAAGCACCACTTTTCGGTACTCGCGGCAGGGAATACCACTGTGCATGATTGCCGCAAACATATTGATAATCTCATCGCCTCCCGGTCCCAGAATGGCGGCGCCGAGAATGAGATCTGTATCTGCATCTACCAACAATTTGGCAAATCCTTTTGTCTCCCCCATCTCTTTTGCACGGCTGATCTTACTCATCGGCATAGTTGCTTTCAAGACTTTCTTGCCTTCATCCATCGCCTGTTTTTCCGACATGCCCACGCGTCCCAGCGGCGGGTCTGAAAAAAGCGCGTAAATTGTTTCGCGCTGTGAAATAGCTCTAACTCCATCACCTATGTAGTCGAGTACAATTTCTGCGTCATTCACTGATGTGTGGGTAAATGCCCCTTCACCATTCACATCTCCCACGGCAAAAACACCGTCCACACCAGTTCTGCAATAGTCATCCACTTTTATAAATCCTCGCTCATCAAGCTCCAGGCCTGCGGCCTCCGGGTTGATAGCGTCGCTATTCGGGCGCCGGCCTGCCGCTACCAAAAGGTGCGATCCTCGAATTATCTCGCCCGACGTAATTTCCACTTCTATCCCCCCATTTTTTTTCTGAACCTGTGTGGCCTCAGAATTACAGTGTATGGTCACCCCTTCATCTTCTAAAATATCCTGTATCGCTGATGCTATATCCTCATCCTCGTTGGGCATCAGCTGTTCGCCTCGCTGTATGACCGTTACCTCAGAACCAAATCGGCGGTACACTTGACTGAATTCCACGCCAATGTATCCGCCGCCAATGATCACCAGGTGTTTTGGGAGCTCCTCTAAATTTAGTAGCCGCTCACTATCCATCCAAGATACGCTCTCGAGTCCCTTGATGGGCGGAGCAAACGGTTTTGTGCCGGTGTTGATATAAATGTGTTCGCCCGTTATCTCTTCACTGCCGGCGCGTATCGTCTTGGGACCTGTAAAGGCTCCCCATTCTTTAATGAGCGTTACATTTTCAGTGTCAGTCATCCAGTTCTCAAGGCCCTCATTTGATTCGTTTCGAACCGTGTTCATCCGGTTGCGGATACGGCCATAATCTACCTCAATTTTCCCGGCAGAAAATCCATACTGATCTCCCTGGCGTGCTTTATGAATGGCTCTGGCACTCGCCACCATCGTTTTTGTGGGTGTGCATCCGTAGTTCACGCAGCTTCCGCCCACTTTATGTCCCTCAATGACAGCGATGGATTCACCTGTTGGAATGAGTTTTCCCAGTAGTGTTCCAGTGGCTTGTCCCGTCCCTAAAATGATGTGTTGATATGATGTCATAAGTCAACTTTTAATTTATATTCCGGTTTCCAGATAAGGCGACTGAATGAATAAAAATTCGATGGGGCCAATTCATCACAAAAGAATAATGATTGCCCAAAAAGTGCCTTCACATATTAAATATCGTTATAATATTGCATTATTCTGCAATTACAGAATTTGACAGTAGTGACCGTGGAAATGCCATAGTTCTGTTTTAAGTTAAGGTTCACATACTGCTAACGAACATTGTACCCATGCCCTGTTTAACCAGCTACCCTCACTCTCCGGGATTTCTACTGCTTCTTATCATTCCTTTGCTTTTACTTGGCGCCTGCGATCTTCTACAGTCTGAAAGCGAAGAAGACACTGAATGCTACTTGAGTAAAATTCAGTTCAATGAGTTCGACAGCCTCAAATTCCGTACAATTTCAGGAGGACGGGTCTACAGCCTGAAACAGGAACTCACGGTGGATGGAGAGACGGATATAACAGCTTCGTTTCAGTTTTCATACAACAAAGAATCGATTCGCGTGGTTGATCAGTTAAATCTACATCCCACGAATCCGTACATGTCAGTCACGCTTGATGGCGATGACCGGCCGGTGGAGGTCATCCGATTTTTTAATTCTATAGCTGTAAAACTTACTCACGATATCTCATACCCTGAGGAGAACAAAATTCGTGTTGATCTGACCCGTGAAGCAAGCACTGGCGATGTGCTGTATGTCGGATATTCCAACTATAATCTTGACGACGAAGGAAACGTTATCCGCCTTCAGCAATTTCGCGCCGAAGAAGATGCCCCAACCCAGTTCACACCCATGCTGGACAGGTTTTATACCTATGATGATCATCCAAATCCGCAGGATGGCCTCTACCTTCCTTTTTTTGCCAACGTAAATTTTCCTACGCTTACATTCTTTTCATCTAACAATATTCTGTCATACACTGAGAACGGCCAAGCATTTACTTTCGATTACGAATACGGCCCCGATGAAGAGGTAATCAGGCAAACCCGTCCTGCCGGTAATGAAATTTTGTTTGGATATGCGAACTGCTCAGAATTGGATAATCCGAATTGATAAAAAATCACATAAAGGATGCAATTCAATTATTTATTATCCTTCTCATTTGTGATGTGTGGCTGGTCCGTTACACCAAACTCAAATACGTCATCTCTGCTGTAGTGGCCGATCACATCGAATTCCATTTTGCTTCGAACCAGCTCTTTCAAATTTGCTTCAGCGGTAAGCAATCCTTCGTTATCGTAAAGTGGGCCCGCCAGTACTTCACCCATTGGCGAAACAATGACACTTCCTCCCCTGCTTAACAATTCCGGTCGATCTTCTGCAAGATGCTCTTTTAGATGCTCAGGATAATCGCTTTTATTTATAATCTGATTGCAGCCAATCACATAACACCGGCCTTCCCGGGCAATATGAATCATGGTACTGATCCAGCTGTCGCGGGCATCCGCCGTGGGTGCTACATATATTTCTACACCCTTTTTATACATTGCCATACGAGCCAGCGGCATATAGTTTTCCCAGCAAATGAGTCCGCCGAGTTTACCAATTTTCGTATCGAAGGTTGAAAGTGTGGATCCATCTCCATCACCCCAAATCAGCCGTTCAGCAGCCGTAGGTTTTAGTTTTCTGTGCTTTCCCATCAAACCTGAATCCGGACTAAAATAAAGAAGTGTACAATAGAGTGTTTTGCTGATGGCATCGCGTTCCGTAACTCCCATCACAATATACATATTATGTTCTTTTGCAAGCTCTGTCAGGTGCACTGTTTCAGGCCCCGGCACATCAACGCTCTGCTCCCAATACTCCCTGAATTGATCTCGCCCCGCGTCTGTACGGCTGCCAACGACCGTTCCGAATCCCAGGCCGGCAGGATAAGCCGGGATGAAACTCTCCGGAAAAACAAGCAACTTTACATTTTCAGATGCCGCTTTTTTGATGAGTTTTGTAGCCTTTTCGACTGTTTTTTGTTTATCAAAAATTACCGGAGTTGCCTGAACACAGCCGATTTTAAAAGAGGTCATCATTCTCGATTTTGTTAAAAACTGGGTGAATACGGTAAATTAATAATACCAGTCATACGCACAACTATTTCCAAACCTGTGTCAGTTTTTCACGGTGCATTCTGTGTAGAGATCCGGTATTTCAGAATCACGGGAGCCCCATCTTCCGCCTCGCCGCTTACGTAAATATGACCGGTCACTGAGTTTCTGAGTGACTCACCTTCAGCCAGCATCAGCATACCAAGAGGTTCGCCGTCGGGTGACAGATGATACCAGCTTTGACTGGTTACTTCAGGTGTAATTTTTCTGAGCCAGATTGAGTGATCTTTCATAACCTGCATTTGCGAAAATGCAGGGAAAAAATCACCAATCGCCTCTTCCAGATCATTTTCCAAACTACCAAACTGTCCGCCATACCTTTCTGTCAGACTTGAAATAGCATCAGATGTCACCGGTTGAACCGGAAATCCATTCAACTCGATTGAACGCAGCGTATCGCCTTCGGCACTAAACTGATGCAGAACCGGATCTTCTGTCCACGCCTGAAAATAGCTCCCGTCAGGATGAGGTGAGATCTGTGTACCGTGCATTTCGGATAGACGCATACTGATCCGCATGTCCCCACTACTTAATTCCAGATTCTTACCTACATCAAATTTTAAGTCGGTATTCTGGACAACTTTTCCATTTCTATTGATAAGTTTTACAGTTGAGTACCCGTTCGGGAATTTTTCTGAATCATCCTGTACTCTATATACGATTGGAAAGCCTGCTTCTGTTGGCGTGAGTGAATAAAAAGGGAAGCCCTCCTCAGTTGCAGGAAATGAGACATCATACGCGTAATCCCAGCTATAATCGCCGCTTCTTGAGTAAACAAGCAGGGAACGCCTTCCATAATCGCTGATGTACAGTGTATCATTCTCGCTTAGTATCGGGCGCATCGGCTGCTGAAATTCGCCCGGCCCCTCGCCCTCACTACCAAAGCTGGTTAGATACGTTCCCTCACTATCAAACACATAAACTTCAAAACTCGCCAGGTCCATCACCAGGTGGTTCCCGTCGGAGTCAATCTCTGTGTAAACGGGACGCCCTAGAATCAGATCGCCCTGGTCTTCCAGCCTCTGTACCTGTTCGAGATTATACTCCGGAAGATCTGCAAACCGGTTGTCTTGTGATGTTTCTTCCCCACCTCCGCAACCGGTAATCATCAGCACGGTAAAAAAGCAGAGAATCATATTTTTTTTAAATGGCATCGCTTTGTTCATTATGTTTACAGGTAAGTAGTGAGAAAAAGATCGCTATTTCATAATTGATTAGGTCTCTCTTTTGATGGGTTCAATGAGCTTTTAGAGTAATCATAATCGAACTAAACTTCACGACAAATATTATGGACTTAAAACTAAAAGATCAGCGGTTTATCGTGTGTGGTGCAAGCAGCGGATTTGGTCAGGCTATCGCCACCCAACTTCTGCTCGAGGGAGCCAGCGTTATAGTCATTGCCCGCCGCGGTGATGTGCTTCGTGAGAAATTCAGCAACTACAGCGATCAAACTGAAATTGTTGAAGGCAGCCTCATCTACAGCGATACGCTTGATGCGATTGAGAAGGCGGCCTCATCAGGCAAGTTTCATGGCGTGGTTTTCAATGCAGGCGGCCCGCCTACTGGAACACCGCTTGAAACAGATATGAAAGACTGGGATTCGGCCTGGCAGCTCGTCATGCGCTGGAAAATTGACCTGGCGCTCAGGCTCGCTCCCCTGCTTGTGGATAACGGATATGGCCGGATGCTGTTCGTAGAAAGTAAATCGGTGAAACAGCCGCTCCCTTCCCTCACGCTCAGTAATGCATTTCGTGCAGGCGTGGTTGGATTTGCCAAAACACTGTCTACAGAAGTTGCTCCGGATGGCGTCACCGTTAACGTCCTGGCACCCGGTGCCCACGATACCCCGGCTATTGAGCGTGTGATCAAAAATAGCCAAGGCAAAAAGGGGATCTCATACGATCAAGCCCGTGAGGAGATGGAAAAAAGCATTCCCGTAAAGCGGATGGGAACGGCCGAAGAGTTTGCCTCACTTGCCGCATGGCTGCTTTCTGAGCATAGTGGATACGTCACGGGCCAGACCATCAGTCACGACGGCGGGGCTATTTCCGGACTTTTTGGGTAGAAGCACCCCTCGTCTGACGACTTTAAGAGAAACCAAGATCAGGACCCGCGGCCTTCAGTCGTCTGACGAGCTCCGGGTTCAACCCCCACTAGGTTCCTGCCCCGATTCCGCCCAACGCAGTTACGAGTCACATTAACTCGACAGTCGAAAAAGACAATCGACAGTCGAGGGATCATCCTCGTCTGACGACTTTAAGAGAAACCAAGATCAGGACCCGCGGCCTTCAGTCGTCTGACGAGTTCCGGGTTCAACCCTCACCAGGGTTTTACCCCGATTCCGTCCAACGCAGTTACGAGTCACATTAACTCGACAGTCGAAAAAGACAATCGACAGTCGAGGTCTATCCATCAAACCTCCCACCCAATAAGAGACTCTACTTTTTTGAGTGATGGGGCGCGCTGAAGTCTGAAATCGTTATCCAAACTTTCGAGAAGCCACTCTGCTGCAGGTTCCGCCCAGGTGTGACTGTTGTTTTGAGCCTCTTTGATTACCAGTCCTGTTTGCGTAAGCCGGATAAGTTCGTCAAAAAGAACTTTAGCTGAGGGTTCAGCGATATCGGGATCGTCTTCAGGAAGACTTTTAATCTGTTTAAGCAGACGTTCTAGCCTGTCATTTACAAGCTTATATTCGGCGGAGCGAATCTCATTGGCCAACGCGTCAAGCGCATTCGTTTTTTTGATGGCTCGGAGAATGTCGAGCACGATAATATTACCCGACCCTTCCCAGATAGGCAGCACGTTCACATCACGGAACAGTTTCGGCATGATGAAACCCTCGATGTATCCATTGCCGCCCATCAATTCCATGCACTCGCGCACTGAATATACTGAGTTTTCCGCCGTCCACCATTTGGTCATGGGTGTGAGAATTCTCAAAAGAGTTTTCTCCCTTTCATCACCGTTTTCGGCAGCATCCAGGGCGCGGATCGTTCGCCAGGTGAGCAGGAAACCGGCCACATACTTGGCGCCCAGCTCAGTAAATTTTTGCCTGATCATCGGATGTTCTACGGCCCGCTTGCCAAATGTGACACGGTAGTTCAGATACTGCCAGGCTTCAATAATGGCCCGCCGCGTTCCTGAAACTGCAGCCACAGCGTTATACAGACGGGACATGTTCACCATCTCTGCCATCACCTTGAAGCCCTCACCTTCATCTCCGATCTTTTTTCCAACGGTATTTGTAAACATCACTTCAGCCGTTGCCATCGAACGCACGCCCATCTTCTCTTTCAGCCGGATGATATCCATCGGGTTTCTGGAGCCATCCTCCAGCTTTTTTTCCACCAGGAAGAGTGAGAGCCCGCGGGTGCCTTTCTCAACCGGATCGGTTCGCGCCAGGGCAAGAATCACATCAGCATTGGCATTACTGCAAAACCATTTTTCGCCATTCAGATGATAGATATCATCCTCAACCTTTGTAGCTGTGGTTCGATTTTGTCCTACATCCGATCCGCCTGCCTTTTCGGTGAGATACATCGCACCGGTAAACAGGCCATCTCCATTGCGGCTTGAGAGCCGCGGAATCAGGCGTTTCTTATCACTGTCATCGGCAAACTTGTCAATTACCACAGCCGCGCCGTCGGTCATGCAGAGCGGACAGTACTGACCAAGTTCACTCATTGCATAAAGGCTTCCGGCGGCAAACCCAAGCTTATGGCGATCTGCCGAATAGATTTCCCGAAGTTCCGGATCATATTTTACATAAAACATTTCCGACCGCCCTGCGATATCCAACAGCACCCAATACGACGGGTGGAACTGAATCCGGTTCAGCGGTTCGCCATGTGGTGTTCGTCTGATAAGTTCAGGCTCATTTTTATCTGCATCCATGGAGAGCGAGTCCATGACTGTGGCAGCATCACCCCCGAGATCAAAGAGCTTACCTCTCATATATTTCAGTGCTTTAGGGGACGCATACTCATTAAGATAGTCACGCAATATCCTGTCACTTTCAAAAAAATTCGAACTGACGGATGCATTTGCTGTCAACACCTTGTTTCCGGGATGATCCATAGCTTTCTCCAGTTTTTTTCCGTTAGTCTCTCAATTATAAATAATCATTTTTTACAGACTTTTCGACCTGCTTTTATCCGGGATTTTTAGGAGTATCTGCGGAAAATAGACGTTAATCAAAACTATGGATATGCATTGTTTACCGATGACAGATATCAATCACGAATCATGCAAAGAGCTATTAAATCCCATCTCGCCCCGGAGGGATCCCAATGGGAAGAAGGGAGAGAATTACGAAACAACGCGCAGCGACCGTTTTGGAATTCAGGGGTGTGTTCTCTGAGGGCATGCAGCAAATAGACAGATCCGGTCACAGTTCAAAACTACGGAACACCCCTCCCCTCCGCCATCGGAGTACTCCCCTCCCGGGGAGATTTATTTAAGGTGTCACCTTATAAATAGTTTGAAAAGCACTCAAAAATTTCAATCCACGCTACGCTGATTTACCACCGCCTCGGCGCACTTTTCACCATCCATTGCGGCTGAGACGATACCACCGGCGTACCCCGCACCTTCTCCGCACGGGTAAAGGCCGCGAACACGGATATGCTGGTACGTCTGCCTGTCTCTAGGAATTCTGACAGGGGATGATGTGCGCGTTTCAGGAGCGTGAACCACTGCATCATTGGTCAGGTAACCGCGCATTGATTTGTCGAATTTTCTGAATCCATCAACAAGGGCATCGTGGATAAATGGCGGCAGTACATCCTTTAGCTGAACAGATGTAATGCCGGGTGAGTATGATGTATTAGGAAGATCGGCCGATAGCTTTCCCTCGGTGAAATCAACCAGGCGCTGGGCCGGGGCGGTTTGAGTTTTGCCACCCATTTCCCATGCCTTTTTCTCAATTACTTTTTGAAACTCCATCGCCGCCAGCGGACCATGGTCTGCAAAAGGTTTAAAATCTTTCTTGTTCAGCTCAACTACAATTCCGGAGTTTGCGGTAGCGCGGGCTCTTCGAGATGATGACCAGCCGTTTGTAACTATTTCGCCCGGGCTGGTTGCACATGGCGCAATCACGCCGCCGGGACACATACAAAACGAGTAGACGCCTCGTCCCCTTACCTGTTTTGCAATGCTGTAGGGCGATGGCGGCAGATATTCGTTTCGGATTTCACAATTGTACTGGATGGAATCGATCAGCGCCTGCGGATGCTCTACCCGGACTCCAACGGCCAGCGGTTTCAGCTCAATTTCAATTTGATTTCGATAAAGAAGCTCAAAGATGTCACGCGCTGAATGGCCGGTTGCGAGAATCACATGGTCCGATTTATAGGTGTCGTCATTGGCCGTTTTTACCCCATTCAGCCGATCACCCTCAAGTAAGAAATCAGTGACTCGTGTATTAAAGTGAATCTCACCGCCGCTCTGCCTGATGCATTCCCGCATTGATGCGATTATCGGAGGCAGTTTGTTGGTGCCGATGTGGGGATGCGCCTCTACAAGAATATCACGCAAAGCGCCAAATCCGACCAAAAGCTTTAAAATCCGGTCGACATCACCCCGCTTTTTTGATCGCGTGTAAAGCTTCCCATCCGAATATGTACCGGCACCGCCTTCACCAAAACAGTAGTTTGAATCTTCGTTGACCACATGATCCACGTTAATCCCTTTCAAATCTTTGATGCGGTCTTTTACGTCTTTTCCCCGCTCCAGAATCACCGGCTTTTTACCAAGCTCAATCAGTTTCAAGGCCGCAAACAGTCCCGCCGGCCCCATCCCGATTATCAGCACTTCTTCCTTGTTACTCACATCCGGATAATCAGGCAATACAATCGGCTCCTCGATAAACTCTTCACCCACATATAGCACGGCCCGCATATCAATAACGGGTGTACGGCTTCGGGCATCGACAGATTTACGGCGAATGGTTACGTGATTGATCTCATCAACCGGAATGCCCTCTTTTTGTGATGCGGCCCTGATCAAGAGCTCCGGTGTTTCAGCTGTTTTGGGATCGGTGCGAAGATGAATTTCTTTCTTCAACTCAAATGATATTTTGTGTTTGATGTCATTATCTAAATAAGTTCGATTCTAAAATGCGCCTAATTCGTTCCCCTATTGTGTAAGGAAGGGGCTTTCAGTGATCAGATTATACATTTCATAAATTGAACTCAGATTATCTGAAATATAAAGATACCAGCTGAAATTGGTATCATCTAACGATCCCTGTTATTTTTGGAATTCAAATTTACCAAACTCAAACCGATCAGTCATGGCTGTTATCCAACATCAGATTAATCTTAGTGCGAAACCGCGAGGATTTCACCTTATTACAAATGAAATTCTGGACAAACTGCCGGATTTACAAGAGGTCGAAACCGGCATGGCACACATTTTTATTCAGCACACGAGCGCAGGACTTTCAATCAACGAAAACGCAGATCCATCCGTACGCCGTGATTTTGAAACCCATTTCAATCGAATGGTTCCGGAAGACACCTCCCTGTTTGAACATACACTCGAGGGCCCGGATGACATGACGTCTCATATTAAAAGTTCCATTCTCGGCCATTCTGTCTCTGTGCCGGTCACTAACGGACGATTTAATTTGGGTACCTGGCAGGGAATTTATCTCTGTGAACATCGGAACAGTGGCGGCAGGCGACGGTTGATCGTCACAGTCTATGGAGATTAATTTATTTGCCGATAAGTATGGTTCACTTTTTTGTACTATTTTACGCCTAAGCTTTAGGTAAACATATTCTTACAGAGTAACTTCGCGGCGTATGGCAACAAAATCAGGATCAGGTGACGGCAGCGATCACTATGATTTAAATCTATTTTTTGAATCATCAGCAGATTTACTCTGTATTTCTGGGTTTGATGGATATTTCAAAAAAGTCAACCCTGCTCTTTCTGAACTTTTGGGTTTCACCCTGGACGAACTTACCGAAAAACCCATAAATGAGTTTATTCTTCCTGATGACAGGTACATAACAGATTCATACCGTGAACGCATTAGAGACGGTATTCCGCTTCTCAACTTTGAAAACAGATATATCACAAAGGAGGGAGACGTTGTATGGCTGTCCTGGACATCCATTCCCGACGTAGAACGGGGACTTGTGTATGCTATTGCAAAAAACGTGACGCACAACCGAAAACTGTCGGACGACCGAAACAAGCTTATATCGAGCCTTACAAAGAAAAACAGTGATCTGAAGCAATTAACCTACTCCACATCGCACGATTTGAGGTCGCCACTTGGTAACATTATTGGCATTCTGAGCATCCTCGACTACTCAAAAATTGAGGATAAAGAGACGCTTGAACTGCTCGATATGCTCAATATAAGTGCGGAAAAAATGAAACAAACGCTCGATCAGCAGATCGACTCACTCAGGGAATCTGAACGTGTTGTTGTTGACATCCGGGAGATAAACCTTGTAGAGTGTTTGAAATCGACTACCGATTCAATCAAATCGCACATCAATACATCAAACACAACCATAGAGAAAAAATTTGATGTTTTTGACACTGTTCGGTTTAACCATAACTATATGGAAAGCATTTTCCTGAATTTAATTACCAACTCCATTCGATATTCAAAACCCAATGAGGCTCCGGTAATCAACATCAGGACAAGAGTCGAAAATGGTGTTAAGCAGCTCATTTTTACAGATAATGGAATCGGAATGAACATGGAAAGTGTGAGAGGGAAGATCTTCGGATTTAACCAAACGTTTCATGAGAATGAGGATGGTAAAGGAATTGGGCTATACCTGGTGAACAATCATGTGCAGGCCATGGGCGGGTCAATTAGCGTAGAGAGCGAGGTTGGAAAGGGGAGTATTTTTACTATTTCCTTCGCAGAATAACCAAAGCGTTAGCAGGAAAATAATCCCCATGGCGGTCTCTAAGGCCGTTTTTAGTGACAGGTACTCCTTTCTAAAAAGAATTTATCAAAACTTCATTTTTGCTAAAACTTATCTTTTCCAATATCGTAAACACGGCTTGTATAATTCCAATCACACCATTTAGTATGCCATGAAAAGTTTATACACAGAAATTGAAATCGACGCGTCGGCTGACATAGTCTGGGAGATTTTGACCGATTTTGATTCCTATCCCGACTGGAACCCTTTTATCCGCTCATTTGATGGTCACCCAAAGCCGGGACACCAATTCAGCGTCACCATTCAGCCAACCGGCAAAAAACCGATGTCTTTTAAACCCGTTTGTCTCTCACTTATTCCTGAATCAGAATTCCGATGGCTGGGACATCTTTTTATAAGCGGACTATTTGACGGGGAACATATTTTTGAACTTAAAGAACTTAGCGATACCCGTACATTGCTCATACAGCGCGAAAATTTCCAGGGGCTGCTGGTTCCTCTGTTATGGCGGCAATTGAACACGTCAACACGATCTGGTTTTGAACAGATGAATCAAGAACTCAAAAAAAGGGCTGAATCACAGGCTACAGTATGAAAAGTATCTACGTATCTCTCCTATTTATCTTCGTTACGATATCCGTTTATCAATCAGCCAACGCTCAGGAACTTGATGCCGGCTTCAATTTACAACTCATTGTCCCGCAAAACGAGTTTGACGAAAGCATAAATACAATGGGTGGCGGAATCAATATTTACGGCCTGTACCGGTTTCCTCAATCTCCGTTTGGTCTTGGCCTGGATTTTAATTTCAACAACTTTGGGCGGGATACACGCGATGAACCCCTGAGCTCAACCATTCCTGATTTAAAAGTCAGGGTAGAAAATGAATACAACCTGGTTCAGGGTTTTATGGTCGCAAAAGTTCAGCCTCAGGACGGTCTGCTGCGCCCCTATGCTGAAGGGCTTGCCGGTTTCAACTACTTTTACACGCAAACCAGTATCGAAAACCGCGGCTTCCAGGGAGATGAACCTATTGCAACCGACACAAATTTCGAAGACTGGGCCTTTGCATGGGGCGGCGGTGGCGGTGTGATGATTCGCGTATTTGACCGCCGGGGATCAGCAAACCTGGATGCTGAAAACCCGATCGCAGCCGGGTATATTAATTTAGGAGTACGTTACCTAAATGGGTCAGAAGCGGAATATCTGCGTGAAGGCTCCATCGTCATTGAAAATGGAAATGTCTCCTATGATACCCTCCAATCCCGGACCGACATGCTGGTTATTCAGCTGGGTTTTATGTTGAGGTTTTAGACTCTAATAAAAAAGGCCAATCTTAACGACTCATGCGGCGCAAAACGAAACCAGGTTCAGATTTATAATTATATGCGCCGCGCTTCAACCTTCCAGCGTTCTCGTCATATCGACCGAAGGGCCGTCTTTTGACCCGGAGCGGAGATATCTCTTCATTATCGGTAAGAGTTCTGAAAAGACCTTGTCCAAAATCGATCCAAGATCATGGAGATGTTTCGACTTCTCACCGCAAAGGCACCGGTGTTCCGCTCAACATGACAGGGTATTTTCAGAAGAAAGGGCGGCGTGCTAATCTCTGTCTCTTGCATCATTTTGTCCCACGCCGCCAATGTAAATAACCCACTCGTGGCAACACCTTAAATCTAACCCGGAGGGAGGGGTGTTCAGTGAGCCTTTCAAGGCTTTTCCCAATCTGTCATCAATAGCCCCTAATTTTGCATCAAAAGCCGGGCAACACCATTTAAGAAGTGACAGCGTACGTTCCTGATTCAGGGATAGTATGCGATTTGCGGTGGTGAGTGGTGAGTAGTATGCGGTCTTCCGGGTAGACTTAACGCTCAAAACGCACATACTCAGGCCATGATAAATCCACGGATTAGATCATCTGATCCCCCTTCGACTGGATTGGTTTCTTCTGCGAAATAAACTGCCTCGGGGTGCTTGGAACGCCTACCTTCTCTTACCCCGCACTGCGCGCCAAAACAACACGGCGCTTGTGCGGCACACCTGAGCTGTCGCCCCTGTCGGGGCTTTTTGTTTCGCACAGGCGCGAAACCGTTTATAAATTTCCAAATGTTTAGATTTGTGCTCAAAAAAAATAACATCGTTGTCTAAAGCCTAAAGCAACACTTTTTACAAACTGTCATCTGTAGCTCCTAATTTTGCCCAAAAACGGGCAACACCATTTGAAAGGTGACAGGAGAAATCCAAGTTCCTGCTCTCTAAATATTCTTTAGGAGAAAGCTGTCCGGCCTTGATGGGTGGAGGGATTGCATGGGTTGCACCACAGCACGGGAGAAATCGCTATGAGCGCTCACCTTGTGAGCATTCTCATAGTGTAACCGTGCGGGGCAAACCGTGCTCGGCAGGAGTTTTGGCGGAGAGTTGTTTAGGATGGATCACGGCTGCCCTCTGTTTACTTTATCCATCACCGTAACAATTTGGCAAACACCTTCGTACAGTCTTCCAAATGATCAAAAAAATATCGCTCTGATGAAAATGCACTTCAAATTACCCTTACTCGTTGCTCTCACAATCTTTCTTCTGTTCCAGGGCTGTGCCGGGGAAGATCAAACCGCCGAGGAAAATGCCGATGCAATCCGGTCTATCCCTGTTGAGGTCAGCAATGTAACCCGTGGTGATATTTCAGCCTACTATTCGAACACCGCCACTCTGGAGGCTGAGCAGGAAGCCACAGTAGTCTCTAAAGTACGGGGTATTATTGAAGAGCTACATGTTGAGGAAGGTGATGCAGTAAGAGAAGGCCAGATACTGGCAAAAATTGATGATGAACAATACCGGATTGAAGCCAACAGGGCCGAAGCCACTCTTAAACGTCTCGAGAATGACTTCCAGCGAAATAAAGAGTTATTTGACAAAAATCTGATCTCAGCTGAAACCTTCCAAAATTCCCGTTATGAATATGAATCCCAAAAAGCCACACACGAACTTGCCCTGCTGAATCTTGAATATACAACAGTACGCTCCCCTATTAGCGGTGTAATTTCTGAACGATTTGTAAAAAGAGGAAATATGATTGGCACCGATCAGCAGCTTTACAGGGTCACCGATTTTTCACCTCTTACTGCCGTTCTCCATGTTCCTGAACACGAAATGTCTAAGATCAACAAAAATCAGCGGGTAGAATTGCGAGCTGATGCCCTGCCCAACCAACTGTTTGTTGGACATGTGGAACGGATCAGCCCGGTCGTAAACCAGGAAAATGGCACATTTAAAGTAACCGCATATGTTGACGAAACCGACGGCTTGCTCCGTCCCGGTATGTTCAGCCGCGTCAGGATTGTGTACGATACCCGCCAGAATACCAGGATGATTCCCCGTGCATCGGTCATTTCGGAAGATCTGAACCAAAGCGTATTTGTGATCCGTGATTCACTGGCTTTCAAAAAACAGATTCAGACCGGTTATACCAACGGCAGAAATATAGAAGTCACCGAAGGTCTTGATGATAACGAAATGGTGGTTACCATCGGACAAAGCAGCCTGCAGGACAGTTCAAAAGTGAGCATCATCAACAACAGTCTTTAACCGGTTATATTTATGAAAGTTATTGACTTCTCTATTCGCCGAAAAGTAACGATTGCGATGTTTACCGTGGGCATTCTCCTGTTTGGAATGGTTTCGCTATCCCGCCTGAATGTAAACCTGCTCCCCGATCTCAGCTATCCAACACTTACCATACGAACAGATTTTGATGGGGCGGCCCCGGTTGAGGTGGAAAACCTGATCACCAAACCGGTAGAAGAGGCCGTCGGCGTGGTAAAAGGTGTTCAGCAGGTGCGATCGATCTCCCGCGCCGGCCAGTCAGACGTAATTCTTGAGTTCGAGTGGGGTACAGAGATGAACATGGCAAACCTTGATGTGATGTCGAAACTGGATGCCATTCCGCTACCTCTACAGGCCGATAAACCCGTTACTCTTCGTTTTGATCCAACCCTTGATCCTATTCTTAGATACGCGCTTTATTATGATGATTCCTCACGTGACGGGAATCAAACGGAACAGGGACGCATTGATTTTACCACAGTGCAGGATAATCTATCCAGTCCGGAAGCCATTTCCCGCCTTAAGGGACTTCGTGTTTTGGCTGATGAACAGTTTAAACGAAATCTTGAATCCTCTCAGGGTGTGGCGTCGGTAAAAGTCAGCGGCGGACTGGAAGAAGAGATACAGGTTAACATTGACCAGCAGCGGCTCTCCTATCTGAATATTCCGATTGAAACGGTGACCCAAATCCTGGGGGCAGAAAATGTAAACATGTCGGGTGGCCGGCTCGAGGAGGGATCGCAGCAGTACCTTGTACGGACACTTAATGAATTTCAGTCGGTGGAACAGATTCGGAATGTTGTTCTGGCACGTGAACAGGGAAGCACTATCTACATGAAGGATGTGGCTGACGTGGTACAGTCATTTAAAGAGAGGGAAGCGATCACCCGCCTGAACGGGGCCGAAGCCGTTGAAATTGCCATCTACAAAGAGGGGGATGCCAATACGGTAGCCGTTGCGGGCCAGGTAAATGAACGGATGAATCTCATCAGAAACAGTTTACCAAACGGCATGAAGCTGGAAAAGGTATATGATCAATCGGTGTTCATTTCGTCTGCTGTTAACGAGGTGAAAAATGCCGGCATTATTGGTGGCCTTCTCGCCGTAGTTGTGCTCTACCTTTTTCTGCGAAACTTCTGGACGACCGTCATTATCTCTGTATCCATTCCGGTATCGGTTATCGCAACATTTAACCTGATGTACGGGAATGACATCTCGCTTAATATCATGTCACTTGGCGGTATTGTGCTGGGAATCGGAATGCTGGTGGATAACTCAATTGTGGTTCTGGAGAACATTGCCCGGCACAGGGAGCAGGGAAAAGGATTTATTGAGGCCGCCCGTGAAGGTGCCGGGGAAGTGGGAATGGCAGTAATTGCATCCACCCTGACCACAATCGCCGTCTTTTTCCCACTGGTTTTTGTGGAAGGGATTGCTGGCCAGCTCTTCAGAGACCAGGCGCTCACCGTTACCTTTTCGCTGCTGGCATCGCTGGTTGTAGCTATCACATTGATCCCGATGATGTCGTCCATCGGCGGACCCAAAAAAGAGCTTCCTCCGCTCGAACTCAAAGACCCAAAAACACGGGCGGGCGGCATGCTTCGGTCTATCCGTATGTTCTTGTTTTATACAGTTCCTACATTTATCAGCCGGAGTATACGCTTTGTTGCAGGCTGGATTAGCAAAATGAGCCGAGCTCTTTTCTCTCCATTTGTTTACCTGTTCGACAAATTATACCGTGCCGCAGATAGTCTCTACAGTACTATGCTTAAATGGTCGCTAAACCATAGCTTTATCGTTCTGGTAAGTGCCATTCTTATCTTTGCCGGGTCTCTCGCCCTGGTGCCCAGAATTGGTGTGGAGCTGATCCCGCAACTCTCGCAGGGAGAGTTCAATGTTGAATTTATGCTCCCGCCCGGAACACCAATTGAACAAACCGATGCAGCGATGAGAACAGTTCAAAACCATGCAAAAAACCTGGATGGCATCCGCACCACATTTGCAGTTGCAGGTACAGGAAACAGAATGACCGCCAACCCGGATGAAGGGGGTGAAAACAGGGGTGAGTTAAATGTGTCACTGGCAGCGGGAACGTCGTCTTCAAATGAAGAAAATATCATCGAAACCATGCGGGGTTCTCTGCAACAGGTGCCGGGCCTTCAATATAAATTTGGGCGGCCTGAGCTGTTCACTTTCAAAACGCCGGTAGAGATTGAGATCAGCGGCTTTGACCTTGACAATCTGAAAAGAGCCGGGGATGCTGTGGTTCAAAAGCTTTCCAACAACCCGCGGTTTGCGGATGTAAAAAGCACAATGGAGGCCGGAAGCCCGGAGGTTCAGATCCATTTTGACCGCGATAAGGCGGCAGCCCTCGGCCTCCAGGTTCATGAAGTGGCCAACCATATTGTGAGTAACGTACGGGGTGATGTTGCCACACGGTACTCCTGGCGTGACCGCAAAATTGATGTACTGGTCCGCGCTCAGCAGTCCGACCGCGCCTCTGTTAATGACATTCAACAGCTCATAGTAAACCCGTCTGATGAACGGCCGATACCGTTGAGTGCTATAGCGTCGGTGCAGGTGACAAACGGTCCCGGAGAAATTCGCCGGGTTGCACAACAGCGGGTGGCGATCGTGTCGGCCAACCTGAATTATGGCGACCTGGGGGAAGCGGCCGAGGAAATCAGGCAGACGCTATCTGAAACAGCTCTGCCCCCCGGAATTTTTGCCCAGATCGGCGGACAGAATGAAGAGATGTCGTCATCATTCCGATCCCTTGTTTTCGCACTTGCCCTGGCTGTGTTTCTTGTGTACCTGGTGATGGCCTCTCAGTTTGAGTCACTCCTGCATCCTTTCATTATCCTGTTCACCATTCCGCTGGCACTCGTGGGAGCTATCCTGGCTCTGTACATGACCGGCACCACCATCAGTGTGGTGGTTTTTATTGGCCTGATACTTCTGGCCGGCATTGTTGTAAATAATGCAATCGTACTGATCGACATGATTAATCAGTTTCGGCAGAGGGGAATGGATAAACTTGAAGCGATTAAAGAAGGCGGCAAATCACGACTCCGCCCTATTTTGATGACCACGCTTACCACCACCCTTGCCTTGCTGCCTCTTGCCATAGGATTTGGAGATGGAGCTGAACTTCGCGCGCCGATGGGCATTACCGTCATTGGCGGATTGCTGGTATCAACCCTGCTAACACTTATTGTAATTCCTGTAATGTACAACCTGATGGATCGGAAGCTGTATGTAATTGTGGATGGAGCAGAATGATGGAAAGAATAGATGCGAATTTTGGTTGGGGTAACAGTCGGCAAGAGATGTGTCCGCATCATCATAATTTTGATGAACATCCCCCTCAATCCCCCTATGATATGGGGAAGTTCCCATTCCCAATTTTCATAACATCAATCTGGAATGGCTTAAATATGGAGGAAACGTTATGCATATAACTGACTTTTCCATTCGCCGCCCGGTCACAACCATGATGGTCTTTGTTAGCCTGATTGTTGTGGGGCTGATAGCAACCAGGATGGTCCCGCTTGAGTTTATGCCAAACATCACCTTTCCGGGTGCGTTCGTTGAACTGCCATATCCTGACTCCACTCCCGCTGAGGTAAATGAGAATGTTGCCAGACCCGTTGAAGAGGTTCTGGCGACACTGAGCGGTGTAGAACAGATCAATTCCAATTCCGGAGAAAACAGTGCCGGCGTGATCGTTCTCTTCAAACAGGGAACCGATATCGACATTAAGGCGATCGAGATCAAAGAGAAAATTGAGAGCATTCGAAACCAGCTGCCTGATGACTTCGAATACTTCAGGATCAATAAATTCCAGGATGGCGGTGCCCCCACCCTGCAGCTGCGCATTTCCGGTAACCGCGATCTCTCTGATGCCTATGAACTACTAAACCGAAACCTGCAGCAGCGAATTGAACGAATTGCAGGCGTGGGCCAGGTAGATCTGTATGGCGTTGAGAAAAAGGAGATTCGGATTGAGGTGGATCCCAATAGAATTACCGCCTACAATATCAATCTGAACGAACTGAGTACTAAGCTCAGAGAGGCCAATTTTTCAATCTCTGCCGGTAAAATCACGGATGCCGGAATGCGCTACATGGTACGCCCGGTAGCAGGCCTGAATGGGATCGGAGATATCGGAAATTTAATCATTTCTGATAACAACCTCCGCTTAAAAGATATCGCTAACGTGACGTACACTTCTCCGGAACGAGACTATGCCCGGCATCTCGATCAAAAATATGCTGTGGGGCTCGATATCACTAAAGAGTCCACGGCAAATACGGTTGAGGTTGTGGAAAACATACTTGCCGAAATTGAAGAGATCAATAAACTGCCGGAGATGCAGGGCATTCAGATCTATGAGATGTTCAACCAGTCGGACGGTATTCTCAGCTCCCTGCGCGAACTGTTTAACGCGGGGATGATCGGGGCACTTTTTTCTATCGTGATGCTTTATATATTTTTGCGGCAGTTTGGCACCACAATGCTTGTCGCCACTGCCGTCCCCTTTTCTCTTATCGTGACACTGGGCTTTTTCTTTTTCCTTGATATCAGCCTGAATATTCTCTCAATGATGGGCCTGATGCTTGCCATCGGAATGCTGGTGGATAATGCCGTTGTGGTTACCGAAAATATTCATCGCTATCAGCGCAAGGGCAATGATCCCAAAAAAGCTTCTATACTTGGTGCCAAAGAGGTGTCTATCGCAGTAACGGCCGGTACGCTGACCTCAATTATCGTTTTTCTGCCCAATGTAGTTAATGAGAGCTTTATTTCGCAGCACATGTACTACATTGGCATGGCAATCATCATTTCACTATTAGCATCACTCGTGATCTCACTGACAGTGATTCCTCTGCTGGCATCCAAAATAAAACCGCCTGAAGAATCCTCTAAACGAACGGTGATCGACAAGCTTTCTGACCGCTACTCGGCTTTTTTAAGATGGTTTCTGGAGCGCCGAAAAACGTCGGTACTCTTTATTTTGATTTTGTTCATAAGCGGCGCTATCCCTTTATCTTTTATGAATGTAGACATGTTTCAGCGCGTGGAGGAGCGTCGCTTAAATCTGCAGTATAATTTGAACGCCTCGTACACCCTTGAAACAGTTAAGCAATCGGTTGATAGAATTGAGCAGTACTTGTACGAAAACGAAGAGACATTTGAGGTCGAATCGGTCTACACATATTACACACCTGATTATGCGCAGTCTACAATCAACTTGGTAGATGATGACAGAGCTGAAAAATCAGTTACACTACTGAAAGAAGAGATCGAGAAAGATCTTCCTCAAATTGCGATCGGTCAGCCCGCTTTTGAGTACATAAGCCAAAACAGTTCGGAACAGGTACGCGTATTTGTTCAGGGAGAAGCGATGCAGGTTCTTGAAGAGCTCGCTGATGAAGTGGCATGGCGTCTCGGACAAATTGAGGGGTTTGCCGACGTGAGATCAGAAGCAGAATCGGGAAATAAGGAAGTCAGGCTGACGGTAGATCACGACCGGGCGCGTTCACTCGGTTTAACCTCCTCAGACGTAGCAACGATGGTTTCCGGTGCTATGCGCGGACAAACGATCCAGAGAATTCGCGGGGTTGAGGGAGAAATTGATGTGGTTCTGGCTTTCAGAGATGTAAACCGGCAGACGATTGACGACCTTAGAAATCTGCCCGTTTCATTTGGTGATAATCAGACCGTAAAACTGGCTTCCGTTGCCAGTTTTGATCAGCAGACAGCTGCTGGCCGGATTTTCCGTGAAAACCGACGGACATCGCTCGGTATTGCCATCAACCTGGATGATATTACGACTGATGAAGCACGTGAGGAAATATCCAGGGTGATGGATGACATTTCGTACCCCACCGGCTACTCCTGGAGCTACGGCCGAAGTTTTGGCAACGACCTGGATGCCATGAATACGATGCTGTTTAATATCGGTATCGCCTTCTTCCTGATTTACCTGATCATGGCTTCACTTTTTGAATCCCTGCTCTACCCAACCAGCGTGTTATCCTGTATTTTTTTCGGCGTGATCGGCATTTTCTGGTTCTTTTTCATCACAGGCACCACGTTTGATCTGATGGCCTTCATTGGCATCCTGATTCTGATGGGAATAGTCGTCAACAACGGAATTGTGCTGGTTGACCATATCAATCACCTCAGAAGCGAAGGACTATCCCGAAGGGAAGCAGTAATTCGGGGCGGCAGAGACCGCATGCGTCCAATCCTGATGACCGCCGGCACCACAGTTCTTGGCCTGATTCCGCTTTGTATTGGAAACACACAAATTGGCGGCGCCGGGCCACCCTATTTTCCGATGGCGAGGGCGATTGTGGGAGGCCTCACCTTCTCAACGATCATCACCCTTGTGGTGCTTCCTTCAATCTATGTGATTCTTGATGATGTAAGAATCTGGGGGACCAGGATACTCCGTGCATCTGCTAAAGTTTGATCGGCGGGAGTTTTTGGACTTTGTTCACAATAGATTCCATCGCAAGGAGATTTCGCTAACGCGGGGAAAAGATGAGCTCGACTCCGTCAAAAACCAGCCTCCGCTCGAAATGACAGGGGAGGTTCATCATATCGGGCGGCGTGTAAATCTCTTTCACTTGCAACATTCTGTCCAGCGGCGCCACTCAACGTCTTGTTCAACGCTTGAATTTTAAGCGCCGCGCTTTGCCCTCCAATGCCATGTCTCCCCGAGCGCAGCCGAGGGGTCTCCCGGTTATCGGTGCTAGTTTTGATAAGACATTGTTCAAGATGGCTCCAGGAGCATGGAGGTGTTTCCCCCAGAGACGCCTTTGGTGCGACTTCACACCGTCAAAGCACCAGTGTTACGCTCAACATAACAGAGTGCTTTTGAGAAAAAGGGCGGCGTTCAAATCTCATCAATTGGAGAAAGTTCAGGCCAGGCGGTTTTATGCTGATTTGAGATTTTCATAAGGCAACCGGTTTGTTTATATGAACATACGATCACTTTACTGCTTTCAAGTTATACCGTCAATTTACAAGGCAGAGTCTGACAAAACATTTTCATTCGCGAATTTTCATGAAACCTATATATTACCACTATCACCTGCCACCACGGATCCCGGACAGAAAAACCCTATTTTATGAGTTCAATTGATAACGTCCTGCAAAAAATGGACGACATCGTAGACCAGTGTAAGCAACAAAACCTCCGAGCCGGCTACTTTGCTGTGCTCTACCGGTTTGTGACGCTGCGGATTAAACAAGGTATCGAAAATGACGAATTTGATGATTCCAACCGAATGGAGGAGTTAGACACCATATTTGCCCAGCGGTTTTTTGATGCGTTTGACGCCTACTATAACAATTCCGGTAAACCTGTAACGCAAAGCTGGAAACATGCTTTTGATGCCGCTCAATCATCAAAGTACATCATCATGCAGCACATGCTTTTGGGCATCAATGCCCACATCAACCTTGACCTGGGGATTGCAGCCGCCGAAACAATGAAAGATGACGACCTGGAGCTGATTCATGATGATTACGACCGCATCAATGCAATTCTCGCCTCTTTGGTGGATGATGTAACATCGAATATGAGCAGGATCTCTTTGTTCTTTGGCCCGATGATCAGGCTGGCTGGAAAAGCGGACGACATGCTTATCAATTTCAGTATTATCGTAGCACGTGATGGCGCGTGGGAGTTTGCCCACACCTACCGTAGTGCACCGAACAAAGAACTTGCGATCCGCGAGCGGGACGAAAAAATTGCGAATCTTGCAAAACGCCTGACACAAACAAGCCCTTTTGTTTCTGCCATCATTAAGGTCATCCGCTGGGGAGAGTTCCGCTCACTCCAAACCAACATGGATCGCCTGGCAGGGATTGTTGAATAATAAATTCAAACTGAATTTTTCACTACCCACACAAAAGATCGGGACTGTCTACAAGCTTTAACTTTTCACTTTTCACCTAAAAATGCCTGAATCAGTATATACGCCAAGACCTTACGTAGAGCTTGATCACCCCGAATGGAGTAAAAACGCCGTTATTTACGAGGTAAATATTCGACAGTATACGCCGGAAGGGACATTCAAAGCTTTTTCCGAGCACCTGCCGCGGCTGAAGGACCTGGGTGCAGATATCCTCTGGCTGATGCCCATTCATCCCATCGGGGAAAAGAATCGCAAAGGAACACTTGGCAGCTATTACGCCGTGAAAGATTATTATGGTGTGAACCCAGAATTCGGGACCATGGCCGATTTCAAAGCACTGGTGCAGCAAATCCATGATATGGGGATGTACGTGATCCTCGACTGGGTAGCCAATCACTCCGCCTGGGATAACCCGCTGACAGAGCAACATCCCGATTGGTACACAAAAACCATCGACGGTCAGTTTCGCCCTACCCCATGGTACGACTGGGACGACATCATTGATTTCGATTATAGCCAGCCGGGGCTTCGAAAGTATATGACAGAAGCGATCAGGTATTGGGTGGAGGAAGCGGATGTGGATGGCTACCGGTGTGATGTAGCCGGGTTTGTGCCGATAGATTTCTGGGAAAATGTGCGACGGGAGCTGGAATCCATCAAACCGGTGTTTATGCTGGCCGAATGGGAATCGCGAGACCTGCATAAAAAGGCATTTGATATGACGTATGCATGGAGTCTTTGGTTTGCGCTTGAAGATCTCTACCAGCAACAAAGAGGTGTTAGTGCCCTGCTTGAATACCTTGGGCATGATGTAAGTACATTTCCGGAGAATGCGTACCGGATGACGTTTACAGAGAACCATGATAAAAACTCATGGGAGGGTAATCAGTACGCCAATTATGGTGATGGACTTCATGCTGCTATGGTTCTGTGTTGTACCATCAACGGTATGCCGCTTGTCTACAGCGGGCAGGAAGCCGGGCTCGACAGGTCACTGAAGTTCTTTGAGAAAGATGAGATTCAGTGGCAGGATCATGAAAACACCAACATCTACAAGAAGTTGTTCCAATTAAAGAAAAGAAACCGGGCGCTCTGGAATGGAAAATGGGGCGGCGAAATGATCCGCATCAAAAATGATCATCCCGACCAGATACTCTCATTTTACAGAGAGAGTGAAGGTGATAAAGTAATAGTTGTCATTAATTTTTCGGATCAGGACGCCCGAGTGAGGCTTGATACAGATCCCTTTACAGGAGTTTACATCGATCTGTTTAGTGAAAAAGAGATAAGCATAGAAAAACAGACCAGCCTTCAGTTAAAGCCGTGGGATTATAAGGTGCTTGCAAATCGGTAATCTACCTTTTACGGGGTATATATCCTCCCCTCCCGAGGGGACTGACAAACAAAAGAACGAAACGAGTGCCTTTTGATCTCAGGGGTGGGTTCCGTGGCAATGTACAGTTACCGGCATGGGACCCACCTCTGAGCAGTCGCTAAATGCTTGGTGCTCTGTCTCCTCCGGCGGAGGAGAGGCTTTTTTAATCCCATCCCGCGAAGAGGGGACAGATGGACAAAAGATCGCAGTGCGAGACTTTTGGCGATCAGGGGTGGGTCCCGTGGCAACGTGCAATGCCCGACGGCAACCCATCTCTGAGCCGTCTTTTTGACTCAACGTACACTCAACCTGGTCTAACGATTTGTGAGATTTGCGATTTGTGGTTTGCGGTTTGCGATGTGCGATTTACAATCCAGCGCCTCTCCCCTCCATGCGGTGTGCTTTTCATCGAGGGAGGGGAGATTGAGAGGGGTGGGGCAGCGCCACGTCCCTCCTCTGCCCCGTCGCTCACCTGCCTGCGGCAGACGCTTTAGCTCAACTTCCGCATAGAGCCATTGTAGTTGCTACAAGGCGGGTTGGATTTTATCCTGAT
>NZ_JBBVMF010000014.1:0-166240 GCF_038150125.1 Rhodohalobacter sp. 8-1 | reverse complement strand
GCGGGAAATCTGCTCGTACGGGTCTGTGGGGGAGCGGGGAGGTAACGAACCGCTCTACCCGGAAAGATCTTAATTAAGATACATGAAAATCAATTTTAGCTTCTAAACGTAACATAGGTTCGGGTGATGGCAATAAGACCTGAAAGTTTTGATCACTCTGAAATAAAATGTTAATAAGAGTTGACAGATTAACAATTTTAAACCTGCAACGATAGCTCCACTGCTAAATCGGATAGCGTTATGGGTTGGTTTTTAACGGATATTAGCATATTTTATGAATCTCAAGTGAGTTCCGGGGAGGATCTCGCTTTTTTTTGTAGTAACAGCCAAAGTTTTAATGAATAAAGACCCTTTGAAACGTATTGAAGAACTCGCGTTACCGCTTGTGGAGCAGGAAGATATGTTTCTCGTTGACATAGAACTTAAGCAGCAGGATATGAACGTTGTCTGGGTGTATGTTGACTCAGAAGAAGGTGGAGTTAACCTGAATGTATGCTCAAAAATTAGTCGCGAGCTCTCATTTCAGGTAGAAAGTGAGGATATTTTTCCGCGTTCGTATCGTCTGAATGTGTCATCGCCGGGTCTGAGTCGGCCACTGAGCGACAAACGTCAGTATGGTAAAAACAAAGGCCGGGCCGTGAAAATAAAGTATCAGCAGGATGACGAATACAAAAAAATTGAAGGAATTTTAAAAGATGTAACCGATGATTTCGTTACGATTGAAGATGAAAGCAGCCAAACAGTGACCATAGATTTTGATCAGTTAGTTGAGACAAAGATTATTCCAAAAATATAGCCGGTACCGAACACAATAAACCATCACTACCGATGCAAAACGACGTTTCTAAATTAATTATTCAGTCCTTCGCAGAGATCGCCAAAGACAAGGGGATCGACAAGGATCTGCTATTGTCAATACTGGAGGATGTATTCCGGTCGATGATTCGTAAAAAATACGACTCAGATGAAGCATTTGAGGTAATTCTTAATGCAGATCGTGGAGAGATACAAATCCTGCATATTCGTGAGGTTGTGCCGGAAGAAGAGCTGACTGATGAGGTGACAGAAATTTCTCTAAAAGAGGCTCAAAAGCAGGATCCTGACCTGGAGCTCTATGATGAGTACGCCCAGGAAATCTCGATTGCTGACTTCGGACGACGTGCAGTTACAATGGCGCGTCAGCAGCTTGCTCAAAGAATTCGTGAGATTGAAAAGGATAACATATTTGAAGATTATTCTGATCGTATTGGAGATATCGTTCTTGGAGACGTTTACCAGGTTCGCAATAACAAAGATATTTTGGTCAACCATAATGGTGTTGAGCTGTTGCTGCCAAGAAACGAGCAGATATATAAAGACCGGTACCGAAAAGGAGATACCATTCGGGCCGTCGTTGTGGAGGTGAAGCGGATTGGCGGAAATCCCACCGTAATTATTTCAAGAACATCTCCGATGTTTCTGGAACGTCTGTTCGAAAATGAAATTCCTGAAGTATTTGATGGCATCATCGAACTGATGCGGATTGCCCGTGAACCGGGTGACCGGTCAAAAGTTGCGGTTATGTCACACGATGAGCGCGTTGATCCCGTTGGTGCCTGTGTAGGAATGAAAGGAATCCGGATTCACGCTGTTGTGCGTGAGTTGCAGAACGAAAATATTGATGTAATTAACTGGACACCCGATAAGTTTGAATTTATAAAGCGGGCACTACAGCCAGCAAGGGTACTGAAAGTTGAGCTTCTTGATGACGGTAAACACGCTAATGTGCTTGTACCTGCAGATGAAGTTTCTAAGGCGATTGGGAAAGGCGGCGTAAATATTCGCCTAGCCTCAAAATTAACGGATTGCGAAATTGATGTATTCCGTGAAGTTGAAGAAGAGGATGATATCGATATCGATGAGTTTGAAGTCGATTTCGGCCCCGAAACAACCGCTTTACTGCATGAGATTGGCTGCGATACCGCCCGCGCAGTTTTAGAGCTTGATGAAGACGAGCTGGTGCGGCGGACAGAAGGTAAAATTGATAAAGAAGAGGCAGAACGTATCATTGATATCATTGCCTACGAATTTGAGGACGAACAAGATTGATCGTAACTTTCGGGATCTTTAATTTTCGAAAGCGGTTATCTGACACATTTCACTAATTATTTTTATGACGGACCAAAAGCCAAAAAAATTATTTAAAGTTGCATCAGAATTTAATGTTGCAACTCAATCTATCGTGGATTCATTGGGAGAGCATGATTTTGACGTTGCTAATCGTCCGAATACCAAGATTACTCCTGAGATGTACGAGGTGCTTTCGTCAATTTATGGCGACGACAAGGCCAAGCGAAGGGAGCATGCTGAAGCGCGGGAAGAGTACGAGAGCCGCAGAAGCCAAATAATGTCTAACCGGAATGAAAGCGTCACACTCGACAGCTTTTTAGAACCGATGGACGATCTGGAACCGGAAGAAGAGGAACCGGTTAAGGAGGAGAAAAAAGAGGAAGAGAAAAAGCCGGTAGAATCACCGGAAATGACACTCGAACCGCAGGAAACGCCTCCACCGGCTCCGAAGGAAGAAGTCGTTGAGGAGAAAGCTGAAGAGGAAGAAGCAAAAGAAATTAAAGAAGAACCTGAGGAAAAGGCTGAAGTAGAAAAAGAGCCAGAGCCTGAACCTGAGCCAGAGACAGAAGCAGAAGAAAAGCCTGTAGAAGCTGATGTAAAAGCGAAGAAGGAAGAGCCTGCTGCGGAAGAGCCTGAAAAAGAAAAAGAAGAAGCAGTTGCCGAAACGGAAGAGCCACAGAAAAAAGAGATTGTAGAAGAAGAACCTGAAGCTGAAGAAGAGATATCAGCTGCGGAAACCGAAAAAGAAGAAGATGTCTCTGCTTCTTCAACTGATGAGGAAGAAAAAGCGGAAGAGGAAGACGAGGATGAAGATGAAGATGAAGATGAGAAAGAAGAAGAAGAAATTATCCGTGGATCAGCGGGCCGGCTGAAAGGCACAAAAGTTGTAGGAAAAGTATCATTTACCTCTGATAAGTCTAAGAAAGTTAAAAAACGGAAACGACGAAAAGATCGAAAAGGTGATGAGGACGAAAAAACATCACGGAGCGGTAAATCTGATTCTAAAACTCCGGCGAAGAAGACCAAAAAATCTAAAAAACGATCGAAATCATCCAAAGTTGATGAAGAGGATGTAGAAAAGAAAATGCGCGAGACGATGCAGCGCATGAAAGAATCCGACACTGTTGGCAGCAAACGTCAAAAACGACGGAAACAACGTCGTGAGGAACGTGAGGAAGAGCAGCTGGCGCAGGACGAAATGTCAGAACTAGAAACAGAAGTTCTTGACGTTACTGAATTTATTACTGTTAGTGATCTCGCTGACCTTCTTGATGTGAAGCCAACAGACGTTATTACAACCTGTATGAATCTTGGTATGATGGTTTCCATCAACCAAAGGCTCGATGCGGCTACTATTGAGCTTGTAGCCGAAGAGTTCGGCTACGAGGTTAACTTTGTGGATGCTGATGAAGTCGTCGAAGAGATTATGGTGGAAGAGGAGGACGATCCGGAAGATCTTGAACCCCGTTCGCCCATTATTACTGTTATGGGTCACGTTGACCATGGTAAGACATCTCTTCTTGATTACATCAGGAAAGCAAAAGTTGCAGCCGGTGAGGCTGGCGGTATTACCCAGCACGTAGGTGCTTATGAGGTGAAGACCGAAGACGACAAAAAAATTACATTCCTGGATACCCCCGGTCACGAGGCGTTTACCGCAATGCGTAGCCGTGGTGCACAAGCAACTGATATTGTGATTCTTGTGGTAGCTGCAGATGATGCTGTGATGCCGCAGACTATCGAGGCAATTAATCACTCGAAAGCAGCCGGTGTTTCTATTGTTGTTGCGATTAACAAGATGGATAAGCCCGGAGCCAATCCAGATAAAATCAAGCAGCAGCTTTCCGAGCACCAGGTTATTGTTGAGGAATATGGCGGTGACACTCAGGTTGCCGAGGTATCGGCAGAAACGGGTGATGGAATTGATGATCTTCTAGATAAAGTGCTTATTGAGGCTGAGCTTCTGGAACTGAAAGCCAATCCTAATCGTAATGCACAGGGCATTGTTCTTGAATCCCGAATTGATAAAGGAAAAGGAACTGTCGCAAATATTCTTATTCAGAACGGGACGCTTAAAGTGGGTGACCCGTTTGTCGCAGGACCATGTTTCGGTCGTGTGAGGGCAATGGAGAATGAACATGGCGTACGGCTCAAAGAAGCCGGCCCATCAACCCCGGTACAGCTCACAGGTTTTGATACCGTGCCACAGGCAGGTGACCGTCTTGTTGTACCGATGGACGAGAAAACGGCAAAAGATGTGGCTAATCAGCGTCAGCAGATACGACGTGAGCAATCCCTAAGAAGGACCAAGCATCTTACGCTTGATGATCTCTCGCGCCGAATGGCCCTTGGTGAAGTATCCGAGCTTAACATTATTATAAAAGCGGATGTGGATGGCTCAATTGAAGCCCTTTCCGGTGCACTGCAGAAGTTGAGTACCGAAGAAGTATCCGTGAATATCATTCATACGGGATCGGGAGCCATCACGGAATCTGATGTCCTGCTGGCATCTGCTTCCGATGCAATTATTATCGGGTTCCAGGTAAGGCCTAGTGCAACAGCACGTAAACTTGCCGAAGCTGAAAGTATAGATATCCGACTCTTTAGTGTTATCTACGATGCTGTTGATGAAGTGCATGACGCACTCGAAGGCATGCTCAGTCCTGAGATCTCTGAAGAACTCAGAGGTATGGTTGAAGTTCGTGAAGTCTTTAAAGTATCGAAAGTGGGAACTATTGCCGGCTGTTACGTTACAGAAGGTAAAGTTCACCGCAATGATCCTATCCGGATTATTCGTGATGGTGTTGTGATCTGGGACGGAGAAATCGATTCACTCAAGCGTTTTAAAGACGATGTTAAGGAAGTTCAGTCTGGCTACGAATGTGGTATCAGCATCGTGAACTTCAATGATATCAAAGTGGGCGATGAGTTTGAAAGCTACACAATCAAAGAAGAGAAGCGGAAATTAGAAGACGCGCAATAGAGGTTTTATGAGCATTCGAACAAAAAGGCTCGCATCTGTAATACAGAAGGACCTTGGAAGAATTTTACAACAGAATTATCAGCCATCAGGTACATTTATCACCGTAACGCAAGTGCGTATGACTGACGATTTATCGATCGCAAAAGTGTACCTGAGTGTATTTACCCAGGATCGTGATCCACAGACTATTTATCAATATATTGATGATAATCAGGATCAGATCCGATACGAACTGGCAAGTAAAATAAAGAACCAGGTTCGCCGAATTCCCGAGCTGCTTTTCTTTGAAGACGACACGGCTGAATACGTCAATAAAATGGAACAGCTTTTCGCTAAAGTTCGCGAGCAACGCGGCGAAGGCGATAATTCTGACGATTAAACAGCATGGCAAAACAGGTCATACCACTTGTTGACCTGCCTGTCGTATCTAAAAATACGATAGTTGACTTTCCTGTTGATAAGTTTTCTTCCGGGGCTGCTATTCTCATCGATAAACCTTTGGAATGGTCGAGTTTTGATGCTGTACGTCACGTCAGAAATCGAATCCCCCCGAAAAAAGTGGGGCATGCAGGTACGCTCGATCCCCTTGCCACCGGCCTGCTCGTTATCTGCACGGGAAAAGCTACCCGAACAATAGCTCAGATTCAGGATGGCGAGAAGGAATACATCACCACGATAAGATTTGGTGAGTCAACTCCCAGCTATGATGCCGCTTTACCTGCGGACGATACCGCTCCCTGGAAACACATCACACCCGAACAACTGGAAGAGATAATCGATCAAAAGTTTTTGGGAACAATCACCCAATTACCTCCCATTTACTCAGCGATACGGGTGGAAGGCGAACGGCTTTATAAAAAGGCCCGTAGAGGCGAGAAGGTGAATTTACCACCCCGTCAAGTAACTGTAAATAGTATTGAGATACTGAATAGCCGTCTACCTGAACTGGATTTGAAAATCACGTGTGAGAAAGGAACCTATATCCGATCAATTGCTCACGAGCTGGGCCAGGCGGCCAACAGCTTGGCGCACGTAACCTCTCTTCGGAGAACGCGAATTGGGGGCTTTAGAGTTAAGGATGCAGTAACCCCCTCTGAATTTGATGATCAAATAAATTTTTAGAACGCTATGTCTAAACTAATCATGTTGGATGATGCCACGCGAAATTCAAATACTGTACTGACGGTAGGCACATTTGATGGTGTCCATGAGGGGCATAAAGTTTTGATAAAAGCAGTTGTAGACAGGGCAAATGAGCTTTCTGCCAGAAGTGTCATCGTTACATTTGATCCTCATCCAAGGGAAATTATCAATCCGGGATCTGACGGAATAAAACTTCTAAGCACGCTGCCCGAACGATGTGAGCTGCTCGCCGATCTTGGCATTGATGAAATGATTGTGATTCCGTTTGACCGCGATTTTTCCCTGCTGAGTTCTGAAGAGTTTATCCGGGATATCATTTATAAGAAAATTGGTGTCAGGGAGTTTATCATTGGTTACGATCACCAGTTCGGGAAAGATCGGGAGGGGACTATTGAGACGGTTAGAGCTCTTGGCGAGGAGCTAGGATTTACTGCTAACGTTATATCCCGGCAGGAAGTAGAAAACCAGACCGTGAGCAGTACATCAATCCGAAAGGCACTGCAGGAGGAGGGCGATGCAGAAAAAGCTGCGAAATTTTTGGGCCGCTATTATATTTTGCATGGCACGGTTGTTCATGGTGATAAAAGAGGTGGTAAAATTGGATTTCCCACGGCAAATATTCATACAGACCAGGCGAAGAAAATAATTCCTAAAATTGGTGTCTACGCCGTATGGATCAGGATAGATAAAACCTACCATCCGGCAATGATGAATATTGGAAAACGCCCGACATTTGATGGTGAAGACCTAACGATGGAGGTACACATCTTTGATTTTAACGACGATGTGTATGGTAAAGAAGTTCAAATACAGTTTGTAAGACGTCTGCGCGACGAAAAAAAATTCAGCGGAATTGAGGAGTTAAAAGAACAGTTAGAAAAAGACGAGGACAAGGCGAAAAAGATCTTGAAATCTAAACGCCCAAATATTGCAAAACAAGATAATTAAGCTTATTTTCTTAAGCTGTTAATTAATAGAACATTTTAGAATTCCCAAATGAGTATAAGTAAAGAAAAAATCGAAGAAGTCATCACCGAATTCGGTGGGTCTGCCGAGAATACAGGATCTACCGAAGCACAGATCGCACTGCTAACCGCGCGAATCAACCACCTGACAGAACATCTGAAGGAAAACATGCTGGATCACGCTTCCCGCCGAGGTCTTCTTAAGCTTGTAGGTAAACGCAAGAGACAGCTTACCTACCTTAAAAATACTGACATTGAAGGTTATCGTGAGCTGATTCAAAAGCTCGGTATCAGAAAATAAATTAATCAAGCACGCAGTCAACGGCGTGCTTTTTTTTTAGAACGAAGTTTGGCTATTCTCTTCGCTCTTCTAACCCTATCCATAGAATAGTTGTAAACCGAGAAAAGAACAGAAAAACATTTATGAATCCAATTAAGAAAAGTATAGAATTTGCTCCCGGAAAAACATTAACTGTAGAAACCGGTAAGCTTGCAAAGCTTGCCGATGGTGCAGTGATGGTTACAATGGGGGAAACAATGGTATTATGTACTGTTGTAAGTGCAAAAGAACCAAAACCCGGTCAGGGATTTTTCCCGATGGTAGTTGATTTAAGAGAAAGCTTTACAGCCGGTGGAAAGTTTCCCGGCGGTTTTATGAAAAGAGAAGGGCGTCCTTCGGATGGTGAAACACTTGCCAGCCGGTTGATTGATAGAAGTTTACGTCCGCTCTATCCAAGTGGTTACCTTAATGAAACCCAGTATATTTGCCAGGTATTTTCATCTGACGGGCAAAATCAGCCTGATGTTCTTGGCGCATTTGGCGCATCTGCCGCTACTCATATTTCAGAGATTCCGTTCGACGGCCCTATGTCTCAGGTAAAAGTTGGCCGCATTGATGGTGAATTCATCATCAATCCAACTATCGATGAGCTTGAAAAAAGTGACATCGACATGATTGTAGCCGGTACAGCCGACAGCGTTCTGATGATTGAAGGAGAAATGAAAGAGATCACTGAAGCTGAAATGCTTGAAGCGATTAAGGAAGGTCATAAAGCTATCGCCAAACTTTGCCAGTTCCAGGAAGAGCTTCGCGAGGAGTGCGGTGTAGAAAAACGAGAATTTGCACCTGAACCTATTGATGAACATCTCAAAGAGAAAGTTGAAGAGCATGCGGGTTCTAAACTAAAAGAGATCGTTGAAACAGGCCTCGGTAAAGAAGAATATAACGGCCGTCTCAGAGATCTGAAAAATGAAGTGATTGAAGCCATCACATCAGAAGAAGAATATGAAGATGCCGGAGGGCAAATTTCGGACTTCTTTGGCGACATGGAAAAACGAGAGTTGCGAAATATGATTCTCGAGAAAAAACGCCGGATTGATGGTCGTTCACCTGAAGATATTCGCGATATTTGGTCAGAAGTTGGTTACCTGCCGCGAGCACACGGATCAGCAATTTTTAGCCGCGGTGAAACACAGGCCCTGGTATCGGTTGCTCTCGGAACCAAACGTGATGCCCAAAGCGTAGATACTCTCTTTTATGAAGAGGACAAAACATTCATGCTTCACTATAATTTCCCACCTTATTGTGTGGGTGAAGCCGGATTCCTGCGGGGACCGGGACGTCGGGAAATTGGTCACGGACACCTTGCAGAACGTGCACTTAAAATGCTCATGCCTGAATGGGAAGAGTTTGGTTACGTTGTGAGAGTCCGTTCCGACATTACAGAATCTAACGGCTCATCTTCCATGGCTTCCGTTTGCGGTGGCTCAATGGCTATGATGGATGCCGGTGTACCATTGAAAAAACCTGTCGGGGGCATCGCAATGGGCATGATTGTCGGTGAAAACAATACCGTTGTTCTTTCCGACATCCGGGGCGAAGAAGATTTCATGGGAGACATGGACTTTAAAACGGCCGGAACTGCTGATGGAATCACTGCTACTCAAATGGATATGAAAGTAAAAGGTATCTCATTTGAGATCCTTGAAGAAGCACTTCAACAGGCACATGGCGGCAGAATGCACATACTCGAAGAAATGGCCAAAACTATTTCTGAGAAGCGTGATCAAATCTCCGAACATGCACCGCAATTTATTAACATGACGATTGATGGCGACAGTATTGGCGCCGTGATTGGACCTGGCGGTAAAGTGATTCAAACACTTCAGAAAGAAACAGATACAGAAATCTGGATAGAGGAAGATGAAGAAGGTAAGGGCCAAATAACCATTACCGCGGACTCTCTCGAAAAAGCTGAGGCAGCCAAGAAACGAATTCAGGCCGTTGCAGGTCAGCTTGATGAAGGAGCTACTTACCAGGGTACTGTGAAAGCGATCAAAGAATATGGCGCTTTTGTAGAGATTGTTCCCGGAAAGGAAGGCTTGCTTCACATTTCAGAACTCAATCACGGCCACGTGAAAAATGTTGAAGACGTATTGTCTGTTGGTGATGAGATTGAAGTGAAGCTTCTGAAAGTTGAGCACGGCGGGAAACTTCGTCTTTCAAGGAAAGCACTGCTTCCTAAACCGGAAGAAGATTAGAAGCTCGATTGCAACTTAATTTAGAAATAGCGCCTTTGAATAGAAGGCGCTATTTTTGTTTTTGTTATTAGCGATCATCACATTCTATCACCCTTGAAAATTATATTGTTTAATCGTCCAGAAGGGCATATAAAGAAAAATTATGAATAAAGTGAGCGAACTTGAGTCCGTATCAAAAACTGTACTGCCTAATGGTATGCAGATTGTATCAGAAAAAATTGAAAGTGTGAAAAGTGCAACCGTTGGCATTTGGGCAAAGACGGGCAGCAGGAATGAGTCCGATAGCCAGGCCGGAATTACCCATTTTCTTGAACATATGCTTTTCAAGGGAACTGAAAACCGATCATCCTACGATATTGCTCTTAGTATGGAATCTGTTGGTGGGTATCTTAACGCATTAACATCCACCGAATACACCTGTTACTATGCGCGCTGCCTTGATACAAAACTTCCTGTTGCGCTTGATGTACTTACCGATATGGTGAAAAATTCTACGTTCCCGGCAGAGGAACTTGAAAAAGAGAAAAAGGTGGTCATCGAGGAGATGAAAATGTACAGAGACAGTCCGGAAGACACGCTGTTTGAGGAGTTTAGCAAACAAGCGTTTGACAAACATCCGATTGGCCGTCCCGTTATTGGTTATGAAGAAGCGGTTTCCTCATTTACCAGGCAGGACCTGTTCGACTATATGGAAGAGCGCTACAAACCATCAAATCTGCTGGTTGCCGTAGCGGGAAATATAGATCATGAGGAAGTTGTGAAACTGGTCTCAAAAGTGATGGAGATTGATTCTACCGGTGCAGTAAAACCTATTGATCAGCCCCTGACAGATTATTCTCCATTTAAGAATGTAATTACCAAGCCTATTGAGCAGACTCATATGATAATGGGCCGGCGAGGCTTGTTTTATGATCATCCGGATAAATACTTACTATTGCTTGCAAATACGATTTTGGGTGGTGGGATGAGCTCAAGACTGCATCAAAATATCCGGGAAAAATATGGTTACTGCTACTCCATCGGAACCTTTAATCAGTCGTACACCGATTCAGGGCTGTTTGGTGTTTATATTGGAACAGACAAGGAGTATGTGGACCACGTAAGAGAGCTGATAACCCGTGAATTTGAACTGATAAGAGAGCAAAAAATACCGGATCAGGAGCTCGAAGAGGCCAAGGCACAGCTCAAAGGAAAACTGCTGCTTTCTCAGGAAAGTACAAGCAACAGAATGACCCGCCTCGCAAAGAGTGAGATTTACTTCGGCCGATTTGTGACACTTGATGAATTGGTTGCAAATATTAACTCTGTAACCACAGAGGATCTGCTCCAATTCAGTGAATCATTTTTTGATCCTACATTGTTTTCCGAAACAGTGTTGCTGCCTGAAAATAAGGCATAAGGCCGGGATCTATCCTCAGCCGGAGGTGATGGAATAACGCTTTATCCTCGAATAAAGAACGAATAATTAACGACCGACATTTAACAATTTTTTCATGACGACTATAAATAAGCTTTCTAACCACGAAGATGAGATTGTAACGTTAAAAGGCTGGATTTACAACAGCCGAAGCAGCAAAGGATTGCATTTTCTTGAACTCCGTGACGGCACCGGACTTTGCCAGTGTATTGTTTCGGAAGAAGAGGTCTCTGAAGACGTGTTTGAAGCTGCAGGAACACTCAAACAGGAAAGCTCACTCTCCATAACAGGGAAGGTAATAAAGGATGAGAGGAGTGTAGGCGGGTATGAACTTCACGCCACGGACCTGAAAGTTTACCAGGTGGCTGAGAATTACCCGATCACACCTAAAGATCACGGTGTAGAATTCCTGATGGAAAATAGGCATTTGTGGCTCCGGAGTCAGCGCCAGTGGGCAGCGATGCAGGTTCGAAATACGATTATCTTCTCTATTCATCAGTTTTTCCAGGAGGAAGGATTTATCCAGATGGATGCCCCAATTTTTACCGGGAATGCAGCGGAAGGAACGACTACACTTTTTGAAACTGACTATTTTGATGAGAAAGCGTATCTGACCCAATCCGGTCAGCTTTATGCCGAAGCAATGGCGATGGCCCACGGAAAAGTGTATACATTTGGTCCAACGTTTCGCGCAGAAAAAAGTAAAACCCGCCGCCATCTTACCGAATTCTGGATGATTGAACCTGAAATGGCGTTCTACGATCTTGATATGAACATGGAGCTTGCTGAAAAAATGCTGAAGTTCATTATTAAGTCTGTTCTCGAAAAGCATGAATCAGAGCTCGATATCCTTGAACGAGACAGGTCATTCCTGAAGAAAGCAGCATCGGAGCCATTCAAAAAGATTTCTTATACAGAGGCTGTCGAACAGTTAAAAAGTGATAGTACTGCAGACATGCTCGATCAGATGGAGAAGGATCGCGAGTCTGAGAAGAAAGAGATCAAACAGGAACTAGAAGAGATTAAGAAAGAACATGGTTCAGCGAAGAAATGGCGAAAAGCTCAAATCGACGAGCGAATAAAAGAGATTCACTCCCGGATTGATCAAATTGACGAGGATCTCAGGAATATTCCGGTCTGGAAAGAATCTGCTGCCAACTTTGAATGGGGCAACGATTTTGGCGGAAGCGATGAAACCATACTAACCATGCAATACGATACGCCCGTGATGGTTCACAGGTATCCGGCTGCAGTTAAAGCATTTTATATGAAGCGCGATCCCGAAGATGATAAGCTGGCACTTGCCCTTGATGTACTGGCTCCGGAAGGGTATGGCGAAATTATTGGCGGTAGCGAGCGTGAAGATAGCCTTGATGTGCTTCTTGAACGTATTGAAGCGCACGACTTACCGAAAGAAGCATTCGATTGGTATCTCGATCTTAGAAAATACGGATCTGTTCCTCACAGCGGGTACGGCCTGGGACTTGAGCGAACTGTATCATGGATTTGCGGGTTAACGCACGTGCGGGAGACAATTCCGTTTCCTCGAATGCTGGGACGTTTGCGCCCATGATACACGCTCGTATTCTTTTGTTTAGTGATTAAAGAATTGTTTTAAGTCTTCGAGTGACTTTGCTGAAGAATCTGTTGATAGCTTTACTACTAAATAGTCGTATAATTTTTCAATCGATTACTATCTGCCGATATATCACGATTTGCAAAACTCTAAGCGGATAACTAACTGTGAATGATACGTGATTCGCACGCTTAAAATAGTTATTTTACAAGGCTAATTTAAAAGTGTCTCAGACAATCCTAATGATCTTGTATCGTTTGAGAAGAGTTCCATTTTTTGAGTTTACAATTTTATTATGCCTACTTGGATACTAAATACAGAATTTAAGTTTGATGCAGCCCACTTTATCGAAGGATATAATGGTAAATGCGGGCGTATGCATGGCCACACCTATAAAGTACACATCAAAGCGAAATCTCATAAGCTGAACCCCTCTCAATATCTCGACTCACCTGACATGGTGTGCGATTTTAAAGAGCTTAAATGGGCCGCATCAGATTCAAAAAAAGGGGGGCTTGATCACTCTGTTTTAAATGATGAGCTTCCTGTGGCCACGACGGCAGAACGAATTGCAGAGTACATTCATAAAGAAACTAAACGACGAATACCTGACGGTATATCCCTGGTTGTTACGGTTTGGGAAACAGAAACAAGCTGGGTAGAATACACGGACGACGATGTATAAAATTGAACAAAAAGCAGCGCAGACAGAAACAGATATTCAGCGTTTAAATGATGTTAAATATCCGCTGGTGGAAGATTTTTACACTATTCAGGGCGAGGGTGCTCATACCGGACGACCTGCTTATTTTATCAGAACGGCAGGTTGCGATGTCAACTGCTGGTGGTGCGATGTAAAAGAGAGCTGGGATGAGGAAAAGCATCCTGATACCCGAACCGGAGACATTGTTCAGCGTGCCGTTAACAGCGGTGCGGAGTTCGCAGTGATAACAGGGGGTGAACCCTTGCTTCACAATCTTGAGGCCCTCTCAGTTCGTCTGAAACAGGAAGGTCTGGATGTCCACATCGAAACGAGTGGTTCATCACCGTTGTCGGGTCAGCTCGACTGGGTAACGCTTTCGCCTAAACGGTTCAAAAAGCCTTTAGATGAAAATTTTCCCTACGTGGATGAACTGAAAGTGGTAGTCCTGAAAAATAAAGACATTCAGTGGGCAGAAGAGAATGCAAAAAAATGTCCGTCAACCACGCGATTGCTTTTACAGCCGGAATGGGAAACGCCATCATCTATAAAATTGATTGTAGACTATGTTAAACAAAACCCCGAGTGGGGAATAAGCCTGCAGACTCACAAATTTATAGATGTACCCTGATGATTTACAAAGATTCATCTGTTCTGATAACCGGCGCCAGCCAGGGAATCGGGCGGAGCATTGCTATCACCTTTGCCGCAACAACTAATCGTCCACTTTTGCTTCTTGCCAGAAGCGAGGATAAACTCCGGGAAACGAAATACCTTTGTGAAAAAGCGGGAGCAACCCATGTTGCTTTTCTTTCCTGCGATGCAACAGATGAAGTTCAGCTTGATGCTCTTCAGATCCCGGATGAAATACCCATCCCGGGAATTATTGTAAATAACGCCGGCAGCTATCTTTACAAGAAAGTGACAGAAACATCTGCCACGGAATATCAGGAGCAGATTGATTTAAACCTGTTTACGGCGGTGAACGTCATTAATCGGTTTTTACCAGACCTGAGAAAATTTGACAGAAGTCTGATTCTGAATATTTGTTCTGTTGGAGCTCTCCAGGGGCTTGGCGAAAGCGGAGCGTACTCATCTGCAAAACATGCACTCCTTGGTTATACCCGGTCTCTGCGTGATGAACTCAAAAGTACAGATATTGGCGTGACCGCCATTAATCTTGGCCAGACGCATTCACCTTCATGGGATGAATCTGAAATGAGTCCTCAAAAGCTGATTAATCCATCGGATGTTTCTGCACTTATTGTTCAGATGACTCAGCTTTCTCCCCGAACTCTTGTGGAAGAAATTACAATTCAGCCTCAGCATGGTCGTGTTGCACCTATGTAGCTTTTTAAAGAAAGCATCCAGGCGTCGATGGAATGTTAAAAATCGGATATAAGGTCCGCCAAATTGAAGCCTCGATATTCCTCTAACCTTGCAACCTGAGTTCGTTTATTAAATCAAAAAGGAAAGATTCCCTTTTTTAATAGGGTGAACCAGGGAATGTTTATCAGATCCAGGTAAAATCCGATGGACACCCTCTTCCCAGAGAGATTCTCTTGAGCAATCTCTGCCAGCGGAAAACTTCTATTCTGATCTGATCTTGCTAAAAAATATTTAATATAATTGAAGTCAGAGGAAAATATTGATCTACTGCAGATCATTTTTCCGTCTACGTTTTAGGATACGTTTTCGTCACTGCTACTCAAAAAGGGAAGAAAGAGAAAAGTATAGAAAGTTTTTTAATGGCTTAGATAATGGTCTTTGAAAATAAAAAGGCTTCAAATAGCTTTTAAAGGAACAAATCAATTAATAGCTAAAGGAATCTGTATATGCTGACGATAAGTATTAGGTAAATACTTTAGATAATATTTTTCTGGTAACAGAATTTGGCATGGAGCTTGTAAGTATAAATACGTAGGGATGAAAGACCATATACAGTTGAAAGGCTTCAACAATAAGGTTTGTCCGAATTCCTGCCGACAAGATTTTTTAACAGGAATAGTATTGGAAGAATATCCGATTGATGGATCGGATAACTGCACTTGAGAAAGTGCATTTGAGAACACAGTAAGATCTCTCCCTTGATCGGGAGGGGTTTTTTCAAATTAGGTTAAACAAACCCATTTATTTCGTGGATCATGAAAAATATCATGAATAGTAAGATGTTCCGATTGATGGATCGGAAACTCTAAAAAATGTATTTGAGAACACAGTAAGATCCTTCCTTTGACCGGGAGGGATTTTTTATTTATATCTACTAAAAATGTGCGATAATTCATCATTAAAGTCAACAGTACTTACAGGATGAAATTGCTGACCCGTTAAAACCTCATACAGCTCTTTGTATCGCTTATAAACGCTCCAGCGAAAGGAATCGGGCAGAGTTGGTGGAGTTTGTCCTTCGTCACCCTTAAATCCTTTCTCCATAAGCCATTCCCTGAGAAATTCTTTTGAGAGTTGTTTCTGAGATTCTCCGGCTTCAAGACGCCCCTCATATCCTTCTTTATAAAAGTAACGTGACGAATCCGTGGTATGCACCTCATCGATAAGTGTTAGCTCATCGTTATACAAGCCAAACTCATATTTCGTATCCACAAGAAGCAATCCCTGCTTATTGGCTATTTCAGTTCCCCGTTCAAAAAGTGTAAATGCCTTCGATTCTATGTCCTTCCAAAGAGATTCATCTACTATCCCTTTTTTAATAATCTCCTGCGGAGATATGTCTTCATCATGACCCTCTTTTGCTTTAGTGGCAGGAGTGATGATCGGCTCCGGAAATTCCTGGTGCTCTTTCATCCCGGCGGGTAAGCTTGCCCCGCAAAGCGAGCGTTTTCCTGCTTTATATTCCCGCCAGGCGTGGCCTGTCAAATATCCCCTGATGACAACCTCCACAGGTATGGGGTCACACTTTTTTGCAATCATTACGTTTTGATGGGGTACATCAATCACGTGGTTGGGCAGAATATCCGATACAGCATTGAACTGAAATTTGGATAGAAGATTGAGTATCTGCCCCTTAAATGGAATTGCTTCTTTCATCACATGATCGAAGGCACTGATCCTGTCGGTGACCACAATCCCCAACATTTTTTCATTCAGTGCATAAACATCGCGGACTTTTCCTTGATAGGGTTCATCAAATCCTTTGCAACTTGTTTTATAAATGCAGTTGTCAAGATGGTGTTGCTTTTCGTTCTCTGAAATCATGAATTACGCTTGGTTGAACCTCGTGGGATTAAAACGGGATCAATCGTTTTCTGAACTTTATGGCTGTCATCACTCCGGATAATCTGTGCCAGCCGCTTTGTTGCCTCAACACCAACACTATACATCTTTTGGTCAACTGTTGTGAGATCGAGGTATTTAGTGAATTTGATATTGTCGTAACCCATAAGGGCGATATCATCGGGAATGCTCAATCCAAGTTTACTGATTGCGTGGTAAGCACCAATGGCAAGAGTGTCGTTTGCACAAAAAATTACTTCAGGAAACTCGCCCATTTTATCAAATTCGTAAATAGCCTCAAACCCCGCTTCTTCTGTAAATCCGGCGTGTTTTGTACTCTCACCACGTATAAAAAATTTATCCTCAACCGGCATTTTGAACTCCCGAAGAGCATCAACAAAGCCCTGATGGCGCAGAAAAGATGCCTTTGTCTTTAGGGCGGGAAGAATCATACCCATAGACTTAAATCCTTGCTTTACAACGTGTTCACCCGCCATGAAGCCACCCTTTCTGTTGTTAAGCTCAAAGTAGTTGTACATGGGATGCGAGCTGCCAATCAATACGATAGGAATTTCTGAGGACTGAAGCTGTTCGTGTACTGTATCGGTGATATCTATACTAATTGTAATAATGGTGTCTGCAGTACCCCGGTTAAAAAAGTTTTCGACACCTTCTTCTGGATTTTTTGATCCGGTATTGTAGATAACAATGTCCAGGTCCAAATCATCAATTTCATCTTTTACTCCCTTCAGAACTTCTGTGTAATAAGGAGTAGTGAACGAGGGGACGGCAATAGCCAGCATCTGTGGCTTGCGGCTGGCAAGGTTACGCGCACTAACCTGAGGACGAAAGTTTAGATTTTTGATAGCTTCATTAACTTTATCCTTAGTGGCTTGCGAAACGTTGGGAGAGTTATTAAGTACACGAGAAACTGTGGAAATGGCTACACCTGCCTGCTGTGCAACCTGATATATAGTTATTTTTTTTTGACGTGACATGTAGCTGAAGGATCTTAAGGAGAATTGATTACGATGATAACGTAAATCAGATAGTTAGTTCATTAGTTTGACAAAAATAATGAAATTATTACAAGATAAATACTTTAATTGCTAATTCTGGAACGAAAGAGTTATTTCAAAACATTCTAAATGTAGAAATTTGAATGCAAAGCCCCCAATCAGTTAGCCACTCACGTAAAATGAATAATCTATTACGTCTACCAATGTCATTGTTCAGGCCCATTTATGAAAAAACCAATTTTCATAAAGGTGTTATTACTGAATTGGATAATGATATACTCCAATCGGCATATTCGCATTGCAGGTCGATTACACGAACTCATGCCAAGACGTTTTACATGGCAACGCGATTTTTACCAAATCATAAACAACGCAGTATTTTTGCTATTTATGGGCTCTGCCGTTATTTGGACGATTTGGTGGATGAAGCTGAGGACCTCATTGACAATAATGAAATCAGTCATCTTGAGATTTACGAGCGTCTTGATTCATTTAAAACCAATCTTATTGATAGTTACAGGGGGGTTATGCAAAATGACCCTATTCTTGTTGCATTTTCCGATACACTTAAACGATACGATATTTCCCTTGAGCTTCCGCTTCTCCTTCTTGAAGGCGTGAAGATGGATCTTCAAAAAACCCGCTACAATACATTTAATGAATTGTACGACTATTCCTATAAAGTGGCATCTGTTGTTGGGTTGATGACGAGCGAGGTGTTCGGTTATACAGATAAAAAAGCCCTTGATTATGCCGTAGATCTTGGCATTGCCATGCAGCTGACTAACATTCTGCGTGATGTGGGCGAAGATCTTCGCAGAGATCGTATTTATCTGCCAGCTGATGAACTTCAAAATTACGGCATACGGCATCAGTCATTACTAAATATGGAAAACACGACTGAGTTTCGTGAGTTCATGAGTTTCCAGATTGAAAGAGCCCGCCGGTACTATTCTGAAGCGGATAAAGGTATTTCAATGCTGGACCAGGATAGCAGGCTTCCGGTCCTGCTGGCAAGAGAAAATTACAGCCGAATACTCGATAAAATTGAAGAGAACCAATACAATGTGTTTGATCAGCGTGCCTATCTGAATTCTGCCGAAAAGCTTTCAATCCTTCCAAAAGTTGTCTATAACCTGAAAATGCAGAATTGATTTAAATTCAGGAAATAATCACGCTTTTTCATCGTACATTTTTTCGACGATAAGCATGTGTGGCAGCGTTAAGACACTTATAAGAATAAACATCAGAGAGAGAAACTGATTTTCTAAATTAAACTGCACATTGATAAGCAGCAGCATGGCTAGCCCGACTATAGAAATAATTGTGAAAGGAATTGCCTTTTTGTAGAAACGGCTAACGGACAAAGACTTCCCCCGCATTTCAAAAAATTCCCGCATCTCTTTAATGTGACCGGCCGAATGCCAAAGAGCAAAATATATGGCAAATCCAATGAGAGGTCCTGTGATCAGCAAAAAAAGTATTAGCAGAAAACTGTCTACCACAAATTTAACGGCATTTTTGATGCGGCCCAAAACGAGTGCCCATACCGATATAAAAAAGTAGATACCCATAATTACAAGAAGGGAAGAGTTGGCTGAAGGCATCAGTTCAGAAAAAATAACTGTATCAATTTGCATGGCATCAGCCATTATGGGATAGGTTGTAAGGGGATCAGAAAAAATAATCAGACCAATAATCAATAGCCCCCGATTGATATAAAAAACTCGGCTGAGTGGTTCCCTCCGGTCCAGAAAATCTTCCATATCTGCCTGACCAAAGTGGTAAACTGAAATAATCAGGAAAAGAGCCATTCCGGCCTCTGGAAACAGAATCCAGAGTGCTCCTACAACAATCATTATAAGCAGATAGCTTGCATAAAAAAGCAGGTGATCTTTTAGAGTTTGATTCAGATCATAAAGTTCAGCCGCCATAATATGGTCAATGGCACCATGGGGAATACCAATAATGCCAACGGATAATATAACTATCCACAAAGCAGCTGAATCAATTGCCACCGGAAACCAGAGCGACCCCATGATGAACAGAAAGGCAGTGATGCAGGTTATCAGATTCAAAAGACGATCAGAATGCCGCATATTCTTATGCTCCTGTAATAATTCTGTGCTTCATTTTGTAGATAGCCTTGAAAAATGGAATGTAGGGCAAGGATGCAAAAATGGACAGCTCCTGCCCCAGGTGTGTATCTTCTTCAAGAAACTTCAGGATGGTATCAAAACTGTTGCGCTTAAACAGGTCGTGAAAAATTTTCTTGCAAACTTCCGGTTCTGTTTCCAGCAGGTATAACAACATTATGTCGTAAATACGAAACCGCAGCGGTGATTTATTAGATACAGGTGGAATTTCATTCTTCTCAAGTGCAGAAACAATTTTATGACAGTGGCTTTGAATTCGCGTAAATGTATACCCGGTAGATGGTTTGGTGAGTCCCCCCACGGTTCCTGTATTCATTACTCTTGAATTGTACCAGGCGGGATACCGTCTGTCTTCCATGGGAATAGCGCCTGTTTCTGTCCTTGCCACTTTATAATCATCTGGCTGGAGTGAATACCGCTCAGAAAGATGAGCCTCAATGCCAGCCTGGTATTCATCCTCTGATAGAATCTGGTCAGTAAAAAAAGTGTATTCAACAAGGGCTTTATTTTCAGAATAGGGCAGGATGTAGAAAAACGTCACACCATGTTTTTGAGACGTATCAAAATCCATCAGCATCACTTTTTCAGGGTCAAACGCCGGTTTTGTAGTTTCAATTTCTGCGCCTAAAAAATGTTGTTTCAGACTTACATCCACTTTCTGGTGGTAAAAACTTTTGGGACGAATGGCACTTTGAAAAATCCAGTCTGCTGAAAAATCTCCATTACTTGTGTGAACAATGCCATGGTCACCAATTTCTGAAAAATCCTCAATTGATGTTTCAAGTAGAGTGACGGCTGAATTTTTTTCGGCTTTCTCAAGTATGGTCTTGGTATAATCGTAGCTTCTTAAACAATGGTAGCTATAGTGACTGAGTTTTTCGCTGTATAAATTGCCAAACGCCCTTACTTCAAGTGTTTTCCAGGAGTGATGAATAAGGTCACTGTCGGGAATATTAGAATCATCCCAAAAACACCACGTCTTGTCATTTGAGGGATTGAGAGACTGATCGATCAGTAATATTTTTTTTTCATTAAGAAGGTCGGATTTCATCATGTTCCAGACCAGGCTTAATCCCGCGGCACCGGCACCGGCAATAATGTAATCGTAAGATGTACTTTCTGACATAAAGAAACCCGAAGCTTGTTAATGAATTGCGCTGAGCTCGTAACAGGTTCTGCAGAGAATAAAATTCCATTTACAAAAAATAGAGTAGTCGATTCTAATCTATGTTGTCAAGGTCGGAATAGTATCTTTTTCTCCTCAGAAATCGTTCAACGATAATCAGTTTGTCGTATACCGGTGGAGACATATCCGGTGTCCGCCTAAATACTTTTTTGAGTTGAGCACGCCGTCGAATTGCAGATGGCAGCCTCTTATAAAACCCAAAGTGTGCTTTTATAATAGCCCAGGTTTCCGCCGGTCTGAACTGAAGCAATGAACGAACACCCGCCACTCCATCAAGACATAGTCTTAAAAAGACTTTTAACCACCGATGGCTCTCAAGATTTATAGTAAGCATCAACAGGCTGTTCCGATAGTTGTAGTACACTTTTCGGGGAGATTCCATTGGCAGCGATCCACCCCCATAATGATACACGACGCTTTTCGGCTGATAACAAACCTGCAGACCGCTGTGCCACACCCGCCAGCACAAATCTATCTCTTCCATATGAAACTCGAAATCCTCATTAAAACCGCCAAGATTGTTAAAAATCTCTTTTCGGATAGCCAGTGCAGCCCCGCTTGCCCAAAATATTTTGGACTCATCGTTATATTGGCCGGTATCTTTTTCAACAGTCTCAAACAGCCGTCCCCGACAAAAGGGATAACCAAGCCAGTCTATCATCCCACCGGCAGCCCCGGCATACTCAAAATAATCGGGCTGATGGTGGCTTCGAAGTTTTGGCTGAACAACACCGGTTTCAGATTGCTGAAATGACCTATTTAAATGATCCAGCCAGTCAGGCGCAACATGCACGTCGTTATTAAGGAATAGAAGAATATCACCTTTAGCAAATTCTACGGCCCGGTTGTTGCCACCGCAGTAACCGTAATTGCGGTCAAATATAACGATCCGGCATTCAGGCGCATATTCGTTTATCCACTCTTTTGTGCCGTCGGTGGAGGCGTTATCAGCGATAATGACTTCAAATTTATCGTACGTGGTGTCTAATACTGAGGGAAGAAATGTTTTTAGGTGGTCTAGTCCGTTCCACGTAACGATAATAATGCTGAAAAAATGCTGCATTAAACAGGAGTATTAGGTCGTTATAATTTTAGGCAATTACGATTGCACCCGTCTGAAGGGTTTCATATAATCATAAAAAAAAGAAGTTTCTACCATATGAAGATAGGGCTATTATCGGATACTCATAACTACCTTGATCCGGATTTTTCAGATTACTTCAGTGAATGTGATGAAATTTGGCACGCAGGAGATTTTGGTTCAATAAAAATTGCCGAATCTCTGCGAAAGATAGCCCCAGTTATCGGCGTTTATGGTAATATAGACGGTGAAGACATTCGAAAGGAGTACCCACTCCATCAGCGGTTCACCAGGGACGGAGTTGATGTTTGGATGACACATATTGGCGGCATTCCCGGCCGTTACTGTATTCCCATACGCGAAGAGATTGAAAATAATCCACCGGATATATTTATTTGCGGTCATTCGCATATACTCAAAATTGGCAGAGATCAATCAAACGGTAAAATGTTGTTTGTTAACCCGGGTGCCGCGGGAAAGCACGGGTTTCATATCTATAGAACAGCAGTAAGATTTGATATTCTTTCGGGTGAAATCAAAAATATGGAAGTGATCAATATGGGCAAAGTGAGGGAAACAGTGTAGCTGAATGTTTTAAGATATAGCTAAAATCTTCAGTATATTTGACCCAGATTTATCACTTCATAACCCTTGATTTGAACGCATCACGTACTGTTTTACTATCCTTTAGCTTTTTTTGTCTTTGGCTTGGAAGCTGTGCCACCCCTGTTGCACCAACGGGCGGACCGCCGGACAGAACACCGCCTGAAATTATTAACACCTATCCAGAAGTGGGGGCAACGAATTTTACAGGTGATGAGGTTCGATTTGAGTTTTCCGAATTTCCCGATCGTAATTCTGTTCGCGACAATGTTACCATCGAACCCAATATAGGTATTCAGTATGAGGTTGATTTCAGCCGCAAAACGGCCATCGTTGAATTTGCCAATGAACTGCCAGAAAATACAACTATACTCGTAAAACTTGGGTCTGACGTTTCAGATACCCGGAATAACACCATGGGGTCATCATTTGATCTGGCTTTCTCAACGGGGCCTGTCATTGATGACGGTCAAATTACGGGTCGCCTCAGGGATGCAGACCTGAGTTCTGTAGAAGCCGGAGAGAGAGTCTTTCTTTTTCGGACCCCTGTCGATTTTACAGCTCAGGCAAATTATGTGGCGCAATCTGATACAAGTGGTCAAATCAATTTTTCATATCTCCGTGAAGGCACGTATAGCGCCATTTGGGTGGATGATTTAAACAGGGACAGGCGATGGAATCCGGAAAGAGAACGCGCTCAGCCTTTTCATAGTGAAACTGTTGATGTACTACAGAGCAAGGTAACCAATATCGGAACTATTTATATTCAGCGCCCCGACACGGTCTCGCCAAGGCTTGATGGCGTAGGGCTTCTCTCTGATGTACGCCTTCGGCTAAGGCTGTCTGAAGAGGTTACCTGGAGTGAAGACGCGGAACTGGCCATACTGGATTCACTTGGAGATAATTACACCACCGCATACCCGCTGTATAAAGACCTGTCAGATCCAAATATTTTATATTCACAGGCAGTTGATCCCCTGGAAGAATCGCAATTATTTGATCTCAGGCAAACCGGGTTTACTGATGAGGCGGGTAATTCTTTGCGAACCGATATTGATCTGTTTCCCGGATCGGCTGTATCTGATACCACTCAGTTGAGAATTATTTCTGATAATGCTGATGGAGGGTTATATCCTGATGAACCGTTCGAGATTGTTTACTCCAAGTTTATCGAAAATCCGGCTGTCTTGGACTCCCTGATCGTTTTTGAGGGAGAGAATGCCATGGTCGAGTACGAATTTACTGAAGTAGATAGAAACAGGTTACGCATTTTGCCTGACGGAGAATGGAAGGCGGGGGTGAGGTATCAATTTGGAGTCTGGGATCCTGATTTATTGGAAAGAAGAACATTTCAGCCTGAAATCTGGCAGCGAAATCAATTGGGTAATATCGATTTTATTCCAGCGGATGACGATACGGTAACACAGACTCATTTAATGCTGTCTGATGAGAACAATAAAGTCAGCATCGATACAGTTTATGTGGGATTCATAGAAATTACTGACATCCCGCCCGTTGAGTATACCGCAAAAATATATCGAAATACGGATGATATAGTTCCATGGAGTCCCGGAACTGTAATTCCGTTTCAGGCACCTGAACCCTATTTTTTACGACGTGACATTCCCGTACGAGAAGGGTTTACATCAGAGGTGAACGTTGAGTTTTCAGGTACACAGGCTGGCCCTCCGGAGAGCGCTCCCGCTGATACTCTTACACGTGAAGATTAGGTTTATAAATAGATTAATACAGATATAAAATGACCGACATTCTGACAAAAATATATGACGAAGCAACTCTGACCATTACAGTTATTGTAATTCTGTTGGTGATGTTTTTAGCTCAGTATTTATTGAGGCGTGCTTTTAAAAGGTTCGAAAAATCCCGCGTTCACACAGAACTGGAAGACACTACCAATTACCGTTTCCTATATTACGCCTTACTGGCGCTGATTTATGTTACCGGAATCGGGTTTGCAATCTGGAATATTCCATCACTTAAACATGTGGCACAATCGATGTTGGCCAGTGCAGGTATTTTGGCAGTTGTTGTAGGTTTTGCTGCCCAGCAGGCTCTGGGAAATATTGTCAGCGGCATTTTTATTGTGATTTTCAAACCCTATAGGATAAATGATAGGCTGACGATACAAGATACGTTGAGGGGAATTGTGGAAGATATTAACCTCCGGCACACCATTATCAGGAATTTTGAGAATCAGCGGATTATTATTCCAAACTCTATTATCAGTAATGAAATCCTGGTCAACTCAAACTATACGGATGATAAGCTCTGCAAGTTTATTAATGTTGGAATTAGTTATGGTTCAGATATTGATAAAGCCAAACAAATAATGACTGAAGAAGTTCAAGATCATCCCCTGAATATCGATGTCAGGTCTGAAGAAGATATTGAGAGCGGTGTTCCAAGAGTGATGGTTCGGGTTACGGTGCTTGGCGAATCTTCTGTAAATATCCGCGCCTGGGCCTGGGCTTCTGATCCGCAAAATGCCTTCGTAATGGAATGTGAACTTCTTGAATCAATCAAAAAAAGGTTTGATAAGGAAGGCATTATCATTCCATTCCCTCAGCGAACAATTAGTTATTTGGGGAAAAGGAGACCTGAGTCCTGAGTCCTGAGTCCTGAGTCTCACGACTTAAACCCTTTACGTCTTCATCTGATATTCCGTATATTGTGTAATCGCTTCCAAACGAATTATTAAAGAATCATATTTGCCATGTCTGACGCAGCAACCAAAGACAAACAAACAACGAAAGCCGAAACAAACGGCCAGGTTCCGCAACAAAAATATCAGCCGACCCATAGTGTTCGCTTTGTCACGGCCGCCAGCTTGTTTGACGGACACGATGCCAGTATAAATATCATGAGGCGTATTCTGCAGGCGACCGGCGCTGAGGTAATCCACCTTGGCCATAACCGGTCGGTAAATGAAATTGTGCGATGTGCTATCCAGGAAGATGCCCAGGGGATTGCGATCAGCTCCTACCAGGGCGGACACGTAGAGTATTTTAAATATATGGTCGATCTGCTGAAGGAGCACGGAGGCGAACATATCAAGATTTTTGGTGGCGGCGGTGGCGTGATTGTGCCGAAAGAGATTGAGGAGCTGCATGATTATGGGGTAACCCGAATTTTTTCTGTGGAAGATGGAAGCAAGATGGGCCTCCAGGGAATGATCAACTTTATGATGGAGGAGTGCGATTTTGATACCAATGAGATTCAAAAAGCCGATCCATCAAAGATATCAGACAAACATCATGTAATGATTGCCCGGTCCATATCTGCTTTAGAGAATGCGAACAGGGACGTACTCACCTTTGATGGAGAGGTGTTGAAGTCAGGTAACAAAACTATTCAGGACACCACGAAAACGGGTTCTATTCCGCTTATCGGCATTACCGGAACAGGCGGGGCGGGGAAGAGCTCGCTGACCGATGAGCTTATCCGCCGGTTTCTAAGCGAATTTGAAGATCTAAGCATAGGTGTGATCTCCATCGATCCGTCAAAAGTTCGAACGGGAGGTGCGTTGCTGGGAGATCGAATCAGGATGAATAGTATCGATACGGAGCGGGTGTTTATGCGGAGCATGGCCACGCGTGCGTCAAACAAGTCGATCAGCGAAGCGATCAAGGGTGCGATTGCGGTTTACCAGGCTGCTGGATTTGACCTGATTCTTGTGGAGACAAGCGGTATCGGTCAAAGCGGTACGGAGATCACAGAAATTACAGATATTCCTGTGTATGTGATGACACACGAATACGGAGCAGCCACGCAGCTTGAAAAGATCAATATGCTGGATCTTGCTGAAATTGTAGTGCTGAACAAATTTGAGAAGAAAGGATCACTCGACGCCCTCCGTGATATCAGAAAACAGATGCAGCGGAACCGGGGTGACTGGCACGTTGATCCGAAAAAGATGCCGGTTTATCCAACCATTGCTGCTCAGTTTAATGACGAAGGCGTCCATCGATTATTCAAAGCGCTGGTTGATAAGATAAATGATCACTATTCGCTCGGCTGGGAGACAGAACTATATCAGAATGCCGAACCGGCAGAAGATTTGCATACACAGGCAATTATTCCCGGCAAAAGACAGCGGTATCTCTCAGAGATCACCGAGACGATTGAAAACTATCACGAATGGGCGGAACAGCAGGTTGAGGTCGCATCGAAACTCGACCAGGTAGAGGGAACACTTCAGCAGCTCGAAAACTGGAACCCCGAAGAGAAACCGGTGATCAGCGAGAAGCTGGGTGAAATGAAGGAGCACTGGATAGAGCGGCTCGATCCGCTTCCGAAGGGAATTCTTGATGGCTGGGATGAGCTGTATAATCAGTACAAGCAGGATCAGTTTGAAGTGAAAATTCGTGATAAAGTGATCAAAAACGATCTGTATCGAGAGTCGCTCAGCGGCACGAAAGTTCCGCGTATCTCGCTGCCTAAGACGAAAAACAGCGGGGATAAACTCCGGTTTGCACTCAAAGAAAATCTGCCCGGCTACTTTCCGTTTACCGCCGGCGTATTTCCGTTTAAGCGTGAAGGGGAAGATCCCACCCGGATGTTTGCCGGTGAAGGAACACCTGAGCGAACCAACAAGCGATTTCACTATGTGAGTGAAGGCATGCCGGCCGCACGCCTCTCAACGGCATTTGATTCGGTAACGCTCTATGGTGAAGATCCCGATAATCGTCCCGATATTTACGGGAAGATTGGAAACTCGGGCGTGAGTATATGTACACTCGACGACATGAAAAAACTTTATTCCGGTTTTGAACTGACCGCACCAACCACATCTGTGTCGATGACAATTAATGGGCCTGCCCCTATGACCCTGGCGATGTTTATGAACACCGCAATTGACCAGGAAGTAGAGCGCTATCTGAAAGAAAACGGATTGTGGGATGATGCAAAGAAGAAAATTAAAGATATTTTTGAAAAGAAGAACCTGCCTCAGCCGGAGTACGGACTCGATCTGCCGGCAACGAATAACGGTTTTGGCCTTGGAACGCTTGGCATCAGCGGTGATCAGCTTGTGGATCGGGAAACCTACGAGAAGATCAAATCTGATGCCATTAGAGTAGTTCGGGGAACGGTACAGGCCGATATTCTGAAAGAAGACCAGGCGCAGAATACATGTATCTTCTCTACCGAATTTGCCCTTAAGATGATGGGTGACGTTCAGAGCTACTTTACAGAAAACGCCGTGCGAAACTACTACTCGGTTTCAATTTCAGGCTATCACATTGCCGAAGCGGGCGCCAACCCAATTACCCAGGCGGCTTTCACGCTGTCAAATGGCTTCACCTACGTAGAGTACTACCTCTCCCGTGGGCTTGATATCGATGATTTTGCCCATAACCTTTCGTTTTTCTTTAGCAACGGTCTCGATCCGGAATACGCGGTGATCGGCCGGGTGGCCCGCCGCATCTGGGCAATTGCAATGAAGCATAAATACAGTGCAAATGAACGGTCTCAGAAGCTAAAGTACCACATTCAAACCAGCGGTCGATCACTGCATGCGCAAGAGATCCAGTTTAACGATATCCGCACCACGCTCCAGGCATTAATGGCGGTATATGATAATTGCAATTCACTTCATACCAATGCTTACGACGAGGCGATCACCACACCGACGGAGGAGTCAGTCCGCCGTGCATTGGCCATCCAGATGATTATCAACAAGGAGATGGGGATGACCAAGAATGAGAATCCGCTTCAGGGATCATTTATTATCGAAGATCTGACAGACCTCGTAGAAGAGGCAATCCTGACTGAGTTCGACAGATTGACTGACCGCGGTGGTGTGCTTGGAGCAATGGAAAGTATGTACCAGCGCGGCAAGATTCAGGAAGAGAGCCTCCATTATGAGTCGAAGAAGCACAGCGGGGAATTGCCAATCATTGGCGTGAACACATTTTTGAGCGATAAGGAATCTGAAGAAGATGAGAAAGAGATAGAACTGATCCGTTCTACCGAAGAAGAGAAAAAGCAGCAGATTGAAAACCTAGAACGGTTCCAGAAAATCAACTCTGATAAAACCGGTGAGGCCCTAAAGCGTCTAAAAACTGTAGCCCGGGAAGACGGCAACCTCTTCGAAGAGCTGATGGAGACGGTAAAAGTCGCCTCACTTGGCCAGATTTCACATGCGCTGTACGAAGTAGGCGGGCAGTATCGAAGGAATATGTAATTTTGTTGATTGGTGTATTTGATATTTGTTATTGGAATGAGCCGATATGGTATTTATAGGCCTATAAATCTCTCTACATATGTCATCTGTTTCAAGCAATACCTTAAACTCTACCTGGTAACCTTCAGAAATGTGACCTTGATACGAATAGATTCGAGGCTGTCCAAAAAGAGTGTTCAAAAAAGAACTATACAATCAAACAGTCATACCGGACCCCGATCCGGTATCTCCTGTCTATATCAACGCTTGGAAATCCCGTATCAAGTACGGGATGAAACTCTTTTTGGACAGTCTCGGATCCGCACAATAAAACCGTATTAAGGCATCAAAAAAGCATGCCGCGTAATTAATAAAGGCACTTCACCTTTCCGTTTTTAATGCGCAAACGATAAACTACAAATGCGTATTTAATTCAATCTTCTGTTATTAGCAAAAACACTTAATCTTACCATCGAAGAAAGCTTTAAAGATCGGGCCAAACGGATTGCGAAAAAGCGGGGAATCAGTGTATCGCGTTTGGTTGAGCAAGCAATTGTCCGGGAAGAAGATTCAGAAGAGATTACGCCAGAACCGGGAAGTGCAGTTTACAAACTCATGAATTTGATTCCTGAATCGGAGAAATTAGATGATTATGACTATAAGAAGTTTAAAATGGAGGCGCTTAGTGAGAAATATGACTCCTCTATGAATTTTAATTGTTACTAACTTCTGCATTGATGCAATTCAAAAAAAAGCTTTTTGATATTCAGGCATAGAAAATTTTAGATTATTCTGAAAAAGGTATCATGGATGGTTTAGTAGCGGCACATAGTTTTGACGCTATTTTTTACATTCTTAGTCAAACAGCATCTCAAGAAAATGTTTATTTGGCAATTAAAGGGCTTCGAAGAACCGTTGATATTGCGAATGTGTCAAGAGGAGTTATCGATCAAGCTCTCCAAATAAAATGGCCAGATTTTGAAGATGCAATCCAATAAATAACTTAACCCTCATTATATACTTATTAGTAAATGATCCGGGTTAATGGATATTCGATTCAGCAATATATAGACAAAAAGCTGATAGAAAAGTTAAGGTGGTTTTAACTGTAACTGGGCTCTCTGTCAACGAAATTGTATGAGCTTAAGTTTTGAATATCCGAAATCTTTCAGCAAGTTAGTCAAGCAAAAAAAAAGCAAACTACTTAGGTATTTAGAAAGTCATGAACCGAATGGAAATTAGCAATATGAAAAAATATTTCTGTATAAAAACAATACTATTACTGGCTATCTGTGGTATCGTAAGTTGTTCAACGGAACAGAAAGTCCCGGAAAACAACGAAGATGTTTCGGAAAGCTCGGCAATTAGTAATTTAGACAAGTTTGATGCATACACTCAGAAATTTACAGATGCCACGTTGATTACACAAAATCATGCTACCGGGCACGTGGGTGATTTTTTCTTCACGCATTGGAAAGATGGTGGCTCTGCTTCGTTACAACTAGACACAGATGGCAGCTTTGGTGTTAGCTGGGAAGGTGGCGGTTACAATTATGTAGGTGGCCCGGGTTGGCATTACGGTGATGAGGACAGAGTGATTGGTTATCGCTTCGACGAAGAAAGTGGTGCAAGCTATATAACCTTATATGGATGGGGCTACGACGAAACCATGCCTGAATCAGATCCTGCACATTTGGTTGAATATTACGTCTTGCAACGATGGACGTATGATCCCAGCCAGAATGGTGAGTATGGGACGACCTTCATGAGTAATGGAATCGAATATTCCACCTACCGTTCAGTTCGAGAAAATAAGCCTTCTATAAATGGACCATCCACCTTCTATCAATACTGGAGTAAGCCTGCTCAGCAACAGCCACTTGAGGAGGATCATGAAATTATATTTACTGATCATGTTCAGGCCTGGGCAGAGTCCGGCTGGATTATTCCGGACATGAACAACCTGAATGCAAGTGATGACCCCACATATCAGGTCATGGCGGTTGAGGTATTCAACCCGGGTCAAGATGGGACCGCATCGGGACAGGTTTGGGATGCAAAGGCGCAATAAGATCAGGTGGATAAGATATAAGAGAATGCAAAAAACGATGGATTAAATTTCACGTTGATGTCGTTAAACTGAAAGAGTAAATTCATATAAAGTGCATTCAGAACTTTTCAAACCCGGAAGCAGACTAAAACGAAAATCTTAAGAAATTGATATCATATTTATGGACAACGACTGATTTATTCTAACTTTTTACGGACGGATGCGATAGCAAAAGCGTTAAAAGTTCAGCTCGTTTTAGTGTTTCTTCCAGAAATATTTTTTCATGATAGGCGTGCGCTCCCTCACCCACAGCACCCAGGCCATCGATAGTGGGAGAATAAAGGTTGGTAAAATTACCGTCAGAGCCCCCGCCGGATTTACCTTCCTGAAGGTCCAGGTCTAAATCCTCCCCTAAAGATTTTGTTAGCTGCCATAGCTTTTCATTCGCTTCATTTTTTTCGAGAGGTGGTCGGCCTATATCACCTGAAACAGAGATTTCAATTCCCTCAAGACCGGAATCTATATTATAAATACTTTTCTTAATAGCCTCGCCATCTTCTTTGGTTGGTACCCTTACATCAACCACGGCTTTGCTTTTTGCGGCTACAACATTGGCCCGTTCCCCGCCTTCAATTGTTCCAACATTTATACTTATTCCTTTTTCAGGTTCATTAAGTGCTACAAGCTGCTGAACGATATTTGATAGTCCAATGATTGCACTAACGCCCTTTTCGGGATCGAGTCCCGCATGTGAAGGCTGTCCCTTAATAGCAATCTCAAACTGGCCAATTCCTTTACGTTCTGTCTTTATTTTTCCATCAATACCAAGTGAGGGTTCAAGAACAAATGTTCGTTCTGCCAGCTTTGCCTGTTTTAAAATAATATCTTTAGATTCTTTACTTCCTATTTCTTCATCGGTGGTAATTAAAAAAACAGGCTGAACGTCTAAATCTTTTCCCAGAGATCTGATGGCTTTCAATGCGAAAATCATCATGGCTATTCCGGCTTTCATATCAAACACACCCGGACCACTCACAGTGTTTCCATCAACAGTGAAAGGCATTTCCTGCAGTGATCCTCTGTTCCAAACAGTATCTATATGTCCAAGTATAAGTTGTACCGGAGCTTGAGAATCAAAGTTTTGGGGCCTGCAAATGAGTTGACCAGCAGTTTGCTTACCCTCTTTATGATGAACCTCAAAATCAAGACTTTCAAAATGCCTGCTGATGATGTCCATTATTTCTGTAAAGTCAGAAGGTCTGTCGGAGGGAGTTTCCTGCTCAACGAGCAATTGAAGCAAGTTCACAAATTCTTCTTTTGTGTCCATAAAAAAGCTGTGAATTTCTCGTCCCAATTCTGTCATACCCGGTTAATTATCGTTTGAAATTTTTTGGCAACGGAAACTGGTGACTTTTTTCGATTGTGGCAAACCGGTTGGGGTGCAGGTAGGCTAATAGAGGAGATTCGTTTATAAGCTTGTCATCATTTTTATCATCGCCCTCAAGCCTCAGGGCATCCTCATGAACGTAGGCAGCGATAATTTCACCAACTATCATCTCCCATTCTCCAAATTTCCCTATGATTTCATGGAGACTGCATTCCAGCTGCAGGTAAGAATTTTCCATAAACAGCCCATCTATTTTTTTGGCATCAACCGTTGGTATAGCATCAATAATGGGTTTTTTGTCATCATTATCACGCGGCGAAGCAGCTATGCTTGTTTCTACAAGCTGATCGGGCTGGGGAAAGCTGACTGTAAAAGCACCTTCCCGTTCAATATTACGGTACGTCATTTTTCGCGGGGTACCCATAAAGCCTAAATATGGACCAAACCCCATTGGCATAGCCATATGCTTGGGTGCCAGGTTGTAACTTCCGTCCTTCTCCCGGCTGCCAATAACGATTAATGCGTGAACCATAAAAAAACGCGTCCATAAGTTAGCGTCATCTGTGATTTCGATCATGGATGAAGAGTGTGGGTCAGTCATAAGAGTGATTGATTAATTAGCGATGATTTCATCTAAATTCCAGGAACCGTCAAGACCTAAAATTTCAAGTATTTCGAAGAATATGACGGGTGGTTTTACTATTCTCAAGTTGTTTCCCTTTAGCAGCCATCGATGCATAAAAATAACCCCTTCGCTGTCCATTCGTTCACAATATGCAAGATTAATCTTCAGTGTATGGATGGCCGGTGTGAGACGACTCAGAATCATTTTTTTTGTGCGAAGATTAAAGTCGCCGCGTACGGTAATATCAAGATTTTTGGCTTCTTTCCGGGTTGTTATTGTATTCATCAGCAACAAATGTTTTTATTTTCTTTCCAAAATCAGAATAAATCTCTATAAGATTAAAGTCGATATCAGAGTAGACTTTCTGCACCCTCAAGAAATCTGCATCATAATGATAATGCGGTAACAAACCTGAATAGATAAAATTCAGCTCTGATATATTATGGAGCTGTTCAGGAGTAGCACTGTTTTCAAGGGGTAGATCGAGTAGTATTGTTTCAGGTGAATTCTCTTCCAGCCCGTCTACCAGTTCAGAGAGTTCGCTGATAAAATCATTACCGTAATTCTCTACGATAATAAGTGAAGAGTAGCTGGAGTAGTTTATTTTCAGGTCAATATCAGATGTTTCAGCCAGATGATATTCGGTCACTTTCTGAGGATCGACATTTATTCCAAGCTCATCATATGTCGCAAGAATGATATCGCTGTATTTGTCCGGAAGGTAAACTGGTTTTTTATCATGGGATGGAAGGATGGGGAGAAAATCCATCGCCATTGAAATCGGCTGTGAATAGTCTTCGTCAAAACCTTTGTACTTTACATTAACCGACGATGCAAGCTGCAGGGCTGCTGTTTTATACCCAAATTTGTTATTCACTTTCTGACTGACAGGGTGTACGGTGACGGCCTCACCAAAAAGCATCGATAAATTTTTGGATTCTGCTATCTCAATAAGCTGTTCCATCATTGAACTCATCACTCCGTTCTTTCGATATTTTGGGGACACAACCGCTTCTCCAACCTCTGCAATCCGTGAATTATCTTTGGGAATGACGGCAAAGTAACCGATGGCTTCTCCGTCGATTTTTCTGGCAATTACTCCCAGTTTATCTTTAGCCAAAACTGATTCTTCAACTTTTTTTGGCAGATACAGGTCTTCAACATTATAGGAATATCCATACGTGCGGTAGATTAGTTTGGAGATATCTTCTGCATCTTCCGGCTTGATGCGACTAACCGTAAACTCCTCAAGTTTTATAGTAGATTCCTGATCACCCTCAGAGTCCGGTTTTGTCTCACGCTGCTCTGCAGACAGTTCCAATAGTTTGTCTATATCGTGAACCTCTATATTCTTAACCAGCCTGAATTCCTTTCCCTTTTTTCCTTTGTTTATAAATGAGAATTCATCGCTGAATGTTTTTATTAGAAGAAATCCCGCACCGTCAAAATTACCTTCGGTAAGAGCATTCTGTGCATCGTAGGTATGACGGTCGGGATCAAAGGGCTCACCCAATTCCGATATAACAATTTCCACATGGGAAAAAGTGTGAAAAAACTTAATTTCAAAATTTTGATTGCTGTCATCCGGAAAGGCAAAAAGAATAATGTCTGTTACAAGTTCACTTAATGCCACAGAAAATCGAAGAGCATCTCCCGTCGTTAATCCGCAATTTACTCCCCAGCTTTGTGTAAAATCGCAAACAGGGTTGATGACTTTTTCATCAGTTGATATTTGAAATTGTGCATCCATAGCCGGTTTAAATCAGTCATTTAGAGATTTCTTGAGAAAGAACTGTAAATGTTGTTAAGTAATGCCTGCAATGATGTATTTAAGTAAATGTCTATATCAAAATCTATGACCTGTTTGGCAAGGTATTCCTTCTCAGCTAAGTCCTAAATCAAGAATTCTAAAGGAAGGAAATGCGACTCATGTTATTCCAACTTGTCAATTTGTAATTAAAAATACAATCATCTGGTGACTTTCTCTGTAGGGATTCTCCTATTTCTTGGAAAACAGCTATTAGACCACAATATGGAAGTCAGAAGCTTTTAAGAAAAGATTACGCTTCAGTTCTTAGATTATTAGCTGAAAAACAGGGTGCACTCTTCAATCAAGCCCAGATGGATGCTCTTTAATTCTTATTCTCTGGACTGCTATTGGTGTCTTTTATTTAATTTCAGTTTCCATCGCCCAGATACTTTCGGTCATTACTGTTGCTTTCTTGTTTGAAAAATGGTGAGCGCACCGGTTATGATGACCAGAACTCCGATCCATGGCTCCAGCCACTTTGTAGGAGTGGATATCTCCGGAACATCGAAAAAGGTGTATATCGTGAAAATTATTCCTGCTAACAAGATCGTGATTCCTACTACCTTCATAAACTCTCCGTTTATATTATAGTTGTTGGTATATGTTTAATCTACCATTAAAAATTTTTGATTTCACAGGAAACATTCTGCACAAATAAAATAATGTTCAAACAAGGGTTGAAAGCTTTTTTTTAAAACTGTAGTCCAGCAAAGCTCTTAGATAAACTATCTCTCTGTAAAAAACTCTACAAGCATCCATAAATCACTTTCCGTGCATGAGAAATGAATAATCAACGACAAAGAAAAAGAGGAAATAGTCGAGGTTCCTGAATCTGACTCCAATGACTGTCTCAGCCACCTTCAGTGGTAAATTTCATGAACTATCGCAGCAGACATTACCCTTGGACGAATGCTTTCTTTGGGTAAACACTTGTTACGACCATGAGTAATTATGATACATTCAACCACTAGTGCCGTTACCACTGAATTCATTAGGTATGATTCATCCTGAAATCTAATCCATTTATCCAAAACTATTACATTGCATACGTATCTTATTTACTTGTAATGGTACTAAAATCAATATTCTGAAGAAAAATCGAATGTAATTTATTTAATGATGTATCGAGGCATTAAACGACAAATGAATTGCACTATATTGAGACAAACTCGTTATATGCCATTAAATCAAATGCAGAAAGTTTGGCTCGGGAATCTTTGTACACTCACATGTACTTACATACAATCCCGTGGCACTTTCTCATCCCAGTTCTTGCTAAAAAAGCGATGCCCGTTTTCAAAAGCATCCAGCTCTGCCCGGATGTGGTAATGTGTTTTACTGCAGCTGAGTACTGTTCGGGTCTTGGTTCTAACGTGCCAGTCGCCTCGTTTGTAGCTGCGGTTCGTAATAACCTTGCCGGTTGGAGATTCGTGATCGTTTGCCACAGACGTATAATATTCAGTGGACCGTCGTTCAATTTCCAGGTCAATCTCTTCAATTTTTCGGATGCCGCTATCATTAATCACTTTTAAAGTGGATGAGTTTTCTGCTAAATCCCGTGAAACGATCCAGTTGTTTTTGGGCGATTCTATGACCGACATTTCAGGACCGACAGCGCCTTCAGGCTCATCAAACGCAATGCGGTCATCCACGTCCGGCTGAGGCTCTCTCTGTGGAAGGAATAAACTGGACTTATCGTGGTAGACACTCAATGTCACGGGTTCAGGGGACGGCCAGCAGAGTGGCCAATAGGACGTAGAGACAGAAACTCTAAGCCGGTGACCGGTGGGAAAGTTATGGGCAATACCATTGAGTTCAATACGGACCTGATATCTTTTATTAGGTTCAAGCGGCTGCGGGTTTTCATGGCTATTGCGGTGAGCTAAATTTAATAACCCAAAGGTTACGCGTGTGCTCTCACCATTTGGGGCTACATCAGATAGCCGTACAGCCGCCATGGCAAGAGGCTTGTCAACGGAGAATTCGAGGTCTACAATCGGGGAGCCGAGAATTTCAAGGGGTTCGGTCAGTACTTCTGACTCATACACAAGTGACCCGCCGTCATCTTCTCGCTGATCACCCGGCAGATCGGGCATCGCGCTGTACGAACACCATTTACCTGCAGCGAGTCCCACTGATAGCGGAGACCGAACCTGCCTGACCTTCTCTGCTTCATTGTCATGATCATCGCCGGGAAAGGTCAGGTTATTATCACTCGTAAGACGAACTGATTCATGGGTTATGCGATCTGAGGGCCATTCGTTTTCACCTACCCAGCGCCCCGGGCGTTCCTCATAACTAGTGTGAGGAGACATGGCGTCCTGCATCCAGGCACGAAGCATTGGCTCCTCCATGATGCCGGTTTCTACATCTTTCAGCCACTTATCCCACCATCTCAGTGATTCCTGTAAAAATCCGATTGCAGGTCCCGGACTTCCCAGGTGTGGGTAGGTGTGACCCCACGGTCCGATCAGCCCTAAACGGGGAACATCAAGGCCATCGAGCAGACGGAAAACGGAATTTGAGTATCCATCAGCCCATCCGCTCACGCACATTACCGGGCAGTCTATAAGGCTGTAATCTTCATTAACAGAACCGTGCTTCCAATACTCGTCTTTGCGCTGATGCTCCAGCCATTTTCGGAGCCATAAGTCGCTGTTCTCCAGGCGGTTCATCCACATATTTTTCCAGCGGTTTCCTACCAGATCAGGATCAGGCGGACAGGTCGAGCGGTCGAACATTGTGGATGCCCACGACAGATTATCTCCTAAATGACACCCACCCATGTAGTGGATATCGTCGGTATATCGATCATCGGTTGAGCAAACAGTGATCACGGATTTGAGTTCCGGCGGTTTCATAGCGGCTATTTGAAGGCCATTAAATCCCCCCCAGGAAATCCCGATCATCCCTACATTCCCCGAACACCAGGGTTGATTGGCTATCCACTGGATCGCCTGTTTGCCATCTTCAAGCTCAATAGCAAGGTATTCATCAGCTAAAATACCTTCCGATTCGCCGCTGCCCCGCATATCAATCCTGAGACAAGCGTAGCCATGACCGGCAAAATACCGATGCATGATATCATCATAAGGTCTTGTATGATCCCTCTTGCGATAGGGGATATACTCCATGATGGCAGGTACCGGCTTTTCCGGGGCAGATTCAGGCATCCAAATTCTCGCCCCGAGCCGGGTGCCGTCCTTCATTTTTATCCATACATTTTCTTTTTCGATTACATTATGCGGAAACGTTGATACCTCTTTGTAATCAGAAGCCATATTATTCGGTAGAATCTATTTTAAAATTTAACAGGTCAAAACAGCGATCTCGTTTATCGTAGAGCTTCTTTTTGTTTTCTGCTCCTAAATAAACAGAAGCAAGTTTATAGCTATAGCTATCCTGGTCGTGGAGCTCAGATAGCCGTACTCCTTCATCAACCCATATTTTAATTTCCATATCGGGCATCTCTTTCCTGATGGCTTCAAGATCATCGTCGCCGGGGACTTTTGTAATAACTCCATCGTCAAAAACACGATAATAAAATTTAGCGGCCACTTTGAAGTCTCCTTTGCGATGAGGGAACTCCGGACTCTCCCCAAGAGCTACTTCCACCATTGATTTATGATTAGGTGCACCATCTACCTTCTGAAAAGGATCGGAGTGTGACTGGGAGATCCGGGGGTTTATTTCCAGTATCCAGAAGTCGTCGTTATCCTTATCGTAAAAATATTCAATGTTAAATGAACTGTTGTCGTATCCAAAGTTTTTTAAAATCTTTGTCGAAGTTTTTTCAATGTTGGCGATAGATTTCTGGTCCAGATTGGCAGGATACTCATAACTGAAGAATGTTTCGTGATGCCGATGTCTTTTTGAATCGAAAGCACCAATAAAATCGATATTACCATTGTGAACGTATCCTTCAACTGTGGCCTGTACTCCGGGTAAGGCTTCTTCAGCAATACAATAATAGCCATCGATTCCCTTAATACTCTCCGGCAATTCAACTTTATCCAAAACATAGTTGAAGGGGTCTGCAAACCTGTGAATTTTATCTCTGATGACGGTCAATGCCTCATCAAAGTCCTTTTTGTTCTCAATTTTGAAACTTAGCTGTGAAGCAAATGACTGGATCGGTTTCAGCCAGAATGGAAAGTCGATTGAAACACTTTCATATGGGCTTGAATGAAAGGGATTTACGATATCAAATGCCGGCACTTTATCCGGAATGATCTTCTCTTGCTCAAGTCGGCCAAGGTACTTATGCTCACATTTTATTAGGGCATCAAGGGGCAGGTGAGGAAGATTATATTCCCGGGCGAGCATAGGGGTGAGACAGGTTACCGGGAAATTCCAAAATCCGACAATAGCATCAGGTGTCTCATCCATATCATCAATTTGATCCATTGCTTTGCTCATCAGCTCTGCCATGTCGTATGTCTCGCAATGCTGCAGTTCAGATACTTCTAAAATAGAATGATAGTCGTACTCCTGTGCCCCCTCAAATGCATTTAGTTTTTTTGAATTGAATTCATCAACTCCGATTACACAAACTCTCTTTTTCAAAATATGTACCTCTTAGAAGTTAATCTTGCATAAGTTGATTAGATGACATTAAAATATTTGTCATTTTATCCATTTACCTACGTAACAGTGCTTTAAAGCATATAATTCGAGTATCAATTGATCCTGTAGATGGATTTAAACTTTATGATGAAATACATACTATTTAAGTCCAATAAAAAAGTCATAAGGTCAAATATAGATCAAGAGGAGGGTATACTTTATTGATGTGAGTACTACCGCTAACTGATAAACATAAAAAAATCCGCAGCCAGGAATGACAGCGGATTTTTTAGAAAGTTGGAAACAAAATTTGGTATTAAACGGGTCGCGTCAGCAGACCCCTCATTCGTTTAGCTTCGGCAGCCTGCTGGCTGTTTGGATAGTCTTCCAGTACTCTGTCAACCATTTCGAGTGCACGATCTGTATCGCCGGCTTCTCTGAATGCTATTGCTGCTTCCATCAAATTATAGGGCGTTGTGGAATCATTAATATTCCATTCTGCGGCTTCTAAATATTTCTGCCCGGCTTCCTCAAATCGATCCAGCTCAGAGAGTATGATTGCATTCAGTGAAAGCGGCGCAACTCCCATAATACCGTCCGGCACATCGAAATTTTGTATACGCTGAAGGGCATTTTCATAGTTCCCAAGCTCATATTCAGAAACAGAAGCGTAGTAAGTTGCAAGGTTTCCGGCGCTGGTACGGGGATAGTTATTGGATATCTGTTCAAACCCGAGCGTGAAATCTTGTTCATTTCCGTAGAGGGCTGTTTCATAATTACCCTGCATGAGCTGCTCTTCAGCAATACCGAGTAGATTTTGTGCTTCCTGTTCCTGCTGGCCGGAGTACACGAAGTATCCGATGATCAATCCAATAACCAACAATAAGCCAATAGCGCCCCCGATTACAGTGGCTTTATTGTTTTCGTAGTAATACATGAACCGTGATGAATATTCAATGAGAATATCCTGTTCTAAATCTTCTTTTTTAAGTCCCTTACTCATATAAACGTGCTATCAATTATTTTTTATTACAGCTATGAAAGTTATCACTGTTTAGGGTTTTAACCAAGTGAAAAACATTTGTTAGTCCAGCCGGTGAAGAACACCATTATGAAGCTCATACACAACATCGCACCGGTCTGCTATTTCTTTCTCGTGGGTGATGAGTGCAATGGAGAGTTCCCGGTCTTCACGGAGCTCAAAAAGCTGAGCAAGGATCGATTCCGTATTGGCCTCATCAAGGTTACCAGTGGGTTCATCAGCCAGTATCATTGACGGCTCATTCATCAAGGCACGCGCCATCGAGACCCGCTGCTGCTCGCCGCCGGATAGCTGCGAGGGGCGATGAGTCAGCCGACCGTCAAGGCCAAGGCGGCCAAGCAGGGCAGAGGCCCTTTCTTCTGCTTCGTCCTCGGGAAGACCACGTATAAAACCCGGCATCATCACATTTTCTATAGCCGTAAATTCGGGCAGCAGGTGATGAAATTGGAAGACAAACCCTACATTTCGATTTCGAAGATCGGCAAGATTATCAGATTTCAAATCGTAGATCGATTGATCGCCCCATTTTACTGATCCATCGTTTGGCTGGTCGAGGCCGCCGAGAATATGAAGCAGCGTACTTTTGCCGCATCCGCTCGACCCGATAATGGCGATAATCTCTGATTTGCCGATACTCAGATTAACGTCAGTCAAGATGTCAAGGCGGCCGGACTCAGAATCGCCCTTAAAACTCTTTGCGATGTTCTGAGCCCGAAGCACAGGCTGGGGTGATGAAGTCATTCAGTTTTGTTCTGGAATTCCGGGAAAATAATCGATTGAATCTCGCTGCATTTTGCTGAGTCAAGATCAACTGTGGCAATAACGCCGCAAAGGTGATTATCTTTTTCGGCAACATGAAATCGCTGTGGTGTGCCCAGCAGGAAACGGTTGATGGATGTTTTTTTCTTCATGCCTATCACCGAGTTAAACGGGCCGGTCATACCGGCATCCGTGACATAACCCATGCCGTTGGGGAAGATTCGTGCATCGTTCGTCGGAACGTGCGTGTGTGTGCCCACCATCACAGAGACTCTGCCATCGAGCTGCCAGGCCATGGAGATTTTTTCTGCAGTAGCTTCTGCATGGAAATCAACAAAAATGATATCGGTTTCCTCTTTGATTTTTTCTATGGCCCAGTCAGATGTGGAAAACGGATCATCAATCGGCTGCATGAAGGTACGTCCTTGCAGATTCAGCACGCCGATTTTCTTATCGGTGCCAGGTATATCATAAATTCCATATCCATAGCCTGCATTTCCTTTGGGGTAGTTTAGCGGCCGCAGCAGGTTGGGGTCACTCTTCATGTAGGAGAAAATCTTCCACTTGTCAAAAGAGTGATTTCCTCCTGTGATAACATTTACGCCAAGGTCGTATAAGTTCTTTACGATTTCCCGGTTGATACCTCTTCCTTCATGGGAGTTTTCACCATTGGCAATGATGAAGTCAGGCGAGTGTTTTTCAATAAGAGGAGGCAGCATCGTGTTGAGAAAGTTTAGCCCGGCTTCCCCGACGATATCGGCAATGAAGAAGATCTTTGCTGAGTTGTTTGGCATGATGGCTGTTGGGTTTCAAAAGATGGGAAAGGTACAAAATTAAGGCGATAAGTTTGAAGATGGATTGTTTAAAGGATTGCTCATAGCACAACTACTAATCAAGTGATAAAGATAAGGATTGAAACGACTTTCAAAAGCTTCAAAAAGATGGGGGATCCCGTCCCGAGGCTTCGGGATAACTTTATAGCAGAAAAAAAGATCTCAAGCAACGTATCCGGCAACCGTAACGAAATGGCAGAGGCTTCCGGCTAACACGAATAGGTGCCAGATGCCGTGTGAAAATCGGTGCTGCGAATCGAGCGCGTAGAATATTACGCCAAACGTGTAGAACATACCACCGGCTATTAGCCAGTAGAATCCGGGTGTAGTAAGACCTTCAACAAGCGGTTCGGCAATGATAACGGCAAGCCAGCCCATCATCAAATAAATAATAAGCGGAAAAATACGATGGCCTTTACTTGGAATGAGATCAATGATGATACCCAGCGTGGCAAGCCCCCAGACGATGGCAAATATAGTCCAGCCTGTTTCGCCGCGAAGGGTGACCATTGTAAACGGTGTATATGAGCCAGCAATGAGCAGGTAAATTGAAATGTGATCAAGCTTCTGGAAGATTTTTTTAAGCTTGCCCTGGAAGCTGTGATAGAGCGTTGAAAATGTATAGAGCAGCATCAGGGTAAACCCGTAGATTGCAAAACTCGTAATTTTCCAGGCATCACCTTTGGTAAAAGCCAGGTAGAGTAGAAAAATAAAACCAACTGCGGAAAAAACGGTTCCGGCAAGATGGGTATAACTATTAAAACGCTCGCCTTTATACATACATCAATAAAACTATTTATAAACGGAATCAATTCCCTGCAAGAGATCTCAGGAAATATCTGATATTAATTTTTCCATTTCGCTGTTTACTTGCTTCATAAGTTCTCCTTCACTGTCTTCATATTCCCGAATTTCCTGTCGTAATTCAAACAGTTCACCCGCTATGCTGAGTGAGGCGAGAATCATAGCGGTTGAGTCGGGTTGATTGGTAAGCTCCTGTCGGTACAGCTTAAATTTTTCATCCACGAAATCTGCAATGCGCTTCATGCTTTCAACTTCGCCATCTTCTACCTTTAACGGTATCTGTTTCCCTAATATTGTTACTTTAATGGCTTGCATAGCTCTACTAATCGATATGTTTACTGATCTTACTAATCAGGCTCTTTACCTGGTGGCGCATCGCTATTCGTTCCGACTCGCTAATCTCCGAAAAAATGTCCCCTTGTTTTTTCTGAGCTTTTTCAAGCTTGTCAGTGAGCCGAAGATTTTCCCTTTTCAGATCCTTGTTTTGTTTCTTCAGAAGGGCAACTTGTTTGCGGATTTGGTCAAGGTAGCTCGAAAACGTTTCTTGTTGCGATTCAATGTCGGCCATGGGTGCATGTCTATGATCTTAACTTTGCATTGTAGGTACGATCTAACTGGTTTACAACTTTTTTAACTATGGGTTCCACATCGTTGATCGTCAATGTCTTATTAGAATCTAAAAAAGAGAGTCTAAATGCAATACTTTTTTTATCTTCGCCGATATTTTCTCCTTCATACACATCAAATACGTGGACTGATTTAAGCGCGGATCCCGCTTCTTCACGAATAGATTGCTCGAGATCACCCGCACGTATGTCGGAATCGACCACGAAGGCAGCATCAAAATCAAACGCGGGATATTTGGATACTTTGTTGTACCTAACATCTTCAGAAATCAGGTCAAGATCAGATAATATCGTGATATCTACTTCTGCGATGTAGGCCTCGTGATCCACATCAAACCCTTTACGGATTTTTTCATCCGCAATGGATAGACTGGCAATGGTTGTATCTCCAGTTTTATACTCAAGGGAGTAGTTATTCACAGCATGCTGGGTAATGTGATCCCGGATTCCGAGTGTTTCAAACAGGGCTTCTACGTCCTCTTTAAGGTCAAAAATAGTAAACGGTTGGGCATCACCGGTCCAGCTATCGCGAGTGCGATAACCGGAGAGTCCCATCAGCAACCGCGAGTGCTCTTTGATGCCTTCGATCCACGTTCCTTTTCCATTTTTTTCGAACACATGCCCCACTTCAAAGAACCGAAGCCTGTCTTCATTCCGATGCAGGTTAAACTTTACAGCCTTTAAAAATCCACCTGCAAGTGCCGGACGAAGGGTGGTATTTTCCTGCGACACAGGGTTCAGGGTCACCACATGTTTCGACTCATCGCTTAGTAAGTCTGCTTCTTTTTTTGATAGCAGTGAATTGGTTGAAATTTCTTTATAAGATAGAGAAACGGCAATCTTACGCAGGCGATTGTTCAGTTCTTCCCAGTCGGTCAGCGGTTCAGGTGTAACAAATGGTGATGAATCAGGCTTGGGAATATTGTTGTAGTCGAATACACGGCCAACTTCCTCAATAAGGTCAACCTCGCGGGTAACATCCGGCCTGAAATAGGGGACTACACAGCTGACCACGTCTTTATCCTTTGCAGAGGTACTGAACTCCAGTTGGTTTAAAATCTCTATGACTTCTTTTTGTGGAAGCTCAGTTCCAAGAAGATGATTGACTCTTGATGTTCGCAGGTTAACGGTTAGCTGTTCCGGTTGAACCGGATGAACGTCCGTATAGCCATCGACAATTGTACCGCCGGAAACGTCGGCAATCAGTTCTGCAGCCCGCCGTCCGGCTTTAAGCTGTATCGTGGGGTCAATTCCGCGCTCGAACCTATAGGAGCTATCGGTCTGCAGAGCAAGTCTTTTTGCGGATTTCCGGGTTGAGGAGGGATCAAAATAGGCGCTTTCAATCAGAACTGACGATGTATTGTTACTTACTTCAGACTCTTCGCCGCCCATAATGCCGGCAATTGCAAGCGGCCGGTCTCCATCACAAATAAACAATGTTCCAGCAGCAACCTTGCGAGTTGTATCATCCAGCGTGATAAACTCTTTTTTCTCATCAAAATCCCGGACCACAATTTTTTTACCGGCAATCTTATCGTAATCAAATGCGTGGAGCGGCTGGCCAATCTCGTGAAGCACAAAGTTTGTTACATCCACAATGTTGTTGATTGGGCGCAAGCCAATGGCCCGGAGCCTCTTTTTCAGCCAGTTTGGAGATTCCTGAACAGTCACATCTTTTATCATTAACGCAGCATATCGGTGACATTTCTCCGGATTTTTGATGTCAATCGAAATGTAATCAGACAGGTCTTGCTTTGATGAAGCCACTTCCTCATAAGGATGCTTCAGATCAGTTTTAAGCACGGCAGCCAGATCACGGGCCACTCCAATGTGGCAGGCTGCATCCGGCCGATTGGGGGTGAGCCCGATTTCAAGAACGGTGTCGGCTTCGGCGTCAAGTGCGTCGTTTAAAGGCGTTCCAGGCTCAAGTGAGTCGTCCAGCACCATGATGCCGGAGTGATCGTCGCTAAGCCCAAGCTCAGCCTCCGAGCAGATCATTCCTTCAGACGGTTCGCCCCGTAGTTTCACTTTTTTGATGGTAAGGAAATCGCCATCGGGAGTGGGGACCGGCATCGTTGCGCCTACCGTTGCGACAGCCACTTTTTGGCCTGCCGCTACATTCGGTGCTCCGCATATAATTTGTGATACGTCGGATCCGATATTAACATCGCAGATTTGAAGTTTATCTGCATTAGGGTGAGGGCGAACATCGTCAACATGGCCTACCACCATCTGGTCAAAGTCGTGGCCGGTTCGTTCAATTTCTTCAACTTCGAGGCCAAGAAGAGTTAGTTTTTCGGCGATGTCGTGGTCAGATAGATCGGTCTCAACGTATTGTCTGAGCCAGTTTACAGAAATTTTCATAGACTATAGAGTAAAGCTTTTAGCGTGAGCGGAGTTTTGAATTACTTGAACTGCTGGAGTACGCGAATATCATTCTCGTAAAGCGTGCGGATATCATCGATTCCGTAGCGAAGGAGTGCAATCCGGTCGACGCCCATACCAAAAGCAAACCCGGTATATTTTTCAGCATCTACGTTTACGGCATTAAATACATTGGGGTCAACCATTCCGGCTCCGAGAATTTCAAGCCACTGGCCGCCCTGTTCGTTTTCCCACCAGATATCCATTTCCATGCTTGGTTCGGTAAACGGGAAGAAGGAGGGACGGACCCTGTATTTGACGTCACTTCCGTACATCAGTTTTGCAAACATGACAAGCGTCTCTATCAGTTCGCCAAGTGTTACGTTTTCATCAACATAGAGGCCTTCTACCTGGTTGAATTGAAAGTATGATTTGGCTGTCACCGCTTCGTTTCTGTAGACCCGGCCCGGCATGATTGATCTAATGGGAAGTTCCTTATGCTTCATCAGCCGTATCTGAACGGGAGATGTGTGAGTACGGAGGACCTGGTTTTTATCAGGATGTTCATCGGATCGCCTCACAAAAAACGTATCCTGCATGTCTCGTGCGGGGTGATCGGGCGGGAAGTTAAGCGCCGTAAAGTTGTGAAAATCATCTTCGAGCTCCGGACCATCAGCGATGTTAAACCCAAGCCGCAGGAAAATCTGCTTAATCTCATTCAGTGCTTTGGTCAGCGGATGCAGTGACCCAGTGTAGCGGGGAGGCATTGGAAGGGAAATGTCATCAGATGCACCAAAAGATTTCTTTTTCTTTTTATGCAGATTTGCTTTTGCTTCGTCATATTTATTCTGAGCAAGGTTTTTCACCTCGTTCATTGCCTTCCCAACGCTGGCTTTATCCTCCTTTGGGACAGATCCCATCAACTTGAACATATCCTGTATTTTCCCGTTTCGCGAGAGAAATTCTAACCTGAAATTCTCGAGATCCTCATTATTATTAATAGTAAATGACGAAATCTCATTTTTCAGGTTCGCAATTTTTTCAATCATAGTGTTTAAAGAATTGACAGGTAATAAATTTATTTAAGCAGATTCCGGTATTTAATATCTTTGAAACGTGCAGTACAAAGAGATTCAGCAAGGTCTGTTTGAAGTCTTTAAACTGCTGAAAATACAACAGGTAAATAGTGCCCAATTATTATTCAGAAACGTCAAAGATACGGGAGATTACGCATCAAAGTGCGGAATGACTATGTGACAGAGCATTTACATGACCATTAAATATAAAAAAACCGACAGTTCAAATGAATGAAGCTGTCGGTTTAAATTTGTTCAGAAGCGTTTACTTAGAAGCTTCTTTAACAATTTCAGAAAATGTTTCGGGATCACGTACTGCGATATCCGCTAACATCTTCCGGTTGATTTCCATCTCGTTGGTTTTCATACCATGGATGAGATTTGAGTAGGTGGTTCCGTTCAACCGGGCAGCAGCATTGATACGTGTGATCCATAGCCTTCGAAAAGTCCGTTTCCGGTTTTTTCGATCGCGGTATTGGTATAACATACCTTTTTCAACCGCATTTTTTGCTACAGTATAAACGTTTTTACGTCTGCCCCAGTAACCTTTCGCCTTATTTAAAATCTTACGGCGACGGCGACGGGAAGCCACCAAATTTCTTGATCGTGGCATTTTATAACGTTTTTAAAAGTTAGTATTGAAAAAAAAATTAGATGTAAGGGAGAAGCTTATCAATCGACTTTTGATCATTTTCATGAACAAGAGTGCTTTTCCCGAGCTGATTTTTTCGTTTAGGTGATTTCTTAGTAAGAATGTGGCGTTTATAAGCTTTCTTACGCTTAAGCTTGCCGGAACCGGTTCGCTTAAATCGCTTTTTAGCACCACTGTTTGATTTCATTTTAGGCATAACTTCTTCTATTTCCTGAAAAATTAAAGATTAGAAAGATATGGATATTTAATTCCTGAATAAAGCACAGATTAATTTTTTTCAGGTGCCAAAATCATAATCATCCGCCGGCCTTCCATCGTTGGATTCGATTCAATTTTACTGACATCTTCAAGCTCTTCAGCAAGGTTTTGAAGAAGCTCTTTTCCCTGTTCTGTATAGAGCATGTCCCGGCCTCGAAATTGGACCGTCGCTTTCACTTTATCCCCGCCCTCGAGAAACTCCCGGGCATGACGAGTTTTAAATTCAAGATCGTGGTCATCGGTTTGTGGACGGAAACGAAGCTCTTTCACCTGGATAGTATGTTGCTTCTTCTTCGCTTCTTTCTCTTTCTTTTTCTTCTCGTACATAAATTTACCAAAATCGATAATTTTACATACCGGTGGTTTGGCGTCGGGTGCAACTTCTACAAGGTCAAGTTTAAATTGCTCTGCAATTTCAAGTGCACGCTCAAGGGGCACTATTTCATGTTCCTCGTCCGGACGAATGAGCCGTACTTCACTAGCTCGAATTTCATCATTGATATTCGGGCGGTCATCATTCCTTTTTCTTCGTTGTATTCTTCGTCTTGCGATAAGTTACCTCAATATTTAAATTTAATTAACTGTTATGTGTGGGAGGAAGCTGTTTTTGATTGACTTCCTCGTTTAATTTATAAATAAAATCTTTAAGTGGAAACGTTCCAATATCACCTTGTTTGTGGCGGCGAACAGAAACTGAGTCGTTATCCTGCTCATCTGACCCAACAATAATCATATAGGGTATTTTCGATGTTTCGGCGTCGCGGATTTTTGATCCGATCTGTTCACTGCGGTTATCCATTTCAACCCGCATTCCAATGGCTTTTAATTCCGATTCAACATTTGCGGCATATTCTGAATAATCTTCCGATATAGGAAGAACTTTAGCCTGTAGCGGTGCAAGCCAGAGGGGGAAGTCGCCGGCAAAGTGCTCTATCAAGATACTCACGAAACGCTCCATCGATCCAAACGGTGCGCGGTGAATAATAACCGGGCGATGTTTGTCATTGTCGGATCCAACGTACGTCAGATCAAACCGCTCAGGCATTACATAATCTACCTGTACCGTGCCAAGCTGCCATTTTCGGCCAATTGCATCCCTGATAATAAAGTCTATTTTTGGACCGTAAAAACTGGCTTCTCCTTTTGCAACTCTGTAGTCGAGCTGCATCTCATCGGCTACCTCTTTAATTTCAGCCTGTGCACGATCCCAGTATTCTGAGTTTCCACCATATTTTTTGTCATTATCATCCCGAAATGAAAGGCGGATATCGACGGGCATCCCAAACGTGTTAAAGACGTGCTGGGTCAGTTCAATAGTGTTTTTGATCTCATCTTTGAGCTGGTCGTGCGTGCAATAAATATGGGCATCGTCCTGTGTAAAGCCTCTTACGCGGGAGAGACCGTTCAATTCGCCAGACTGTTCGTAGCGATAGACAGACCCAAATTCTGCCAGCCGAATCGGAAGTTCCCGGTAGCTTCGTAAATCCGAAGAATAAATTCTATGATGATGCGGGCAGTTCATCGGTTTTAGCATGTATTCATCGCCTTCCACACCAAACGGATTAAACTGTGAATCCTGATAGTAGGGATAGTGTCCGGATGTTTTGTACAGCTCGAGGTTTGCAATATGTGGTGTTATAACTTCCTGGTAACCTCTTTTGAGCTGCTCATCACGTAAAAAGGCTTCAAGTGTTCGCCGCAGTGTCGTTCCGTTTGGCAGCCATAGCGGAAGCCCGGGGCCAACCATTTGATCGATCATATAAATTTTGAGCTGTTTGCCCAGCTTTTTATGATCACGGCGCTTAGCTTCCTCAACCTGTTCGAGGTGCTCTTTCAGAAGCTTTTGCTTTGGGAACGAGACGCCATAAATGCGCGTAAGCTGTTTGCTGTCTACATCACCCCGCCAGTATGCACCGGCAAGGCTGGTTAGTTTCACAGCCTTTACAAGTCCAGTGTGAGGGATATGGGGCCCTCTGCATAGATCTGTAAAATTACCCTGAGTGTAAAACGTAATTTCCTGGTCGTCCAGATCCTCGATAAGGTCAACTTTATACTCGTTGCCTTTCTTTTTATAATATTCTATAGCCTCAGTCTGATCAACGGTTTCTCGTTCGAATTCAGATTTTTTGCGAGCCATCTCAATCATTTTATCTTCAACCTTTTCAAGGTCTTCCTGGCCAAACGAGTGACCTCCGAAATCGATGTCGTAATAGAAGCCAGTTTCAATAGGAGGGCCTATTCCAAACTTGGCATCAGGGTAAAGTTCCTGAATTGCTTCCGCAAGAATATGGGCGGAGGAATGCCAGAAGGTATATTTTCCGTCGTCATCTTCCCAAGTGTTAATGCTTATTTCTCCGTCGGATTTGAGAGGGCGGTCAAGGTCAAGAATTGAAGCGTTAAACGTGATGCTCAGTGCGTTTCTGGCTAAACCGGTTGAAATACTTTCAGCTACCTCGTAACCGGTTGTATTTTTTGGAAATGTTTTTTTAGCACCATCAGGAAGAGTTAACGTAATAGAGTCGTTGGGCATCAGGTTTTTAAATAGCTCTTTTTAAAGAAATTAAATTTAATATATTGCGTTTATACTAATGTAAAGTATATGATAAAAATACGAAATCATTTTATAGCATTAAACTTTAATATGGACAGCCGGTACAGGGAATCGGCACATGATTAACTGATCAGACTTCATCAATACCTAAATATCTATAGAGAACTGAGAAGGCGTATTTAATGAATCATAAAACTGATGATCCATCACGACGTAATTCTTTCGACGATTTAATCGGTGAACAGCTTTTGGGCAAATGAATAATAAGGGTAATAATCAGAATGGAAAGCTCACCAGCACTTCTTTTTTTGAAAAAGAAGCCATGTTTCTCTACGATTTTAATTCTCTTCAAATCTTAGATGCAAACGAGCAGGCGCTGTTACGCTATGGGTTTAGCAAGGATGAGTTGATAGAGATGAAACTCACTGATCTTGGAGAGAAAGTCTCCCTTTCAGAACTTAATATTGAAGATGTATCCCTGGCGAATATCTATCCAGAAGAATTGTGGCGTCACTTTAACAAAGCGGGTGACAGATGGTTTGTGCAGTTTACTTTCCAGAAATTCAGGTACAATAGCCGGCTTGTGCGCATGGCGATAGCGCATGATATACATGAGATGGTGACCCAAAATTCACTTGATCTCAGGAAAATGCCCAGAGTAGATTTGATGCGAACCCAAATGCCATTTGCCTTGATAGAATGGGACAAGGAGCTGAAAGTCAGGGATTTCTCTGAGAAAGCAGAGCTGATGTTTGATACCCAATATCATGATGTATTAGGCAAGCCGATAGAGGAACTTTCATTTATAGATGAGCCAGCTATCTTTGAATTGAGGGACCAGCTGAATAATAACGACACGGGTTATTTTACATTTACATCTGAGCATACAGACAGCCGGGGAGACCAGATAGTATCTCACTGGCACAATTCAGTTATAAAAAATGATAATGGCTGTGTTATCGCTATATATTCTTTGATTGAGGATGTTACTATCCAGCAGCTGTCCGAAGATAAACTTCGTAAATCAGAGAGTAAGTTCCGGATAATGAGCGAGCAGTCGTTCGTCGGTATCTACATTCTGAGCGGAACCCGGTTTAGTTATGTTAACCCCAGAATGTGTGACCTGACCGGATATTCTGAGACTGAATTAAAAGAAAACTTACACATTCAGGATTTGATCCACCCGGATGATTTCAGCTGGATTAATCGACAAAGAAAGCAGTGGGAGCGAGAAGGAAAGGATTCATTTGAAACCAGTTTGAGAATTATATCAAAGTCCGACCGTGTACTTCATGTAAAAACGTACGGATCTGCTATAAGATACGGAGGACCTCAAAAAATTCTTGGGGTGATTACTGATCAAACAAGCCAGGTTAAAACCTTGGAAAATTACAGGTCATCCTTAGAAAGCTACCAGTCACTTTTTGATTCAATTTCAGACAGCATCTACATTCAGGATGAGCAAGGGACATTTTTAGAGGTCAATAAAGGCGTGCTTGAGATGTATGGCTATGAGAAGGATGAAATTATTGGCAAGGATCCATCTTTTTTAGCGGCCGAATCTAAAGTAGATTTGGATGAGACGATGGAGCGCTTTCAAAAAGCCCTGAATGGAGAAAGCCAGGATTTCAGATGGTGGGGAAAACGTAAGAACGGCGAGATATTTCCCAAAGAAATCAGATTATCGAAAGGCCAGTTTTTCGGCCAGGATGTTGTAATTGCGGTAGCAAGGGACATTTCGGAAACCGTGGAACGCGAAGAGAAATTACGACGAAATGAAGAGCTCTTTGAACAACTATTCAGCAATTCACCTCTGGGTATTGCGCTTCTAGACCGAGAGTCTCTGATTGTACAGGTTAACCATAGTTTTGAAGCTCTATTTGGTTATAGCAGTGAAGCCATTAAAGGTGAGAATATTGATGACCTTATTGTTCCCAAAGAGGATCTTGATGTAGCTCGTAATTTGTCTGATAGTACGGAAACGTTCACGCTGACAAAAAAACGAAGGACAAAAAGCGGCGATTTAATCGATGTATTCATCTATGGAGTGCCGGTGATGCTTGAAGGGCAGCCGATCGCCATGTTTGGCATTTATATGGATATCACTGACCGTATTGAATCGGAAGAAAGACTCAAGAAATCTCTTGAAGAGAAAAAAGTGCTTCTGGCAGAAATCCATCACAGGGTAAAAAATAATCTTGCCGTCATTACTGGATTGCTTGAACTGCAATATCACAATTTGAAAAGTGAGGAGGCGAAAAATGCCCTGCGTGACAGTCAGATGCGTATTAATTCTATGGGATTGATCCATGAAAAACTTTACCAGAATGAAACATTATCCGAAATCGATTTTGGTCAGTATATCAATGAGCTTGTTGGGGTAATCGTGAAGTCGCACAATAAGACTGATGAAGACATCAACATCAACATGGATGCCGTTCCAATAAAGCTTCCGATAAAAAAAGCAATACCTTGCGGCCTGGTGATCAATGAAATTATTACAAATTCACTTAAGTACGCTTTTCCTAAAGGACATCCGAATCCAGAGATCAGAATTGTTTTTAAGCGACAAGACGGACGGGCTACAATAGAAATTTCGGATAATGGTATTGGTCTGCCGGCACCATTCGAAGAGCTTGACACAAATTCCCTGGGCACTCTTCTTATCAAAACACTTACAAGTCAGCTTGAGGCTGATCTGCAGGTAAAATCATCTAATGGTACAAAGTATATTTTTTCGTTTGATCTTGCGAAAAAGTGAGGGTGCTTCTTTTTGAGGAGTGTATAGAAGCAGGCAGACTTCGGAAAAATAGAAGAGATTAATACAAAAAGAAATCCCCGGAGTTTCAGTGGGTTCAGGCAGATTCGAACTGCCGACCTCTGCAATGTCAATGCAACGCTCTAACCAACTGAGCTATGAACCCGTAATTTATGATCCAAAGATAGGGGGTTCGAAGGTTTAAATGCAATCAAAAAAAGAGAGTTCTTTCGGCTGAGCTTAAAGGTTTGTATTTTTCTGTTCTTTTTGAATTTCGATAAAACTTATGATTAACAGAAGAAAAGCGAGGGAAGCTGCTCTCAGGTCGTTATACGCCATTGAAGTTGGAGATAATTCTCGTGCTGAGGTATCACAACTGATCGTTAAAGATCTCCTGAAGGACGACATCGCGGGTGTATCGTTCGCAAATGAGGTTATTCTCTATACAACTGATGAGAAGAAAGAGTACGACGAAATAATTGCCAGGCATATTAAAAACTGGGAAGTTAGTCGTCTCGCCACGCTTGATAAACTGATTTTGAGAATGGCGATCACTGAATTTATTCATTTTGAACAAATTCCGACGAAAGTAACCATCAACGAGGCAATTGAACTTGCCAAATCCTACTCGACCCGCAAAAGCGGCACATTTGTGAATGGAATACTGGATGCAATCCTGAGTGATCTAACCGAAAAAGGACGCATCACTAAGAAGGGAAGAGGTTTAATTGAAACATCACGAAGTTAGATGATAAATCAAATTGTTGCTATTGGCGACGTTCACGGATGTGTGAAGACACTTAAAGCACTTTGGGAAAAATTAGAGCCATATGAAGATTATATTCACCTGTTTGTAGGTGATTACATCGACAGAGGGCCGGACTCAAAAGGGGTTATCGATTTTTTGCTGAAAGTGAAGGAAGAGCGTAAAACGATATTTTTACGCGGTAACCACGAGCTTATGCTGCTTCATGCGCTAGAACACGGGAGCACTCAAAACTGGATGATGAATGGGGGCAAAAGCACGCTGGAATCCTATGGTGAAGGTGCCACGATATCGGACATCCCTGACTCGCATATCAGTTTCTATAAGAAAACCCGCCTCTTTTTTGAAACGGAGAACTATTTTTTCGTTCATGCAGGAATTCCGCCAAATCTGACTATTGAGGAGAGTAAGGAGGATGAATCGAATCACGACTATTTTTATTGGGGACGCGAGCACCTGAATGCTTTCGAGCCGCCTTGGGAGAAAACAGTTGTATTTGGCCATACACCACAGCCTTTCCCTATTCAGCAGAATAAAATGATTGGAATTGATACGGGTTGTGTGTACAATCGGCCCGGTCTCGGAAAGCTGACAGCAGTTCGGCTGCCCGAAAAAAAGTTTATGCACCAAGTCTCATTGGACTGATCCTGGTATCACTACAAATCAAATTAATTGTTAAAACAGAGTTTTTATGAGTTTAAAATGTGGAATTGTTGGATTACCAAATGTCGGTAAGTCAACCTTGTTTAATGCATTGAGTAATGCCGGAGCAGAATCAGCAAACTTTCCTTTTTGTACCATTGATCCAAATGTTGGCCTGGTAACCGTGCCTGACAAACGGCTGAATAGATTGAAAGAGCTTGTGGATCCAAAAGAAACGGTGCCCGCTACAATTGAATTTGTTGACATCGCGGGTCTCGTGAAAGGAGCGTCTGAAGGAAAAGGAAAAGGGAATGCGTTTCTGTCGCATATCAGGGAGGTTGATTTGATTGTGCATGTAGTTCGGTGTTTCGACGACGGCGATGTGATTCATGTTGAAGGATCCGTTGCCCCTACCCGAGACATCAGCATTATCGAAGATGAGCTGATTCTTAAAGATCTGGAAACCGTTGAAAAGCGGGTTGATACTCTCAAAAAGCAATCGAAAGGCGGCGACAAGAAAATTACCGAACAGCTGGTTGTCGTTGAGCGCCTGAAGGAACACCTTGAGACAGGCAATACGGCCCGCACATTTGAGGCAGAAAAAGAGGAACGTGATATTTTCAGGGATCTGTTTTTACTGTCTAACAAACCGGTGCTTTATGCATGCAATGTGTCTGAAGACGATGTGAACACAGGGAATGACTGGGTTGATGAGGTAAAAGCAATAGCCAGTGAGCATAATGATGAAGTAGTGTCTTTTTGCGCCAAAATTGAAGCAGAAATAGCCGAGCTCGAGGAAGAGGAAAAAGAGATGTTCCTTGAGGAGCTTGGGCTCGACAGCGCGGGACTCGACCGGCTGATCCAGGCAGCGTACAGCAATCTTGGATTGATTACCTATTTTACGGCAGGCCCGAAAGAAGTACGAGCGTGGACTATCAAAAAAGGGGCCAAAGCGCCACAGGCAGCCGGAGTTATACACACCGATTTTGAGCGTGGATTTATTCGGGCAGAAACTATTGCTTTTGATGATTATTCAGAACTTGGATCAGAAAAAGCGGCCCGCGAAGCCGGGAAAATGAGACAGGAAGGAAAAGAGTACGTTGTAAAAGACGGCGACGTGATGCTATTCAGATTTAATGTGTAGAGTGATTTTAGGAAATCTGAAAATTAGTTATTTAGTGATTGGTTAATTGCCGGAGCTGAAGTCAAAAAATAGGTTCTACCGGAAATTTTGTGGGTTGATGACAAAATATGTGAATAATCGCTTAGACCATCTTCAAAATTTTCCAAGATTATGAGCCATTGCTTTTGCAGATCCTTCTCTTCGCCATCAACTGCAATGGCTCGATCAGGATGACACGGTCGTTGGTTAGTATGGGGGCGGCGTGAACACAGTCGTCATTATCAATATCGCTTTCTCATCACGCCGCCCGAAACCCCAGCCTAAAGATTGTCATTCTGAATAAAACGGTGGTTTACCGTTTTGTGAAGAATCTGTAAAAGCAACATGTTTTGTTCTATCTGATAACCGGGGTAATCTTTTGGATAACTCATCTGGTTTAATGAAACTGTGCGTAGGATTATTACAATTACCCACAAACTTTCCGGTTGAACCAAAAAATAATTTACAAATGAAATGTCGTAAGCAACCTGTCAGCCGAAGGTGCCGCAACAGCGGTACACCCACTGCCCCGAAGGGATACCTATGGGGGATCTGACAGCGTTGATTTTTGACGCTGACATCCCGAAGGTTCGGGACGGAAAAGCACCGGTAATGCAGTCAGGTCTGCATCGAGAAATGAGTAGTTATCTGTCAAGAGACGTTGTGTCGGCTGATTCTGATTCCATCATACGCATCTCTTCCTCAAATTCGATAGCATCGAGGTCTTTGAAACGAATGTCGGTAGTGTCGGCGGGAGTTTTTGACGGCTCAATCCGCTCATGGACAACCCAGGCATCGGGATATCTGTTTTTCAACATTCCTGAAAAGTGAACTGCCCGTTCTCTATCCTGAAAGTCACCTGCCCGAACTCGATAGTGGGGTGACCGAAAAACAACGTATGCATCAGGTTCGTAACCGGCAATCACTGAATCTGCCCATGCAACGAAATAATCCCTCACAGAGTCTGCTTCTGCTACATTTCGGGTACTTAACAGCTGGACCCGAAAACCAGCGTAAGGGTCAGTTTTCCGCTCATTCATCACAATCTCCTGCAAATATAGATCGGGAATGTATACCATGTCTTCAGAATAGTGATTGCTTAATTGACTGCGGGTGCTAAGCAGCAGGCGCTCAGTATTGGATAGGGATTCATTCCTGTAATCTTCTGCAAGGTTATCGGGTTCGGATGGCCTTGAATCGTCTTCGTCTGATGTTGATTCAGTGGTGGCACAGCTAATGGCCAGGAAGACCCCGCAGATAATTAAAAGTAATTTGTTAAACATTTAATACATTTTTGTTCGGTTAAACACCAACGGGGTGCCAGGTTGTTTTTATCTCCTGGAAATCCATGATGTAATAAGGATTTTCATGGGTTGGATCAGTCCAGTCAACATTCATAACGTGTCGACTGCGTTTTACGCTTAAAGCACAATTCTCATCAATTTGTTTCCGTAAATCTGCATCTTTATTAGCATTAAACACGCCGTTCAAGTCCAGATGCGCACTCAAGTGTGAAATCATTTCATTCTGGTAGCCTGTAAGTATATTCACAACTCCGCCCGGCACATCAGATGCATGGAGTACTTCACCAAAACTTACGCCAGACAGCGGATAGTTTTCCGATGCGAGAATCAGAACTGTGTTCCCTCCGGCTATGACTGGTGCCATCATACTTACAAGACCAAGCATCGGACTTTGCTGCGGCGCGATCACTCCAACTACGCCTGTTGGTTCAGGCATACTGAAGTTGAAGTGGCTGCTTGCCACCGGATTTACAGTTCCATATACCTGGCTGATTTTATCGGTCCAACCAGCGTAGTAAATCAGCCGGTCGATTGAAAGTTCAACCTCTTTTAAAGCCGTTTTCTTTTTGATATCCATGAGTTCCATTTCATGAACAAACTGATCTTTTCGGCCTTCCAGCATTTCAGCAATTCTATAAAGGATTTGTCCGCGATTGTAGGCCGAGCGGTTCTGCCAGCCCTTTTGAGCGGCGCGCGCTTTAACCATGGCGTCACGAGCATCCTTTCGCGTGCAGCGACATACATTGGCAATGGTTTTGCCGCTTTTATTCTCGAGGGCATAGGTATGGCCAGATTCGCTTCGTGGAAAGGCACCGCCCACATACGTTTTATAGGTCTTCAAAACATCGATTCGGTTACTCATAGGAATTTTATGTCAGATTCGATTATACCAGATTTACATATGGATAGAGGCCGTGAAGTCCGCCTTCGCGCCCAACGCCGCTCTCTTTATAGCCGCCGAACGGAGAGGTTGGATCAAATTTGTTGAACGTATTTGCCCAGACGACACCGGAATCCATGTTGGCACCGATATTGAATATTTTCGATCCGCGGTCCGTCCAGATGCCACTCGATAATCCGTATGGCGAGTTATTTGCTTTTTCGATGGCTTCTGATGGCGTTCTGAACGTCTGAATGGTGAGAACAGGGCCGAAGATCTCTTCCTGGACAATTCGGTTACTTTGAGATACGCCCATAAACAGTGTAGGCTTGCAAAAGTAGCCGTTTTCAGGGAGATTGTTGTTTGTTTGATACATTTCGGCACCTTCCGATTTACCGATTTCGATATACTCGTTTATGCGTTCATACTGGGCTTTCGAGTTAATTGCACCGATATCGGTATTTTTGTCCAGAGGATCACCAACAATAAGAGTTTCCAGTCTCTCCTTTAGTTTTTGGGTGAGAGTGTCAGCAATTCCTTCCTGGACCAACAGACGCGATCCCGCACAACACACATGTCCCTGGTTAAAAAAGATTGCGTTGATAATGCCTTCAATAGCCTGGTCGATGGATGCATCCTCAAAGACAATGTTTGCTCCTTTGCCGCCGAGTTCAAGCGTGTATTTTTTGTCTGTGCCGGCAACTGACTTTTGAATAATCTTGCCTACGTTCGTTGAACCGGTAAAGGCAATCTTGTCGATATCCGGATGGTTTACAATAGCTGACCCCGTTTGTCCGGCTCCGGTTACGATATTCACAACCCCATCGGGTAATCCTGAATCTCTGCAAATTTCGGCGAATTTTAGAGCAGTAATGGAGGTTGTTTCAGCCGGTTTTAGCACAACAGTATTTCCGGTTGCGAGGGCGGGAGCAATTTTCCAGGCGAGCATCAAAAGCGGAAAATTCCATGGAATGATCTGCCCGCATACGCCGAGAGATTCGGCTTTCCTTCCCGGGAATGCGTAATCCAGTTTATCTGCCCATCCGGCATAGTAGAAGAAATGAGCCGCTGCGAGTGGTACATCCACATCGCGGGATTCACGAATAGGTTTTCCGCCATCCAGAGATTCCGTAATGGCAAGATCGCGGGATCTCTCCTGGATCATGCGGGCAATACGGAAAATATATTTTCCGCGCTCCTTGGCAGGAAGTGTACTCCAGCGTTTATTGTAGGCAGCTCTGGCAGCTTTCACCGCTTTGTCAACGTCTTCTGAGGTTGCTTCTGAAATTTCAGTGAGAACCTCTTCTGTTGCGGGATTGATAGAGCTAAACGTACGTCCTTTAACAGGGTCAACAAACTCACCGTCTATGAAATGCCCGTATGACGGTTTTATATCAACTTTATCGCTGCTTTCAGGTGCACTGCTGTACTCCCAGAAAGACGCAAAATCGAGCTTTAAATCTGCGTTTGGTGATGTGGGCTTGGATGAACCATTCGTTGACTTTGTATCAGTTGTATTCTTTTGATCAGTGGTAGACATATCTATAAAATTTGGTAATCTGAATGTGCAGTTCTCATAGCTGAGCGATGAAAGACTCCGATATTAATCGTTGGAAAAATAGACACTGCTCTGGTAAACGCCGGTTTCCTGTTTTACAATCTGCATCAACAGATCATTTGTGAGTGAACTTGCTCCAAACCTAAACCATTTGTTAGACAGCCATCCTGCACCTAGGGTTTCTTTAACCAAAACGAGATACTGAAGAGCTTCTTTCGCTTTTCGAATGCCTCCGGCAGGTTTCATTCCAACCATCCGGCCGTTTTCTCTGTAGTGGTCGCGAATGGCTTCGAGCATGACGAGCGTGACGGTCTGTGTGGCTGCCGGCTGTATTTTACCGGTCGATGTTTTAATAAAATCAGCTCCTGCATGCATCGCCAGGTCACTCGCCTTTCTGACATTTGTGAGTGTTTCCAGTTCACCTGTTTCAAGTATAACTTTCAAATGTGCATTGCCACAGGCCTCTTTAACAGCGGCTATTTCGTCAAAAACATAAGTGTAATTTCCCTTTAAAAATTGACCGCGTGAAATCACCATATCGATCTCATCCGCACCTTGATCAACCGCAAATTTTACATCGTCGAGTTTGGTTTGAAGCTGAGCCATACCACTTGGAAATGCAGTGGCTACACTTGCTACTTTTACAGACGACCCGGCTACCGTTTTTTTAGCTACGGATACCATATTTGGATAGACGCAAACAGCTGCTACGCTTGGTAGATCAGGCATAGACGCGTAGGGCGTGATAGCCTTTCGGCAAAGCTGTATAACTTTGCCTTCGGAATCTTTACCCTCAAGTGTTGTATGGTCAATCATGCTGAGTGCAAGTTTCAGCCCCTGGACCTTCGATTCCTTTTTGATACTGCGTTTATTTAGCCTTGATACCCGTTCATGAACGCCGATGGTGTCAATAGGAATAGTTTGGCTAAAATCTGGGTAGGTCGTAGTGCTCATATTGTATATCGATATTTTAGTATGTCTTTGAAGGTACGGAACTTAAAAGCTGAGTAAAAGAACTTGAGAAAATTGATGCAGTACGCTGTTTTTTGCCTGAAAAGTGAGAACATGCTGTCAAAATTGAGTCATCCCGCACCCCGAAGCGGGATCTCCCATCTTTAACAGGTATGGAGTAAGCCATTGACAGGATTTACATATCGAACGAAGATGGGAGATCCCACGCCACGGCGTGGTATGACTCCATAAAAAAACCATAGGATGAGTCAACCAAAATTTGTTTGACAGTACAAAAAATAAAAACCCGACATTACTTCATAATACCGGGCTTAAAAATTCATATCCAACGAATATCCTACTCCGGTCCTGCCTCTATAATTTCTTTGGAGGCTCGCTCTTTGAACTGGTTAAAGTTTTCGGTAAACATGTCAGCCAATTCATTGGCTTTATTGTCATAAGCATCCTTGTCTTCCCAGGTATTTTTGGGGTTCAGAATATCTGAAGGAATACTGGTGATTTTTGACGGAATCGCAAGCCCAAATACAGGTTCTTCATTGTATTCCACGTGATCCAGATGGCCTGAAAGTGCTTCGCTGAGCATTTTACGGGTATGGGCTAATTTCATTCTGTGACCTTTTCCATACGGCCCACCAGTCCAGCCGGTATTCACAAGCCAAACATTTGAGTTATGAGTCCTTATTTTTTCCGCAAGGAGCTCGGCATACACGGTGGGATGAAGCGGCATGAATGGTGCACCAAAACATGCAGAGAATGTGGCCTGTGGCTCAGTAACTCCTCTTTCTGTACCCGCAACTTTAGCGGTATAGCCGCTGATGAAATGATACATCGCCTGTTCTGGTGTCAGCCTGGAAATTGGGGGAAGTATTCCGAAAGCATCTGCAGTTAAGAATACTATACTATCAGGGTGGTTTCCGCGTCCTGTTTCACTTGCATTCGGGATGTAGTGAATAGGGTAGGCACATCGCGTATTTTGTGTGAGGCTGTCATCATCGAACACGGGTTTTCTGTCTGCATCAAGTACGACATTTTCCAGAATAGTGCCGGGCATTTGGGTTGTCTGGTAGATTTCCGGTTCTTTCTCTTCTAAAAGGTTGATCGTTTTCGCGTAGCATCCGCCCTCGAAGTTAAAAATACCTTTTTCACTCCAGCCGTGTTCATCATCACCAATCAGGATTTTATCTGCATCTGCCGATAGTGTGGTTTTTCCAGTACCTGATAAGCCGAAGAATACAGCCGTTTTACCGTGTTCATCCATATTGGCTGAGCAGTGCATAGCCATCACGTCTTGTTTAGGCAAGAGGTAGTTCAAAACTGAAAAGATACCTTTCTTTACCTCACCGGAGTAGAGAGTACCGCCAATCAGAATCAATTTTTTTTCGAAATTGCAGAGGATAAATGTGCTCGATTGCGTCCCGTCAGTTTCGGGATCTGCCTGGAATTGAGGGGCTGCAAGAACTGTAAATTCCGGTTCATGATGTTTAAGATCTTCTTTATCAGGCCGGATAAACATATTGTGAGCAAATAGTGCGTGATAGGCAACCTGGCTAACAATCCGAACGTTCAGCCTGTAATCCGGATCCGCGCCCGCATATAAATCCTTGACGAAGAGATCTTTATCCGCAAGATAATCGGTCATCTTTTTGTGGAGATTATCAAATACCTCTTCGGAAACTGGTTGATTAACATCCCCCCAGTCAATGCTGTCGGATGTTGTTGGTTCGTCAACGATGAATTTATCTTGTGGTGAGCGGCCGGTATATTTTCCGGTAAGAATTCTTATCGCCATTTTGTCGGTAAGTATAGCCTCGCCTTTTTCCAGGGCGAGTTCGTATAGCTGAGACGGATTCAAATTCCAGTATACAGTCTTGGCATTTTCTAGCCCCAGATCGTCAAGTCCGATATGACTTTTGGGCTGACTTCCATAGTCGTGTTTCATGGAAAATTCTGTTATGATTTTTAAACAATTTAGAAATTTGTGCGAGCTAATATTCTCTATAAAAAAGCGCTTTTCTATTATAAAAGGGCATCTTTGACGAGTAGAAGCTATTTCATGTGATTTTGGGTTTTTCCCAAAAATTAATAGGGTCGAAATATACCGCTATTTCAATCTTTTTTACAGTGAAATCAGCGAGGAATATTTCTGGCGGCTTGGGATGGAAATCAGTTACCGGTTTCGGGAATTTGGTGAGAAAAATTCTGAGTTATCAAAGATTCAATAGCCGTTGCTCTGAAACTGGTTTTACCTTCGATACTGGATATAATTTGATGAGCCTTCTTAAGGTAGGTTTTGCCCTGATCCTTTCGGTCTGTTTTGAGATACATTTTGCCCATGGCTGCCGAGGCGAGTCCATACTCAATCGAATGGTTGGGATGAAGGTACTTCACCTGTTCATAGCCCTTTTTGATTTGCTGCTCTATTAAATCTAAATCGAAATCTTCGGTTTGATCATGCAGCCTTGATTCAGCCATTCCAATTAATGATCTGGCGATAAATGAACTTCCGTCGGGTAAGTGAGCATTGAAAATCGCGTGAACTTTTTTATAAAGAGCAAAAGCCTCATCCGTCCTGCTCCTCATCAAATAGAGTTCGGCCAAACTGAATAAATTGGTTGCTGTTTGTAGTTCATTCTCGCCCAGCAGTTCTCTATTAATCTGAATCGATTCTTCCATTAACGAAATGGCCTCATCAAATCGACCTTGGTTTCGTTTTAAAATGCCGAGGTTATTTAAAGTTAACGCTACCTTAGGGTGAGATTCCCCGAAAAGAGTGCGCCGCATGTTTAGAGATTTCGTCAGCATTTCCCGTGATTCATCAAACCGGCCAAGATTAAGCAGGAGTGAACCGAGATTGTTATAGCTCATCGCAATCTCTGGGTGAGCCGTATCATAGATTTCCAGCCGTTTATCAAGTACATCCCGATAAATTTTTTCTGCTTCAGCAAGGTTTCCGCTGGTATGCATCGTAACCCCAAGGCTACTTAAGCTGGAAAGTGTAAGCGGGTCATCCTGCCCCAGCTCTTCTCCATAAATAGTGATTAACGATCGGTAAATGTCCTCGGCCTCCTCATACTTACCGAGACGCCGGTAGATATAAGCAAGCTCTGCATTGGCTTCAGACATGGCGGCCTGTCGTTCACCCTGAATAGTATTTCTTTTGCTAAGTGCGTTTTCAAGCATTGATTGTGCTATAAACAAGTCCCCCTTCGCACTAAGGAGTATTCCCATCTGTTCATAGCTAGAGATGGTCTCGAGATTATCATCACCGAACAGCTGTATACGAAGTGCAATTGACTGCTGAAGAAGATTGGTTGCCTCGTCGTATTCGCCGAGCTGAGTCAAAATCCTGCCAAGAACTTCAAACATATTAGCCTGAATTTCTGGCTGATTTGATAAATATTTGGTTCGTTCAATACCTCGATCAAGCAAATCCCTGGCTGAAATATCACCGCCAGCGGCTTGATTAGGAGCTGCGCCCTGAAACAGATTCAGTACAAAACTTGTCACTTGCGTGGCTTTATTTGCTTCCATCTGAGCGATATCACGTTGCCGCTGAATATCGTGCGTGTAAAAAAGAGCTGAAATGAGTGCTGCTATCAAAAATGTTGCTGCTGCGGAAATAAATCCTTTGTTCCGGGCAGTAAATTTCTTTGTAATGCTAAATGCCCCGTTATCACGCGATTTTACCGGAAAATTATTTTCATAGCGGATAAGATCCTGAACCAGGTCTTCAACAGTTTGATACCGATCGTCGGGCGACTTTTGCAGACATTTTTGGACAATAGCGTCCAGATCATAATTCAATAGATTAGCTGTTTTTGAAGCAGTGGTTGACCGTGCAGCGAGAATCCTGGCTCGAGTGTCCGTCGGAAGTTCTTTAAACCGCTCGGCCAGAGACTTCGGGACTTCATTTTGAATGATGTTGACAACAATTTTCAACGGCTTTTCTTTAAGCGGCAGCGGATGAACGCCGGCAAGCAACTTGTAAAACAACACACCGAGTGCATAAATATCAGATGCAGTTGTGGCAGAAAATCCTTGAATTTGTTCCGGTGAAGCGTTTGAGTAGGAGACAAAGCGAGATTGCTCGGACTTATCAGCAGCAGGTTCATCAATATTTGAACCGTCAATCAGTTTGGCAATGCCAAAATCCATGACTTTCACTGTTCCGTTATCTGTAATAAGTATATTTTCAGGCTTCAGATCGCGGTGAATCACCAGGTTTTTGTGTGCGTATTTTGCCGCGTTGCATACAGATTTGAAGAGCTCAATGCGTTCGGCTGCCGATAACCTGTGTTGGTCACAGTATTCATCGATGGGCGTGCCGTGAACATATTCCATGATAAGGTAGGGAATATTAGTATCAGTGACGCCGCCATCATATAAACGCGCAATATTCTCGTGATTGAGACCAGCGAGTATTTGCCGCTCGCGGATAAAGTGGTCGTAAATTTCAGATTTATTTAAGCCACTCTGAATTATTTTGATGGCGACGGAGTGCTTAAACTGACCGTCGGTTCGTTCACCCAAAAAAACTGCGCCCATGCCGCCTTCACCAAGGAGAGATGTAAGCGTGTAGGAACCAATCTTATTGCCGATTAGCTCAGCATAGTTTTCAGAAAAAAGATCGTCTGATGCAATTTCATCCTCAAGTTTATCTTTCAGCAGTTTACTTGAAGAGAAAAATTGATCAGCTTTTGCCACGGATGCCAGGAATGAATAAACGTGCTGAATCAGCATCGGTCTGTTGATGCATCGTTGTTTGATGAAGGCGTGTCGCTCCTTTTCAGGAATATCCAACGCCTCATCTACAATGGCTTCAATCTTATTCCATTCTTCTGTTGTCATTCACAAACCCGAGACTTCAGACGACGCAACGCAGATTATTTAATAAGCGTCATCTTTTTCGTTAATACTGTATTACCGGCAGACAATCTATAAATATAAACGCCACTCGACAAATGACCGGCGTCAAAATTAATATTATGCGTACCGGCCTGTCGGGTTCCTTCGTCGATGGTTGCAATTAGCTGGCCTGTGAGATTATAGACACTCAGTGAAACTTCTGATGATTCGGGCAGGCTGTAGCTGAGGACTGTAGAAGGGTTGAAAGGGTTAGGGTAGTTCTGGCTTAGTTCATAGGATGTAGGAAGATTTGATGTGATTTCATCTTCATTTGAAGTAAGAAGCTCAACCTGAGCTACCTTCAACTCGTCAACAATAATACTTCCCTGCAGTTCGGACTGTCCTTCGTTATAGCTAAGCTGAATACTATCAATAAACAGTTCTCCATCCAGGTTACCGTCTCCGTTAACCCAGGCATTTGATGTTTCTTCTGTCATTTCCCAACGGACCAGCCGCCAGCCTATCCAGTTTATATCAATCCAGTCGCTGGCCTCAAGCTGATTGTTTGAATCCCGGATAACAAACCGCATCGGAGTGCCCGATCCATCACCAAATACGTATGCCAGCATCTCGTCGCCGGCGTTAAATCGCAGGCCTCCGCCTTTATAGATTCGAATCAGATATGGGCCTGCTGATGCTTCGTCCCAGCCGTAGTTTATACGCATGGCGCCGCTGCTTCCTTTTTGGCTCAGGTGATCGACGGTTTCGTGCGGCCGCCCGGTTATTTCTGTAGCAATACCACTTGTTGACCCACTTTGTTGAGGTTCCCACCAATCGGTAAGGCCCTGGTTGAAAGAGTCTATGTATCTGGGGTTAACTATCCCGTTTCCCGATGTGAGAAAACTAATAGAAATTTCGTCAGCGGTAGCATTCCCGAACTTATCTTCAACTCCCGCCGGTATGACCACGTCGTACGAGCTGGCTGCAACCAGGGGTGTGTGCGGAATGAGTTGAATAACACCGCGATCGTTTAATTCAGTATACTCTGCGGTAAAGTCGGGATCCGCAGTCGATGAAGATGAAAGTTCTACTGCCAAACCATTGATGACATCCTGATTAAGAGGTTCATTAAAAACAAGCTGAATAATATCTTCATTGAAGAAGTTGAAGCCTGAATTTATCGGGTAGCTGGTAACCAGTTGCGGGGGATCGGTATCCTGGCCCGTGGTATTTATAACAGCGGAATAGGTGCCGCCTTCTTCTCCGTCTGCATCACCGTCTAGCATGTTGTCAAACTGGTCAAGAGCCGTATCATTAATAGTGAGCGTGTACTCAGTCAGATAATCAAAATTACCGGTTCGGATACGGATTATCTGATCATTTTGCCAGCTCACTGTGTATTCAACATCAGGAGACATTACAATTGCATCTTCGACCGTCTGCCGGTTCATAGCCCTGTTAAACTCAACCAGGAGATTTTCACCCGGCATAAGGCCTTCTTCGGGGTTGTAGTACAAAGAGTCCACCACTGGGGCAAGGCTTGATAGGAGTTCGACATCGGCAAATGTAAAATCATAAGCATTTACAGATACAGTAACAGTTTCCGAAAAGTAATTTTCTGCATCAACGGTCAGCGTCAGCTCCGAATTTGGAGTCAGGCCTGAAAAGTAATAAAAGCCATTGGAGAGCTGTTCCGGATCATTTGAATATTGGTTGAAAACAGATTCGTATGTATCGGTGATATATGTATTTCCGTTTGCTGTAACAGTTGCCCCATTTATGGGTTTGCCCGTTTCCTGGTCATTTATCACACCGGAAAGAATACCAATTTCCACGCGGTCAATACTAAGATATTTCATATACGACCAGAAATGACTTTGCGCCTCAATTCTGAGGTAATCCTCATTCATATTCAGCTGATTCTGCTCCGGGTTGGTATGAAATCCGCCTTCGGACAGAATAGAAGCCATATTTGATGTTCGATTAACAAAAAGATACGGGTACTGATTGCCGGCACCATTTTGGTAGAAAGTACGATCTGCAAATGTGCCTCTTGTCCCGATTCTCATCGCGGAGGGCAAATCTACATTCATGATATCGCCCATCGCCTGTCCGCCGGTAGGCGTCTTTTCCACAATTTGATTTTGATAATTTAGCCATCCGCCCCAAAGAAACAGAGTTGAGTTTGCACTCGGGGGACCCGCATCACTGTGAACGGAGTGGTAAAAATCTGCGGCAACACTATTAGCGAAGTCGGTACGCTGCGTAAGGCTTACAATATCGGTTCCATTATCCCGCGTTAGGTATACGTCTGAAATATCGGTTTTTGTTAGCAGCATTTCCTCGAGGTGAAGGGCGATAGTCAGCACTTTTTCAGCTTCAGAAAAATTATAGATGCCCATATTCTCAGTCTGGCTGTGGCCGGGATCAATCACAACAGACCAACCATCAAAACCGGTAATTTCGGGATCCTGAGCCGCTGAAGGGGCAGCTTGAAAAATTAAAAATGATACGATTAATAGTGCGCTTAGGGATAGCTTTTTAAGTAAAATGTTTTGAAACAATTTCATCTGTAAATCTCCTGTTATTTCGTTTCAAGTTCGAGCACAAAAATGCCGCTTTCATTGGCCGCATGGAACGCAATTTTGGAGCCATCAGGTGACCAGGACGGGTTCATGGCTACCAGGCCGGATGATGTGGTGAAGTAGAGGCACTCGGAACCATCTGTTGTAAAAGCAACGATATCGGATTTGGTAATTTGATACCCATCGTCGACAGCTAACATTGCGGCAAGATGTCGGCCATCGGGTGACCATTCGGGGCGATTAGCCCGGCCCAGATCTACCACATTCGAACCATCAGTATTCATGATGTAGAGATTGCCTCCCATCACTTCAAATGCTATCCTCTGGCCGTCCGGAGAGGGTGTGGCATTTAAAAATGTTTTCCCTTCAAAGGGTACAATTGTATTGTAAGAGTCAGATTGCGCGGTTGCAACCTGGATGGCAGACCGATTATTCAGTACCACAGGCTGTACTATTTGCTCACCTGATAGTGTCTTTTTCATTCGCTGTTGAAGGCCTGATTCGAATGTTTCTACGCGATCTCTAAGAGGAAGTAAAATTTCCTGCTGATCTGCCGAAAATACAGGAACAGCCGGCATTTGATTTCGGTAGTCAGTTAGCTGCCTGGCTTCACCCGACCCCGCTGAATAAAGTTTAACAGCATGTGTTCTTCGGGGACCGTTTTGTCTGGAATGCCGTGCCAGCAGGTAATTGGAATCGTGCGACCACGAGAATCCAAATCCTACACTTTCATCATCCGTAATCTGACGGATGTTTTCACCGTTTGCTTCCGCAACCCAAAGCCCTTTTTGTTTGGCAGATGTGAAAGCAATTTTTGACCCATCAGGTGACCATTCCGGATTGATGATATCGACGCCCTCCACCTCAGCTATTCTGGAGATCTCTCCGGCAACAGGTTTTTGTGCTATTGTCAGGGATGTAAGCAATGTACCCCAAAGAGTTAGGGTAATAATCAAAAAGTAAAAAAGTTTCATAAGTGCTTTGTGCTGTATGTTTAAAATTGCAGTCAGAATTTTGTCGACATCGCCCTTTTTAAGATGACTCTAGGTTGAGGCATCAGCAGCATGTCTTCACTTTAAACTACTTTAGAATTTTGATATTGCAATAGACTTTTAGGTATGGAAGCGGTCCCAAATTTGGTGATTAAAGCGATATGTTCAGATAGAGTTTTGATAAAAAACTTCTATCCAATATTATAGGTTCAGGATAGCTTGAAAGCAGCAGGTTATAGTGCTGTTGTCAAAACTTCAAATATAAGGACTTGGTATTGAATATGGGTCAAAAGCCGCTACTGTTAACGATTCTTTTCATTTTCATTTTCAGCACTGTTGCCATGGCCCAAACAGGCCGAATAGAAGGTACTGTAGTTGAGCAAGGGACAGAAAATCCGCTGCCAGGTGTTAACGTGATAATTCAAAACACGACACAGGGCGCTCAAACTAACGTAGATGGATATTTTTCAATTAATAATGTGTCACCGGGAGTCTATACGATACGGGCAAGTATGGTTGGATTTGCTCCGGTAATTTTTGAAAATGTGGAGGTAAATATCAATGAGGTCACCGAAATTGATTTCGAACTTCGCGAAGAGATCATTGAAGGCGAGGAAATAGTCGTACAGGCTGTAATGCCGGTCGTTCAAAGAGATGTTTCATCCAGCAGAGCAAATATCAGCCGGGAGGATATAGATAATCTTCCAATCACATCTGTAAATGAAGCGATAGGTCTTCAAGCTGGAATACAAGGATTGAGTGTTCGGGGCGGAAGTTCGGATCAGCTTGGTTTTAATTTAGATGGACTGACTTTAAGGGATGAGAGAGATAACACTCCAATTACAAATATAAGTCTTACCTCAGTTGCGAATATACAGGTGCAAACGGGTGGTTTTAATGCTGAATATGGAAATATCCGATCTGGTTTAGTACAAGTTACAACAAAGGAAGGGCGTGCAGATCGTTATGAGGCTGATGCAATTATTCGATATCGACCGCCTCAGGAGAAACATTTTGGACCGTCAGTAAACAATCCCAATTCTTATTGGATACTGCCATATATAGATGATGATGTTGCCTGGACAGGAACTGATAATGGAGCCTGGGATATTTACAGGCAAGAAAACTATGATGATTTTGAAGGTTGGGATTCTGTTGCTGATCGTTTTAATGCAGATGGTAATCCGGATACCGATATAACTCCGGAAGGAGCTCAACAGGCGTTTTTATGGCAGCATCGAAAAGAAATTGGTATTACAGAACCCGATTATGATTTGGATATGACAATATCCGGCCCTGTTCCTGTTGTGAGCTCCAAACTTGGTGATCTGAGGTTTAGCGCATCTGTCAGGGAGACCCAGACAATGTACATGGTACCACTCTCACGCGATCGCTATAAGGATCGAAGTTTTCAATTCAGATTAACATCAAACCTGCAGTCCAATATTAAATTAAGTGTAAACGGGCTGTTTGGTGAGCAAACTGGAACGACTGATGAAAATAATGGCGAGCCAGGTTTTTTTACATCTGCGCAAAGCCAATCAGAAGAAATGGAGCGTGTTAGCTTTATAAGATCCCGGATTTATTCAACCGACTACTGGGCGCCTACGAAAAGAAATACAAGCAGTATAGGAGCAAAACTGACTCATTCTCTCGGCAGCAATACATTTTATGATGTATCTATCAATAGAGTGCAAAGCAGATACGATACAAATCCTGGCAGACTGAGAAACACAGATCCGGTCATATTTTTTGCCGGGAGAGGCTTTGATGAAGCTCCTTTTGGTTTTTCTCCCGATAATGCAAATGGAATAGGATCCGGTATGCGTATGGGGGTTGGGATGAGTACGTCTCGAGACAGCAGTAGTGTGGCTACATATACCGGTAAAGTTGATATGACCAGCCAGATCAATCAGAATAATCAGGTGAAAGCCGGTATCGAACTGGTGTTATCCAATCATGAAATAAATTATGCACGGGTTGACCGGGGACTCACGTCCAGCAATGTATTTTCAAAATGGTCGAACGACCCACTGAGAGGGTCTGCGTATGTTCAAAATCGGCTTGAATTCAGAGGAATGATTGCGAATTTGGGATTAAGGCTCGATTATTCAAACCCAAGAACTGAATGGTATGAATTTGATCCATATACCGATGTATTTATAGGAAGAGGCGACCAGGTAGATGAACTTTTAGAAACTGAAAAGCCAGATATACAGCTCACTTTAAGTCCAAGAATGGGTATTAGCTTTCCTATCAATGAGGACAGCAAACTCTTTTTTAATTATGGTCACTTTTATTCAATGCCGGATCCTGAAAATCTCTTCATGGTTCGCTTAGACCCTGATAATAATGTGACCAGGCTTGCAAATCCTAACAATCCACTGCCAAAAACGGTAGCCTATGAATTAGGGTACGAACACAATCTATTCGATCTGTTTCTGGCAAGAATATCGGGTTATTACAGAGATACCAGTCAGCAGCCCACGCAAATACAGTACATAGGTATTAACGATCAACCTAACTATACGGTTAGCGAACCTTTCTCGTATCGGGATACAAAAGGTGTTGAATTTACATTTCGAAAAGTCGCAGGTAGTTTAATTCGGGGTGAAATTAACTATACATACAGTGCCACTTCGGGTGGTTTATTTGGATCTTTGGAAAACTATCAGCTTGCGTCAGAACAAAGAAACTATAACAGAAGAACGGGGCCGCTGGACAATGCACAATTCAGACCTGTTCCACGTCCGTTTGCAAGGCTCTATATTGACTTTTTAGCACCTTCAGAATTTGGCCCCAGTATCGGTGACTTTTATCCACTTGGAAGCTGGACACTTAGCACTATTGGTCGATGGCAAGAAGGGATTAGTTTTTCATGGGCAGGTGGCGGACCCACAACACAGGAAACACTGAACAATGTGGTATGGAAAGATTACTGGATGTTAGATGCCCGACTAAGTCGGGAATTCAGTGTCGGAGGTGTTCGTAACATCGGTTTCTTTGTCGATATATCCAATGTATTAAATCTTCAAAGAATGAATTTCTTTACAAATGCAGGTTTTGTGGACGGGCAAGACTATAATAATTATATGAACTCCCTTCATTTACCTGCAGATGTGGTAGCCACATATGGTAATCCGGAAACATCATTAACCGGGGATGACCGCCCTGGCGATTACAGGGATTTCGGAGTAGATTTTGTACCAATTGAAGCGACCACAGATTTGCAAAATGTAACTAATGCAACTCCGCGTGCTTTGTATTGGGTATCAGGTGAAAACCAATTTTACCAATTTACTGATGGACAGTTTGTCCAGGCTGAACAAGGGTTTGTTGATGATGTGATGGATAACAAAGCCTATATTGATATGCCGAATCAAAATTTCTTCACATTTTTCAATCCCAGATCTTTCCAATTTGGCGTGAAATTTTCGTTTTAATTTCCAGGCAATTTTAAACTGTCGAATATTTGAATATGATTTTAAGCTTAAGAATTAGAAAAATAATAATACTGATTGGAATATTATCAGCCGTCTGGGCCCTTCCGACACAAGCTCAGTATTCATACAGATGGATGGATGTAGGTTCTCTGCACAACTTCTATTCAAATGGAGGAACAGAAATTGAGCAAGGGTTTATTGATGAACAGCAATCGGGTCTCCGCTGGCCTGCAATATATCAAAGCCAGGATGCACAGGCAGCCAAAGGCCTTTGGATCGGAGCAAGAAATGTTACTGATGCGAATGGAAATTCATTCCCCTTTAGAGTAGCCCATCTTGGTCCTCGTGTGAATGGTCAAAGTGTATTTTTTCCGATCGAAGATGTTATGTACTCCAAATACGATGAAACCTTTGTATTTGTAGATGATCTTCAGTCAGTTCAGAATTTTGTTGAGATAGACGAAGTTGATCCGTCTCTTCCTTCAGACAGAATGTATTATACAAAGTCTAATACATTACTGGGAATCACTGTTGAACGCACGATCATGCAGTTTAGTCAAGAATTTCACGACAATTATCATGTTATTGAGTTTGTATTTACGAACACCGGTAATGTGAATGGTGATGACGAAATTGAACTACCCAACCAAACACTCGAGGATGTTGTTTTTTATTTTCAAAATCGATGGGCACCCGTTAGGGCAACACGATTTGTAATGGGCAATGCTACCGGCTGGGGAATTAACACAATGGTCGATCGTAGAGGAGATGGTTTACGCCCGGAAGAAGAAGAAGACTTTAGGGCTCATTATGCATGGCATGGATTTTATCCTGATAGACTGGTGGAGTATGATAACATTGGAGGCCCCATTTGGGAGCCCAACACCGCACGAGGTTATCTGACGGAAGCCGATACAACAGGACGGTTGGCAGCTTACCACTTTTTAGGACGAGTTACTTTGCACGCAGATACATCACCTACCGATGCCACCGATGACCCCGGGCAACCTTCAACAATGGATGAAATTCATTCTGACGATAATTTAAACTTTCAGAATGATTCATTTAACAATGTAGTGATGCAGCAGGAATACGAGCGGATGACAGTAGGGCGAACTGCGCGTCATGCTTTTAAAGTGGAATCATCTGGCCTTCCCGGTTTTATAGAACCTTCCGGTGATCCATCCCTGGGTACGTCAGGTGGATTTTCAGCTGCAAATGGATATGGTCCTTATACTCTTGCACCAGGAGAATCTGTTAGGATTGTCGTGGCAGAAGCAGTGTCAGGAATTAGCCGAGAGCTCGCAAATGAAACCGGAGTATTATTCAAAGATGGAGAAATTACTGCAGCCGAGAAAAATCAGATCGTCTTTCAGGGCCGGGATTCTCTTTTTCAGACATTTGATAGGGCAATAGCGAATTTTGAAAACGGCTTTTCTGCACCTGCACCTCCTCCGCCGCCAGCTACCTTTAACGTAAATTCAGGAGGAGATGGCATTTTTCTTGACTGGACTTACCCATCGGGTGAAGATGCTAACATCAGTGGATTTGAAATTTATCGTGCACAATCTCAAGTAGATAGTACCTATACACTGGTTCATGAGGCCGGTCCCAGTGAAAGAACGTTTGCGGATACCGATGAAACACCTGAGCCTGCAGGCCCTCCTATCCGGGGTAGAAATTATTACTATTATATTACTGCCGTTGGTAATGCAAATAATAATGATGGTTCTGCACTTACACCTGAAAAACCTCTTAGAAGCAGCCGGTATTACACTCAAACGTTTGATCCGGCAAGTTTACAACGACCTCCCGGAGAAGCCCTGAGTGAAATACGTATAGTACCCAATCCTTACGTATCCACTTCCGCTGCAGAACTTAGGTACGATATTCAAAATTTGGAACGGGTACAGTTTTTTGAAGTTCCCGGCAAAGCTAAAATCCGTATTTATACAGAGCTGGGTGAACTTATCCGAACGATTGAACACCTCGATGGGAGTGGTGATGAGGAGTGGGATTTAAGAAATGATTCGCGGCAAAGGATAGTAAGTGGAATATATATCGTAGTGTTCGAGGACCTCGAAACCGGGGAAACTACGACAAGGAAAATGGCTGTAATATTTTAATCTAAAGAATTGAAACTGTGATAAAAAAGATACTGGTAGTTTTATCCGCCTTACTATTCACTCTGATTAGCTCATTTAGCTCTTTGGCACAGGAGAAACGTGCTCAAACTACGATGAAATTTTTAAGTACTCCATTGGATGCTCGTGCTGCAAGTATGGCCGATGCTCATACTGCTTTTCAGTTGGGGGCCACTGCAATGTTTTATAATCCTTCCTCAATGGCACAAATGGAAGAAAAGGTAAGTGTAACTGCAGGTTACCTGGAATGGATTGCAGACATTACCTATAACTCTGCAGCTATTGCCTATAGACCGTCGGATGGCAGATATGGTATTGTAGGTGCGCATCTTTCGTCGGTTGATTATGGAGATTTTCAAGAAACAATTCCCGATGGAAGTGAGAGTGGGTATCAAGACCTGGGTACGTATTCTCCATCATCCTATTCTGTTGGAATATCTTATGCTTTTCCACTATCGAGTGAATTTATGATCGGTGCCAGTGTAAAATACGTCTCGTTGGATTTGGCAAATGCAGTCGTTGGTTTTGGAAGCGGAGAAGGGGGGCTTACGAGAAGAAATTTTGATTCTAATACACTTGCCTACGATTTCGGGTTACTCTATAAGGTGGGTTTCGAGAGTTTGAAATTCGCTATGTCTGTAAGAAATTTTGCCACTGACGTAACGTTTGACAGAGAAGAAACAGAATTGCCACTTACATTCAGGATAGGCCTGTCAATGAATCTGTTTGACCTTACGGAGATTGATGACAATATGCATCAATTCAACGTAGCTGTAGATGCAAACCGTCCGAGAGATTATTACGAACAGCTGATGATTGGTGGTGAGTATAAATTTATGAATAGATTCTCACTCAGAGGTGGATATGTTTTTCCGGCTGATGAATCGAACGTTTCATTTGGAGCCGGAATCACCCAGCCAATAGGTGATAGTTCATTACAAATTGACTACTCATATACGGCTTTTGGGATCTTTGATAATGTGCAAAGAATAGGGGTCAAATTTGGGTTTTAAAACGAATCACGAAATGAAATTAGAGCATTTGAAATTTGATGTTATGAAACAATCCTTCTTGATTGTAATAGTCTTAGGTATGGTGTCCATGATTGGATGCAACGGCGAGTCCTCAAGTCTTTACGATCCAAATTATGAACCAGAACGTCCGGACCCGATTATATCAAACATAGAACCGGAAGGCGGTTGGCTGGGCGGAGTTGATGAAGTTATTATAACGGGTGAAAATTTTTCAGATGTTGAAGAAGAGAACCGAATATATTTCAATGGTGAAATCGGAACTGTAAATAGTGCAAGTCAGACTGAAATTCGAGTACGGCCTGCTGTCGTTACAGGAGAAAACGTACCTGTACGTATGGCTGTCAGAAAAGCACTAAACTTCTCAAATACGATTGAATATCAACTTGATCCGGCCGTAATACCTGCTCCCGGATCTATTGGTGAAGAAAATGTTCTTGGCATAGCTACAGACATTTCAGGAAATATCTACTATTCTTACCAGGATGGCGATGGAATACCAAGGGGAGTCCGACGTTGGAATACAGAAAACAATAGTGTTGAACAGTACATTACATCCCGCGTAGATTGGATTTCTTTAAAAGTCGGACCAGACGACTTGATCTACGCAACCAGAAACAACCGAGCCATTTACAGAGAAACAGACCAAAGAACAATAGACACTAATCCATTTGCTATAGGTGCCAATGGAGAGGCATTTCGAGATATTGACTTTGATCCGGATGATAACTTGTGGGCTGTGGGTGACAATGATAATATTTTTAGAATCAATATTACTACAGGAGCCATTGAACGGTTTCCCTTTGCAGCTGACTTGCGGGCTGTAAGATACTATGATGGAAAATTATACATGGGTGGAAGATTTGATGACGGAAGTGAGGCCGGATCTCTCGAAATCTGGACAATGGATGTAAGCGATGGGGAGGCTAATAATCCTCAACAACTTCTGAATCTCACTGAGGTGGCTGCAGTCGATTTTACTTTGTTTACGCTGACATTTGATTCCAGTGGTACGCTTTTTATCGGAGCAGATACAGGAACCGGCATTTATACCTGGAGTGAAGGTGCAGGATTGCAGGAATTTTACCCCGGACTTATAGAACCGACAGCTTACGCATTCGCCTGGCATGATAATTTTCTTGTGGCGAGTGCAACGAAATTTGATGAGGATACCCGGTTCGCTCTTAAGATTGATGTTCGTCGACAGGGAGCCCCCTATTACGGTATAGAATAGGGTGAAATTTTTAGTCATTAATAACTATTTGTAGTCAACCATCACAACAACAAACAAATAAAAGGAGTACACCTATGAAAAAAGCACTACTATTATTACTAACAATTGCATTGATGCCGATTTTGGCAAATGCACAATGGAATCCTGAGGGGAATTTTCCCGAAGGAGATACCCTTGGTGGAAACCACGGGATTGCAGTAGACGCCGAGGGTAAAATCTGGGTACACGACTTCTACGCAACCGGTTTTCTGCGAAGCGATTCCACGCAAAATGTTGTAGACGTTCGGGTCTTCAACCCCGATGGAACAGAAGTTGAGTGGTCGCCGGTACAGCAGGCAACTGTAGGGGAAACGTCACATATTTTTGTCCAGGGACGAGGAATGAGAACCGGTCCGAACGGGGATATACTTTACGCCGATGGATCTACTCTAATTCTGCTCGATCACACAAACGGCGAAGCTATTTCAATTGTACTGCCCGAAACAGGCAGTTCGCTTACAGCACCCGCCACAGATGGGGCTGGAAATGTTTACATTGCGGGAGTTGTAGGGGGTGATATTATCAAGTATGATCCCACATTGTCAACCCGTGAAGTTGTGGTTGAGGGTGTACCCGCTATTGGCAGAACAATGGAAGTATCAGAAGATGGGAACACAATTTATGTTCCGCGTTTTACTGCAAACACCATGTACGTCTACAGCCGGGCAAATGATCTTGTGCCGTATCCGACCGATCCTGATTCCGTACTGCAGAACAGCGATATAGAATCAATTGTACGCCATCCCAGCAATGGACAAATTTGGGTAAGTGCGGCGAACTATCTCCGTCCCGCCGAAGATGTACTTGCAAACTACACACCCAACGTTTGGTATGGTTACAACTCAGAAACATGGGCCCGTGAAGACAGCGTCGAGTGGGACTTTCACGGGGAGGACCCATTTGGTCCTGACCCGGAATATCTTCCTTCAGACCAGGTTCCCCGTGCAGTTGAATTCAACAACGACGGTTCTGCGATTTATATCGGTGCATTTAGAAATTCAGGTCCTGGATTTCCTGCCGTACAGTATTTCACAGGGATGGCTACGAGCGTAGATGCACCTCGCGAGCAGCCTGAAGGATATACGCTGGATCAAAACTATCCGAACCCGTTTAACCCTTCGACAACAATCGAGTTTACGCTGGGTCAGGGCGGGGCAACGACGCTGAAAGTGTATGATATTTCAGGGCGTGAAGTTGCAAGTATCCTAAGCGGACGTCAGCTTAACGCAGGGTCGCATTCTTACACATTTGATGCGAGCAGCCTGTCATCCGGAATCTATTTCTACCGGCTGAACAGCAGCGGCGTTCAGATTACTCGTAAAATGACGCTTGTTAAATAGACACAACCTTGTGTTTAACGAAAATCGGGGCTGTCCGAAAGGCAGCCCCTTTATTTAATCCTTACCTATTTATTGTTTATGAATTTGCTCAAACCACTACGATGCCTGTCGCTTCTTTTGATCATCAGTCTTTTCAGTTCAGGTATGGCAACGGCTCAAAATGCTGATGACCAGAAGGCCAAACAGGAATACAGAGGCGCCTGGATTGCCTCCGTTATAAATTTAGACTGGCCGATAAGTAAATTTGCAACAACAGAAAATCAGAAGCTTCAGATGCTTGCAATTTTCGACTCGCTGCAAAAATCAGGCTTCAATGCCGTATATCTTCAGATACGAACCGAAGGAGATGCCCTCTACGACTCGGAATACGCTCCATGGTCTTATTATCTGACCGGAGAAGAAGGTGTAGCTCCTGAACCGTATTATGATCCACTTGCTTTTGCCGTGGAAGAAGCGCACAAGCGAGGACTCGAACTTCATGCGTGGCTGAATCCATATCGTGCGGTAAGGCAGCTCACAACAGCCAAAGAAGTTGCGGGAGAATCAACTGTTGATCCTGCCATGCTATCGGTTATTGAAGGGAAATACGACAGCGATATTCAGGGTAAGAACGACCCTATATTTGACAGAGACTCAAGCCATGTTTTTTATGCTCACCGGGAATGGACAATTACGATTAATAACTATGTGTTTCTCGATCCCGGTCAGCCCGAGGTTATTCAGCATGTAAAAAATATTGCCGGTGAGATTGTGAACAATTACGACGTGGATGGTATCCATTTTGACGATTATTTTTATCCCTACCCTCCGAATCATATGACGGCGCAGTCTTCTTATAACGAGAAAGACGATAGTACCTTTGCAGCCCATCCAAGAGGGTTTACAAATAAGAGTGACTGGAGACGAAATAATATTAATCTCCTCATGCAAGAAGTTCAGGATACAGTTAAATCTGTAAAGCCGTATGTGAAATTTGGTGTGAGCCCATTTGGAATCTGGCAGAGCAGTACCCCTCCCGGTACCAGCGGGTTGAGTGCAAGAACGACTCTGTATGCGGATGCCCTCGCGTGGATTGAGGATGAATCTGTTGATTATATTGTGCCACAGCTTTATTGGGAGTTTGGCTGCTGTCAAAACTTCGATTTGCTGTCTGATTGGTGGAATGATCAAACAGGGGATAAGGTGCAATTTTATGCAGGAATCGGGTTGTATAAAAGCGATAGAAGCACGTTTAGCGGCAGTTTATACTCAGCGTCAGAAGTACCCAATCAAATCCGTTATACCCGTGATATTAATGCAGAAGGCAATGTAATGTTTCGAAGCCGAAATCTGACTGTTTATAATTCAAGGGGCATCAGGGATACATTACGAACCGATCTTTATAAAAACGGGGCATTAGTACCTGCGTTTAATAAAATTGATCTCCCCGCTCCCGAAATGCCGGTTAGTGCACAGGTTTCGCAAAATCCAATAGAAGAACAAAGTTCAGAAATAGTGCTTAGCTGGATGAAGCCTGAATACAGTGCTGAAAATGATACGCTGGTACGGTATGCAATTTATCGTACGGAAGGTGCATCTGCTCCAAGTTCAGCTGACCTGGTATCTGACCCTGATAACTTTATTGCGATCACAGGTATGGAAGAGTTTGTGGATCAGCCGGGCGATACAGAGACATCGTATCATTATGCGGTTACAGCATTTAATCGAAATAGTGATGAGAGTACACCTACAGAAGTTCTTTCGACTGGAGTTGTAACGTCTTCAGAGGGTGATTACGAACCCATTGTTCAAAATCTTCGACTTGATCAAAATTACCCTAACCCTTTTAATCCATCCACAAACATTGCGTTTCAACTCCCTGAAAGCAGTGATGTGAGTCTGAAGATTTATGACATGGTTGGACGTGAAGTAGCTGTTCTGATTAATCGTCAGATGAGTGCTGGCTCTCATACTGCCACATTTGATGCCAGCAATTTACCAAGCGGTATGTATTTTTATCGGTTGGAAACGGCTACAGGTTCGCTGTCAAGAAAAATGACGCTTATAAAATAGCCTTAAATGTTCTGATGACTGCGGGACATGACTTTGTCCTCTGTTTCGCAGTTACTATTAAGGGTTTATCAATTCCCAGAAGTTGTCTTAATGATTCCATGGAAATTTAATCCTGTAATGATTAGCCTATCCCAATTTAATTAATCTATTATCCGTAGCTATGAAAAGATTAGCACAGATTTACATCCCGTTCTTTACAGGATTATTTCTATTGGTAAGTTCTCTCGTTGCAGAAGCACAAATTCAGCCTGAGCAGGTAGATACCCTGTACGACGCCCAGGTTGCGCCCGGGATGTTTCATACCGAGTACGAAATCAGGCGAGTGCCATGGCGAATCCAGGTTCTTCGAATGGATACTGATTCCCAGCCAATGGAGTTTCGGACGGTAAAAGCTAATAACCGGATTACAGGATTGCAGGCTCCCTCCAAAATGATGGACGCACTTGCTAACGACAGTGTATTTGTTGTAGCGGGAGTTAATGGAGATTTCTATGGATCTGGCGGCGTTCCTGTCAATGCCCAGGTGATTGATGGAACACTCTTGAAGAGGCCTTATCCCCGTGAGTTAATTGCATTTGATGAGTCATTTAAACCGTTTATTCAAACTACGTCATTTAGTGGATCGGTTAGTATTGATGGAATTGAAAATAATGTGAATGGAATCAATGAATCTCGAGGCGAAAATCACCTGACCGTTTATAACTCCTATTTTGGTAGTTCAACCGGGACCAATACGTTTGGTACAGAAGTGGGGGTCAGGCTAATAGAAGATCCGCTGGTAAACCGTGCGACAAAGGCTGTCGTAGAAACAGTTGAATCTCAGCAGGGGGATATGGCGATAGGATCTCACCGCATGATTTTATCGGGCCATGGTACGGCATCAGGTTTTTTAGAAGCACTATCGGTTGATGATACATTATCCGTTCAGTTAAATTTAAATCCGCTTGATCAGCCCGTAATAGAAGCTATCGGAGGCAGTACACAGTTTATAAAAAACGGGGTTGTTGACAGTAACTGGGAAGAGAGACATCCAAGAACAGCCGTTGGTTTCTCAGCCGATTCCACAGAAATGTATTTTGTAGTTGTTGACGGGCGCCAGGATCATAGTGTTGGTATGAAGCTTAGTGAGCTTGGTGAATTTTTAGTTATGATTGGTGTGGATCATGCAATCAATCTTGATGGCGGCGGATCTTCAGCGATGGTTATTCAGGATGAAGTTGTGAACATTCCCTCAGACGGCGGCAGACAACGTGCTGTGGCAAATGCATTGTTTGTAACGATACCTGATCCCGGAGTAGGCAGCATACAGGGAATTCAGACCAGACCGGGAACAAAGAGTATATTTTTGGGAGAGGATATAGATATAAGTGTTTATCAATACGACGAGTTCTACAGAAGAGAATTAGTTGATACGTCCGATGTTCGGTTTACGGTAGATGAATCGATCGGTACTATCTCTAATATGGGGAAATTTTCTGCAGTGTTTGAACCTGCTGAAGGATATGTTTATGCGGAGTATAATGAATTTATTGATTCTACAAGAATTGAAGTATTGGGTGTTGGTGAGCTGGATCTGAGCCCTGAACGCTCTACCATCGATACAACCATGAGTTTTAGCGCATCTTTTTCAGTAAAAGATGTGGATGGCCTTTCACAGGATGTGGACCGGAAACGAATTAGCTGGTCACTCACTGATGAAAATGTTGGAAGCATAAATGATGAAGGCATGTTTATTCCATCTTCCCCGGGCTCTGTAGGGGTGATTGGGGCTATTGGCGGCACGGCCGATACTGTTTGGGTAGACGTTAAGCAATTGGAGGGGTACAATAATCTCACTAATTTTTCCGATTCAGATTTTTGGCAATTATCTACAGAAAATCTTCCATTAGAAAACGTTTCTGTTATACAAATGGACAATGGCGGATTGGAAGTACAGTATTCGCTTCCTTCACAAGATGACCGTGCTGAAATTCATTTAAGTGGATCATTATCAACTGAAGGGGTGCCAGAGTCTTTGAATATTGAAAACTCCGGTGACGGAAAAGATTACATTTTATTTGTTGATATAGAAAATCCCGAGGGCGGGCGTTATAGAATGGGACCTCAGCGGCTGGCAAATCATACAGAACCGGAGGTAATGGAGTTTATTTTTGATGATTTCTGGGCGAACAGGATAACACCCGGTGCATCATACTATTTTCCGTTTTCCATTGAGGCTTTTGTTTTGCAGCTACCGTTAAATAGCAGCGGTGAAGCCATGGATGGTTACTTTCGTTTTCATGAGGCAGGTGTTGTCTATTCAGAAACTGGTGTTTCTACAGAAGATCCGGTGAATAGAGAATTGCCTGAATCTGTAACACTGAAACAAAACTATCCCAATCCGTTTAATCCCACTACGGATATCCAGTTTTCGATACCGGAGAGAATGAACGTGAAGCTTGAAGTTTTTGATTTGATCGGACGGCGTGTAGCTTTGCTGGTTGATGAGACTCGTTCTTCCGGCAATCATCAGGTGACCTTCAATGCATCTCATCTTGCAAGCGGTGCGTATCTCTATCGGCTTCAAACCGAAACAGCAACAATCACAAAGAGTTTAATGCTCATCAAGTAGATTTCTTTTGTTATTGACTTCGTCAGTTTAACTTATTTGCATTAGTTTCACTGAAGGAATATTCAAATATCTTATATTGAATTCTCAATACCATTGAATTCAACTATTCATATATGAGCAAGCCTATCCGTCTCTCCTTAATACAGCATTCATACAAATCCAGTCCCGAAAAAACTGTTCAGGAAGTAACGACACACATCCGAACGGCTGCATCTGATGGAGCACAGATCATTTGCCTGCAAGAACTTTTTAATACCAAATACTTTTGCAGTTCGGTAGACCAGCAAAACTTCTCTCTTGCTGAATCGATACCCGGCCCTACAACTAATAAACTAAGCAAACTGGCCGCAGAGCTCTCCGTTGTGCTGTTAGTCCCAATCTTTGAGAAGGCCGCTCCCGGACTTTATTTCAATTCATTGGCGGTAATTGATGCAGATGGCAGTCTGCTCGGCAAATACAGGAAGATGCATATTCCGGAAGATCCCGGCTTTCATGAGAAATACTATTTTACGCCCGGAGACCTGGGATATCGTGTTTTTGAAACGGCATATTGTAAAATCGGAACGCTGATCTGCTGGGATCAATGGTTTCCTGAAGCGGCCCGGCTTACCGCGCTAAAAGGTGCCGACCTTATTGTTTATCCTACGGCCATTGGTACACTTCATGAGGAGAGAGATGCGGAAAAAGAGCAGTTTACCGATGCCTGGAAAACAATTCAGCGGAGCCATGCCATTGCCAATGGATGTTATGTTGCCAGTGTAAACAGAGTAGGGAGTGAAGAAGCAGCTCGGTTCTGGGGCGGATCTTTTGTAGCCGGCCCATTTGGAGAGATTATAACTGAAGCGGGAGAAGAGGAGGGAATTGTTTCAGCAGAGATTGATCTGTCAGTTCTTGAGCCACAACGTCAGACCTGGCCGTTTTTTCGGGACAGGCGGGTCGATAGCTATGATGGTATTACAAAGAGGATGGGGTAGGTCGAACCCCTCGACTGTCGATTGCACCGCAGGGATCACTTTGTGGCTTCTTTCGACTGTCGAGTTGATGGGGTCGGAACCTGGAACTCGTCAGACGACTGAGAGTTGTGGGGCCTTGGTTTTATCTTTCCTAAAGTCGTCAGACGAGCGGGATCCCTCGACTGTCGATTGTTTCTTTCGACTGTCGAGTTGATGGGCGGAACCTGGAACTCGTCAGACGACTGAACACTTAAAATCCTTAGGTTGGTGGGGGCTGTTGCAGGGAACTCGTCAGACGACTGAACACTTAAAATCCTTAGGTTGATCTTTCCTAAAGTCGTCAGGCGAGGGGGATGCCTCGACTGCCGATTGTAGTTTTCGGCTGTCGGGTTGATGGGGGCGGAACCAGGGAACTCGTCAGACGACTGAACACCTAAAATCTTTGGGTTTATCTTTCCCAAAGTCGTCAGACGAGGGTGACCTTCAATCAACCTTTCTCGTGCTGATATTTTCCTTATCTTTACCATCTGAAATTTTAATAGCACATTTTTAATTATCTGAAATACGCATGAGTTCATACGATCCATCTGCAATTGAACCAAAGTGGCAATCTTACTGGCTAAAGAATAAAACGTTTAAAACCCGTAAAGACGAGGGCAAGCCAAAGTATTATGTGCTTGATATGTTTCCCTATCCAAGCGGGTCTGGACTGCATGTAGGTCACCCGGAGGGATATACGGCCACCGATATACTTGCACGTTACAAGCGTATGAACGGATTCAATGTGCTTCATCCGATCGGATGGGATGCATTTGGATTGCCGGCTGAGCAATATGCTGTAAAAACAGGGACACACCCGCGAACAACCACTGAAAAAAATATCAATCGATTCAGAGAACAGCTTCAAATGCTGGGATTCTCATACGACTGGGATCGTGAAGTGAACACCACCGATCCTGACTACTATAAGTGGACGCAATGGATTTTCCTTAAGCTGTACGATAAAGGGCTGGCTTATGAAGAAGAAGCCCCGGTGAACTGGTGTCCTGAACTCGGTACTGTATTGGCCAACGAAGAGGTGATTGACGGAAAAAGTGAAGTTGGCGGTTTTCCCGTGATCCGAAAACCGATGCGACAGTGGGTGCTTAAAATCACCGAATATGCGGAAAAACTACTCGAGGGATTGGATGATCTTGAATGGCCGGAATCAACCAAAGAGATGCAGCGGAACTGGATCGGGCGGTCAATCGGGGCTGAAATTGAGTTTCCGGTAGCTGACCACGATGAAACAATCAAGGCGTTTACGACTCGTCCCGATACGCTTTTTGGTGCCACCTACATGGTGCTTGCCCCGGAACATCACCTGGTCCGGGACATAACGGTGAGCGACCAGCGAAAAGATGTTGAGGAGTATGTACAAAAAGCCGGCCTGAAGTCCGATCTCGAGCGGCAGGAAGAGTCAAAAAAGAAAACAGGAGTGTTTACAGGCGCTTATGCCATCAACCCGGTCAATGGTAAGGAGATCCCGATTTGGGTGGCTGATTACGTGCTGGCTCATTATGGGACAGGTGCAATCATGGCGGTGCCGGGACAGGATCAGCGGGACTGGGAATTTGCCAAAACGTTTGATCTGCCGATCATACGTACCGTGCAGCCGCCGGAGGATTTCGATGGCGAAGCGTATGTGGGAGAAGGCAAAGCGATTAACAGTGATTTCCTGAATGGCCTCGACATCACAGAGGCTAAAGAAAAAATGATCAAATGGCTTGAGGCAAATGGAGCCGGAACAAAAAGTGTGAACTATAAACTGCGTGACTGGCTTTTTTCACGACAGCGCTACTGGGGTGAGCCATTCCCGGTGATTCATGTTGATGGCGAGCCTAAACCGCTTCCTGAAAGCGAACTGCCGGTTGTGCTTCCTGAGATCGACGATTATCAGCCCACAAAGACAGGGGAACCGCCGCTTGCCAAGGCCGAAAGCTGGGTAAAAACGACTGACCCCGAAACAGGTAAAGACGCGCTCCGCGAAACAAACACCATGCCTCAGTGGGCGGGATCTTGCTGGTATTATCTGCGCTATATCAGCCCTGAATTTAATGGCGGGCCGGTTGAAAAAGGTGAGGAAAAATACTGGATGCCGGTCGATTTGTACGTCGGCGGATCAGAGCACTCAGTGCTTCACCTGCTTTATGCGCGGTTCTGGCATAAGGTTCTGTATGATTGCGGTCTTGTGTCGACCAAGGAGCCGTTCCAAAAACTTGTGCACCAGGGGATGATTCTGGGCGAAATGGAATACGTAGCTTTTAAGCACAATGGAGCACACGTGTCAGCCGAAAAAGCTGAAGAACTCGATGATGTGGAGCGGGTAAAGGTATCTCAAAGTGATGTCGAAAAAAGAGGCGAGAACTTTTACCTGAAAGGAACAGAATTCCAGGTAGAATCACGCGCGCATAAAATGTCTAAATCGCGTGGAAATGTCATTAACCCCGATGATGTCGTGGAACAGTACGGCGCGGACTCACTTCGTCTATACGAAATGTTTATGGGACCTCTTGAGCAGGTGAAACCCTGGAGCACAAAAGGGGTTGAAGGGGTGAATCGATTCCTTAGCCGTGCCTGGCGAATGATTGTGGGTGATCAGGATGAGGCGGCTCTGTTAGATAAAGATGCCAAGGTGGCGCCTGAGCAACTGAAAGTACTGCATGAAGCGATCAAAAAAGTAACGGATGATATTGAGAATATGCGGTTCAATACCGCTATCTCAGCTTTGATGATCTTCGTAAATGAAGCGCGTCAGTGGGATGCGTTGCCTTTATCGATTGCGAAACCGTTTGTAAAACTACTGTCACCGTTTGCTCCCCATGTAGCGGAAGAGCTATGGTCGTATCTGGGAAGCGATCAAACGATTGCATACGAAGCTTGGCCGGAGCTCAATGAAGAGTATCTGATTGAAGATTCCATTTCGTATCCGGTACAGGTGAATGGAAAGGTTCGGGCCAATATTGAAGTTTCGGCTGATAAGGCAAAAGACAAGGAATTTGTTATAGCTGAGGCAAAAAAGCAGGAGAATATCCAAAAATACCTGGATGGATCTACGATCATCAAAGAGATATTTGTACCGGAACGGATTATTAATTTTGTTATTAAGCCCGGCTAATTTATGAAAAGACGGAAAGGATAAGCCTGATGGGTGAAAAACCAGATCCTGATCAGATCGACGATATCATCTTTAAAGCAAAGGATATCCGACCGGAAGAACCGGATACGCCATTGCTGAAAGACTATCGCTTTCATGCTGTTATTGTCATTCTTCTGACTGCAGCACTTGTTATCTCCTCCTGGTTGCGGTAGTCGCGTATGGAATAATTCTCAAATGATCAGCTACATTGTATTGCTAATTTATCAAACTTTCTTCTCCTTTATGTTGTGAATCAGAGAATATTCTGTTTTATTGGTGAAGCGCTCTTTCATCCTGCTTTTTTGCATGCTCGGCGCAATAAACGTGTATTTTGATGCACGAAATAATATGTTATGGAAGGGCTTACAGTAATATACCAAATCTAAATTTTCGTAAAATGGGTACTAACCGGAAGAATGATTTAAACAGGTGCTCATTTCTTAAAAAAAAGGGAGTTGCGTCTGCAGCTATGACCGGCGTACTTTTTCTTGAAAAATCCAATCCCCGACATGTTAAGCGGCTTGCCCAAAAAGAATTTCCTGCGGCGTCTAAAAGTGCCAATGATAACATCAATATTGCTCTTATCGGTGCCGGCTTGATGGGGCAGGGAGATCTCAATACCGCTCTTCAGCATGATGGTGTTGAAATGGTGGCCGCCTTTGACCTGTACGACCATTTTGGTTTCTTCTTTGATGCAATTCGCAATGGCACACCTCTTACACAAAATGGTACATTTGGCCTGCGTGGATGCGGTTCTGCGCTTCTCACCAATATTAGTTACCGAGAAAACAAAATAGTAAACCGGAATCCTCAAACGATGGAGATTGCATGATAACAGTGGTAGATTTTGAAATGCAGGCAGGCATAAACGATTGTAGATTTTTAAACGATTAACGTACATTACTTTTATTATGAAACATACATTCTACTACTCATTCACAATAATTGCTGCAATGGCTACCCTTTTCTGGAGCTGTTCCGGCGACGTTTCTGCAACCAATGAATCTGATACCATGAATTCTCTTTCGCAACAAGAAATAAACGATGGCTGGCAACTTCTGTTTGATGGAGAATCAACAGAACACTGGCGCGGATACGGGATGGATGACTTTCCTGAAGAAGGGTGGATAATTGAAGATTATGCTCTTGTTTTTCGTGCACCTGAAAGCGGATTATCCGGCTTGGATATCATCACAAAAGAAACGTACTCAGACTTTGAACTGACCCTCGACTGGATGATATCTGAAGGCGGAAACAGCGGTATTTTTTACCATGTTTTGGAACAGGATCGTGCCATTTACTGGTCGGGCCCTGAATTCCAGATTCTCGACAATGTAAATCACCCCGATGCATCGCAGGGTGTAAACGGCAACAGAAAATCGGCATCACTGTATGATTTGATTCCCGCCCAGCCCCAAAACACAAATCCATTCGGTGAGTGGAATAGTGTACGGATCGTTTCCAACGGCCCGGTTATTGAACACTGGCAGAACGGTGAAAAAGTTGTTGAGTTTGAGCGATGGAATCAGGAATGGTTCGATATGCTTCACAACAGTAAATTCAATTGCTACCCCGAATTCGGAGCCATTCGAAACGGACATATCGGCTTGCAGGACCATGGCGATGAAGTGAAATTCAGAAATATTAAAATTCGAGAACTCTAAAAGTATACTAGTGTTATGTCGAATTTGAAATGTCGTAAACAACCTGTCAGCACCCACTGCCCCAAGGGATCCCTCTGGGGGATCTGACAGCGTTGGTTTTGACGCTGACATCCCGGGGGTTCGGGACGGAAAAGCCCCGAGGGATCGGGACCAGAAAAACACCCGGCACCGGGAATGCTGTCAGGTCTTTATCCGGCAAATGAGAATTAACATGACACTATACGATTTTGAGCATGATTAAGTCATGCCATTGTAAATCCCATAATTAAAGATACACTACTTATGAATTTGAATATCAAAGCCCAAGAAGCAAATACCTACGACGCGATTGTTGTAGGGACTGGAATTAGTGGCGGCTGGTCAGCCAAGGAACTCACTGAAAATGGCCTGAAGACCCTTGTTTTAGAGCGCGGGCGCGATGTAAAGCATGTTGAGGATTATCCCACGGCAACTCTCGATCCATGGGAACTGCCACGGGCAAATCAAATTCCTGCGGAAGAAAGAAAGCACTACCAAAAGCAGATGCGCACCGGCTATACAATTCGCGAGTCAACGAAGCACTGGTGGATTAAAGATACTGATCAGCCATACGAAGAACGGAAGCGCTTTGACTGGATACGTGGGTATCACGTAGGCGGGCGATCGATCATGTGGGGCAGACAAAGCTACAGGCTGTCCCAAATGGATTTTGAAGCGAATGCAAAAGAAGGAATTGCCATTGATTGGCCCATCAGATATGAAGATATCGCTCCGTGGTATTCGCATGTCGAGAAATTTGCCGGAATCAGTGGCGAAGCGCTCGGACTTCCGCAGCTGCCTGACAGCGAATTTTTGCCGCCCATGAAATTGAACTGTGTCGAGGAAGAACTCAAAAAGACGATGGCTGATGATTTTGGCCGTGTATTGACGATAGGCCGGAATGCGAATCTTACGCAACCTCATAACGGACGTGGAAAATGCATGTATCGAAACCTTTGCAGCCGAGGATGTCCATACGGTGGATATTTTAGCAGTAATGCGGCAACGCTCCCTGCAGCCGCTGCAACCGGAAATATGACGCTAAGGCCGCATTCAATCGTAAATGAAGTTATTTATGATGAGGAAACGGGCAGAGCATCCGGGGTTCAGGTAGTTGATACGCAAACCGGTGAGATGTACGAGTATTACGCAAAAGTAATTTTTCTGAATGCATCTACCGTGGGATCAACTGCTATCATGCTAAATTCAAAATCTGATCGGTTCCCGAACGGGCTGGGTAACGATTCCGGCGAGCTGGGGCACAACATGATGGATCACCATTTTCGTGTAGGTGCCAATGGGGTTTACGAGGGAAAGGAAGATCAGTATTATTGGGGGCGTCGTCCATCAGGCTTTTACATTCCGCGTTATAGAAATCTCAATGGCAATGATCGTAATTACATTCGAGGGTTTGGATACCAGGGCGGAGCAAGCCGGGAAGGCTGGGAACGAGGCGTACGTGAACTGGCCATCGGGTCTGAACTGAAAAATCTCGTATCGGCTCCGGGTAAATGGACCATGGGTATGACTGCTTTTGGCGAAATGCTCCCTGACCACAGCAACAGAATGTGGCTGAATTACGACGAAACTGACAAATGGGGACAACCGGTTGTTGTCTTCGACGTGGAGTTTAAAGAGAATGAGTTCAAAATGCGTGAGGACATGAAGAATGACGCAGCCGAAATGTTCGAGGCCGTTGGATTAAAGAATGTAACAACATTCGATGATCCCGGTGCCCCGGGATTAGGTATCCATGAGATGGGAACGGCAAGAATGGGTCGCGATCCAAATACATCTCTTCTCAATGGATGGAACCAGATTCATTCTGTGCCAAATGTTTTTGTCACTGACGGTTCTTGTATGACCTCAGCGGCCTGCCAGAACCCGTCATTGACCTACATGGCATTGTCAGCAAGGGCAGCCAATTACGCAGCAGAACAACTTAAAAAAGGTGAATTGTAATGAGTACAGATAACAAAATTGACAGAAAAGAAGCGATAAAACGTGCAGGCCTTCTGCTTGGAGGAGTTGTGTTTGCTCCCAATATTCTGGGTGTACTGAACGGTTGCACAGCAACACCGGGTGACTGGACCCCAACACTATTCTCAAATGACCAGGCACGTCTCGTAACGGCTCTGGCAGATGTTATTCTGCCGGCCGATGACTCACCTGCCGCCAGTGAGGTGGGTGTCCCGCAATTTATAGAAACAATGGTTGATGAGGTGTACTCTGAGGTTCAACAGCGAGAATTTCTCGAGGGTCTGGATAAATTTGCCGACGACTACAGGGCTGACATTCAGGCTGAATTTTTCGACGGCGATGACACTGAAAAATATGACTTTACATATCATCAAAATCTTTTGGCGGTTGAAGAAGATCCCGCCAGAAATCCTTTTATTCTTACGTTCAAGGAACTCACGCTTCTTGGTTATTTCACATCTGAAGCGGGAGCAACTGAAGTACTTAGATACGAAAAGGTTCCAGGTGCTTACGAAGGATGTATTCCCTACGAGGACGTGGGGAAAACATGGGCAACAAGCTGATAGGTAATATTTTAAGGCAGTCGCATTTTACTTTGCATCAGTTTCATATTGTTGGAAGGGGTGATCATCGATAGTGGTTAGTTTTATCTCCCACTGTTATCGGAATCCTAAAGCAGGCGGTCTTCAATGGCAAACCCATGAGTTTGCAGTTCCGCTGGCAACGGTTTATCTGAATGTGGTGACCTTCCCGCCGCTTGATAAATCCAGCTACATCAGCAATTGCAGGTGGCACCAATAATTTTATAGTTAACAGTAGCGTGGGGCTAAATCTAAATAGTACCGCGTTGGAAAGAAACATTAATTCCTGGAATCTGCTCAGCACGTATAGTGTACATTAGCAAATTCAGAGCACTTTTTTCCGGCATGATTGAGACAGCATCTGCAAATAATATGTGCTTAATTGCGACAATTAAGTACGTCCCATGAATTTAGAATGTACTTTTCAAAAAGACTCTCTTATTGATCAGAAAAACGCAGTTTTTGGTGTCTGTTCACAAGATTTGTTGGTACATTCACAATAGCTGGTTATACCTGTGGATGACCACAAAACGGAATGTATATTTATATAATAATTATATAAGATTTTAAAGATTTATCCTGTTGATGAAGATGTTTGCCATGAGAATACCAAGCCTGTTGATTGCCACCGTAAGTGGTTTACTTTTTCTGATTAGCTGCGGGGGAGATGATACTGTAAGTACAGATGATGAAGCCTATCGGACAGCGGTATCGGACTTTTACGTCAGCCTTGCCGCCAGCCAGACCGAAGAAGCCCGGTTCGCATTTAACAAAATGAATGATGTAGCAACGGCTTTTCCACAGGAGCCGGCCGCCTGGGCTAATCTTGGCGTAATGGCAATGCGGCAGGGAAACTACGAACTTGCCGACGAGCGGTTTGAACAGGCGAGAAACCGGGCTCCGCAAAACAGTAGCATTCTCTTTTTGTCAGGTATTTTTGAAAGCAGGCAGGGTAATATTGATGCTGCAATAGATTATATGAGATCTGCTTTAGAGGCTGATCCCGATAACAACCGGATTCGGTTTGCACTGATTAATGAACTTGAGCGCCAGGATGATGTGTCGAATGCGGAAGAGATCCTCACCCGGATTGAAGATCTGTTCAATGAAGTTCCGCTAAATCAGGCGGTTCAGTTTGAAACAGCCCGTATCGCCGCAAAAGAACGCAACACAAGGCTGTTGCGAGAAGCTGTTCAGGCGATGGCCGGTAACAGCGACCGATGGCCTGAAGAGGCAAGAGAACTGTTTGAGGTTATAGAGTCGGCGGCTGAAGAGGAGGAGTTTTCCGATCTCAATTTTGAGCTTACATTTCTTAGAAACGCCGTAGAGCCTACGCCGGCATTTCAGGCAGACCTCCGGAATATTCAGCTTGAACCGAACCAGGTCGGCTTTCTGATAGACCGGTTTATTGTTCTGCCACAACCCCGGTTCAGAGCCGCCGAACCCGATCCCGGGATTACATATTCTGACTTTCAAGAAAACAATCTTCCGGAGCGGTCCCGCTTCATGAAGTCTGCCACGCTTCTTGAAGATCGGCCGCCATTCCCTCTCTATATGGAAAATAACAACCTTGTACTCGATGAAGAGGTTCGGCTACCAATGCCTGTTTCAGCTGATTCGGATAGGATTTCCCCTAATGTTATGGCTGAAATTGATTTTAACTACAACTTCAGAAACGACATCGCTTTTGCAGGTAGTGAAGGGTTTATGTTTTATCGCCAGGAAGAAGATCAATCCTTTACAGACATTACGTCAACGCTTGGGCTGTCAGCCAACATCATAAACGGGAGTTACCACGGAGTCTGGCCTGCAGATGTAGATCTCGACGGGGATCTTGACCTTGTTTTAGCAGCCCGAAACGACATGCCATTTGCACTTCGTAATAATTCGGACGGCACTTTTACCCGGATTAATCTTTTTGATGACATGACTGAAGCCGTTGATTTCCTATGGGCAGATCTGGACGATGACGGAGACTCAGACGCGCTGTTTCTTACAGGTGAAGGAGATACTGAACTTTACCGTAATCAGAGATCGAGCATGTTTACATCTTTTGCAGATTTACCGGGGACCGGAAATGTAAACTCATTTACGGTATCTGATATTGATGCAAACGGAACGTTCGATATCCTTCTGCTAAACAAGGATGGGTCTGTAAGCCGGCTTGAGTACGACCAGGACAAAGATAACTGGGATTTGATGCCGCTCATCAACGTGGAGCAGGCGGGTACACCGGCAGAGCCGGCATCTATATATTCCGCGGATATTGATAACAACGGGAGTTTGGATATTGTCATCTCGTCACTTGCCGGAACCGACATTTGGCTGAGCAATAGCGATATTGAATTTAGCCGTATTAACGGCCTCGATTTACCGGGTGGAGTTACATCTGTGTTCGACCTCAGCGGTAACGAAAGGCTTGATTTTATTGGAATTGATGCCGATGGACAGATCTTTCAGAAAGTGAATTCCGGTACCATGAACTACAATGCCCGATTTATTCGTGCACGTGCATCGGGGCCGGAAGGCGATCAGCGCATCAACTCGTTCGGTATTGGCGGGGAGATGGAGATACGAACAGGACTTCTTTATCAAAAGCAGCTCATTAGTTCGCCAATTGTCCATTTTGGACTTGGCGGATTTGAAGAGGCCGATATGCTAAGAATCATCTGGCCGAACGGATCGGTGCAGGCTGAATTTGCAGAGCTGGGGATGGGGTCCACTATTTTCAATGAGCAAATTCTGAAAGGATCCTGCCCATGGCTCTTCACCGATAGCGGTGAGGGCATGGAGTTCATCACCGATATTCTCTGGCGGTCACCGCTTGGCCTGCGAATTAACGCTCAGGAGACGGCCGGCGTCATTCAAACGCTGGATCGCGTAAGGATTCCTGGCGATTTGCTTCAGCCGAAAGACGGCCTCTATGATGTTAGAATTACCGCGGAACTTTGGGAGACACACTTTTTTGATCATGTAAGCCTGGTGGCCGTTGATCATCCCACAGATAGTGATATTTTTGTTGATGAGCGGTTTGTCTTTCCCGCCCCGGACCTGTCAACCAAAGCTATGACAAAGCCTGAGCCTGTCACCAAAGTTACAGATCAAAACGGTTTTGACTGGACAGAAACGGTCTCGGCTACCGATGGATCCTACATGATGCCGTTTGAAAAAACCAGCTACCAGGGAATTGTGAAGGATCATTTCATTGAGATCGAGTTGGGTGATGACATACCGGCAAACGAATCGCTGTATCTGGTTGCATCAGGATGGCTGCGGCCTACAGATAGCTCGATTAACCTTGCCATCAGCCAGGGTGACCGACAAGGTCCTTCAGGACTCCGGGTTGAAGTATCCGACGGAAGTGGCGGATGGGATATGCTTCACGAAAATTATGGCGTACCTGCAGGTAAAACGAAATCAATATTGCTTGATCTGGATGGGGCATTTACCAATGCAGATGACCGAAAAGTCCGGCTTCACACCACCTCAGAAATATATTGGGACTCCATACGGTGGGCCATAGCAATTTCCTCAGATCAGATCACGGAGACAGAACTCGTCTCCAAAAAAATGGATTTGAGATACAGGGGATATTCGGAATGGGTGAGAGAAGATTCAGTGTCTCCCATGCTTCCTGTCTACGATGAAATTTCATCATCACACCAGCGATGGCGTGACCTGATGGGATATCACACACGGTTTGGTGATGTGAGTGAACTTCTTGGTGAAATAGATGACCGGTATGTGATTATGAATGCGGGCGACGAAATGCAGCTTGAATTTGAGTACCCCGGAGAGCCGGCTCCCGGCTACACGAGAAGCTTCGTGTTTGTGTCGGACGGATGGGTAAAAGACGGGGATTACAACACAGAGGCATCTAAAACCGTTACACCATTGCCGTTTCACGGCCAGACAGATTATGAATATGGAACCAACCGTAATTTAACCGAAGACCCCGTTTATAAACGCCATAAAGGCGACTGGGTTAATTTCCATACGCGGTTTGTAACTCCGGACCCCTTTAGAACTGCGTTACTATTTGATCGTGAATAAATGGAAGCTAATTTCAATTAGTATTTTTCAGGGTTAGGAAAAGAAGTTTTCCCTAATGAGGTGTGACTTTATTTATTATTTATTTATCGTACTCAGTTACAAGAAAATGCAAGTATGAATAAACAACGAATCATTCAGATTTTTGTCATTCTGTTTTTTGTGAGCCTTTTGCTGGCCCCCGCAGCGATGAAACAGTTTGAAAACTGGCGAGCTGAAGAAGCTCCGGCCGATGCAGATGCTATTGTCGACCGGTACGGGTTTTATCTCAGCGAAGTCTCAGAAGAAATTGGCGTAGACTTTACCCACGTTCGTCCTGAGCTGGATTCAAAAATTGAACATATCAATCCTCAAATTGCCTCGGTAGGCGCTTCTGTTTCGGTATCCGATGTCAATAACGACGGCTATCCGGATTTTTACCTTACCAATAGTGAATACGGAACTGCAAACGCGCTATACATCAACCAGGGTGACGGCACGTTCTCTGACAGAGCGCAAGAGATGGGTGTGGCTGATCTGAATATTGAAGGAACTGGCGTTTCGATGGGCTCGGTTTGGGGCGACATCAACAACGATGGTTTTGAAGATCTCGTGGTGTACAAGTGGGGGCGGCCTGAACTATTTTTGAATGAATCGGGTACCCGGTTTTCCCGCATTACCGAGACAGCAGGCCTGCCGGGTTGGATGAACGCAAACACAGCGGTGTGGCTAGACTACAACAGCGACGGGAATCTTGATCTTTTCATCGGTGGCTACTACCACGAGGATATCGATTTCTGGAATCTGACCACGACTCGCATCATGCCGGACAGCTACGAATATGCGACGAATGGCGGACGTAATTATCTGATGAAAAATAATGGTGATGGCACATTCAGCGACGTGACCGAAGAGACCGGTCTGCTTGATACCCGGCGCTGGACACTTGCAGCATCTGCTGCGGATTTGAATGGATCGGGTTACAGCGATCTTGTGCTCGCCAATGATTACGGCGTAGATGAGTTGTACATCAACCAAAAGGGCGAACGGTTTGTAAATGCAAGCGAGAGTGCCGGTATCGGATTTATTCCAAAAAGCGGAATGAGTGTCTCTTTCGGCGATGTGATGAACCGTGGTGAATTGAGCATCTACATCACAAATATATCTGAAGCGGGAGTTTTAATGCAGGGCAACAATCTCTGGGTTCCGTCTCGGAGATCTGGCGGAGATGATCTTGAGTTTCAAAATCTGGCGGGAAATTTGGGTATAGAGATAGGCCAGTGGGGCTACAGCGGCAAGCTGCTTGATCTGAATAACGACGGAAACCTTGATCTTTACGTGGCAAATGGATTTGTGTCTGATGAGCCGAATACCGATTACTGGTACGACTACACAAAAGTTGTGGGCGGGAACAGGAATGTGATTATCGATGCGACAAACTGGCCTGCGATGAACGGGCGAACGTTCAGCGGATACCAGACCAATAAAATTTGGATGAATGACGGGGCGGGTCGCTTTCGCGAGGTATCATCAGCCGTGGGCGGCGCGCTCGATCTTGATAGCAGGGCGATTGCCGCGGCCGATCTGGATTTAAATGGCACGCTTGATCTTATTGTAGCCAATCAAAACGGTCCGGTAAAAGTGTACAGAAACAGGGTGAACCAAGAACATAACTGGATCTCTTTTAATCTTGAGGGAACCGCCAGTAATAAAAGTGCCATCGGGGCGACTGTTCGCCTGGTGTGGGATGACAGTCAGAAAATTAAGGAGGTTAGCGGTGGTGATGCATTCAGCAGCCAAAGTCAGCGAGCCGTTCATTTTGGCCTGAAGGAACTGCAAAGTGTTGACCAGGTGGAAATCCGATGGCCGTCCGGAACAATTCAAACTTTGGAAAACCCCGACATCAACATGATCCATACCATAACTGAACCCCGGGATGCATGAGTAAAGCAGTGACGACAGGATTTTTTAACACCGGTATAACCATTCCAAAGCAATATTTCGCACCGCTTCTTATCACAGGAATTCTGCTTGCAGCTCACATCTCGTTCGGGATTCTTGATAGCTATCAAAAACTGCTGACCGCCATCCTGTTTGCGGTTATTACCGAACTTGTTTTGCACCGGGTGGTCACCGGGAAATACAGAAATTTAAGCAGCGCATATGTGTCGGGTATCAGCGCGGGAATTCTTGTGCGATCTCCGCTTTTCTGGCCTTTTGCACTATGCGCGGCAATTTCCATTGCATCAAAATACGTGCTTCGCTACAAAGGCAGGCACCTGTTTAACCCGACAAATTTTGGTGTTGTGGCCATTATATTTATAGCATCAGACAGCGCTGCGGTTTTGAGCATCCAGTGGGGAAACAATATGTGGGCGATGCTTGTCATCTGGGTCGTTGGATTGATCTCGCTCTGGAAGATCAACCGCCTCAATATTACACTTACGTATATCAGTTCATTTGTTGTTTTTGCGTGGGTTCGCAGTTTCATAACCGGAGACCCGTTCCTGGCTGAAGTTGCTCCGCTCACCGGCCCGATGTACCAGCTATTCGCACTGTTTATGATGACCGATCCGAAAACGACGGTCAAAAGCAGGATGGGGCAGAATATTGTGGCTTTTTCAATTGCCCTGCTTGAAATGTTCCTGAGATTAAATGAGGCGGTGTACGCTCCATTTTACGCTTTGTTTATCATAGGGCCAATTGCGCTGATCATTGAAGATCAATTTTATCAGCGTAAACTAAAGAGCCAGCCATCCGATGAGATTTCTGAAAAGGATACGGTGATGAGCAAACAATCGGTTGCATGACTTTTACGTTATTTTTGGTTACCAAATGATGGGAAGTAAATTTTTTTATTGGTTTATTGGGAAAAAGTCCCCTCTTTTTTAAGGAGGGGATTTCCCCGTAAGGGATCCGGCGGAAGGGGTGGTTTAAGTATTTACTATTCTAAGCCAATGGTCACATGTAGAAAAAGAAATCACAATACAACCACCCCCGGCCCATCCTTGTAAGGAGGGGAAAATATTTTAGCCTGATTCATGGTTAAACTCAGGTTCTAACTTTTATAACTTTTATCTGTTTTAATGAAGTCTATCAAACAAGAGTTTACAGTACCGTTTTCGTACAACGTGGAATTCACGGAAAATCTGTTTGACCCGGCCAACACCCTGTTTGCTGATACGGTTGATTCCAAAGGTTCAGACCCGAAACCGACCATTTTGTTTGTGTTTGACAGCGGCATGTATGATTGTCAACCGAATTTGATGCGTGACATTTCTAACTACACACAGAAGCATTCGGGTAGATTTAGTGTCGTTTCCGAGCCGGTCATTATTCCGGGCGGGGAGCGGTCAAAAAATGATCCCAAACACGTTCAAATGATTCTGGACGCGATTGAAAGCGCGGATTTGGATCGCCACTCGTACGTTGCAGTGATTGGCGGCGGGGCGGTGACTGATACAGCCGGTTACGCGGCTGCAATAGCTCATCGCGGCATTCGCCTCATCAGAATTCCAACCACTGTTCTGGCTCAGAACGATGCGGCCGTTGGTGTGAAAAACGGTGTAAACGCATACGGGAAAAAGAATTTTCTCGGCACCTTTGTGCCGCCGGTTTCGGTTCTTAACGATTTTTCATTCCTGAATACACTCGACGATCGTCAATGGCGGGCAGGTATATCTGAAGCCGTGAAAGTAGCACTTATTAAAGATGCCGATTTTTTTGAGGAGCTGGAGGCGAATGCAAAAGCGCTGAATATGCGCGATAAAGACGCAATGTCCTCACTCATTTACCGCTGTGCCGAACTTCACCTGGAGCATATATCAACGTCAGGAGATCCTTTTGAACGGGGATCCTCACGGCCGCTTGATTTCGGCCACTGGGTGGCGCATAAACTGGAACAACTTACAGATTACCGGCTGCTACACGGAGAAGCCGTTGCCATTGGCATTGCCCTGGATACCATTTATTCACAGCTTTTGGGATATATTTCTGAAGAGGAGTGCACCCGCATTCTTGATCTTTTCAGGGCATGCGGATTTACCTTGTACATTCAGGAACTCGAACAACATCTCGATCATCCTGAGAAAAAAGAGTCGGTCTTGCACGGCTTGCAGGAATTCCGGGAACATCTTGGGGGTGAACTTACCATCATGCTGCTTGATGAAATTGGCAGGGGAGTGGAGGTTCACGAAGTGGATCTGCCTCTTTACAGAAAAGCTATTGATACTCTCCGAACCAACGAAAAAGAACTGGTTTGAACCATCTCATTTAATGAAGTTACCTAAATATCCGTACGCTCATTTTTCCTACTGCTCGAATATCCACCCGGGAGAAGAGTGGGCCGACCATTTTGATCAGATAAAACAACATCTTCCCGAACTAAAATCACGGCTTTCACCCGATTCATCCTTTGGAGTTGGGTTGCGGCTGTCGGCAAAGGCGGCATCACAGCTCAAACGAAAATCTGAACTCGACCGGTTTCGGACCTGGCTAACCACCGAGGATCTATATCTGTTCACTATGAACGGTTTTCCTTATGGCAGCTTCCATGGCGAGCGGGTCAAAGACAATGTATACGCCCCTGACTGGACGGCTCCCGACCGGCTGTTGTATACAACAGATTTGATTGAGATCCTCACAGAGCTTCTGCCCGGCGGGATTGATGGCGGAATATCAACATCACCGGTGTCATATAAATATTGGGAAAAGGCTGCATCGGGCACAGACGATATTTTTGCTATCGCCACCATCAACCTGGCCCGCGCTGCCCGCCGCATGCACAAAGTATATGAACAAACCGGTAAGCAAATTCATCTCGACATCGAACCTGAACCAGATTGTTTGCTTGAAAATGGGACTGAAACTCTGCAGTTTTTCAAAGAATGGTTGTTTCCGAAAGGTTCTGATTTTCTGCAAAGTGAGTTTAGTTATTCAAAATCTAAAGCGGAAGAGATTCTAAAAAAGCATATCACTGTCTGCTACGATACGTGTCACTTTGCCCTGGAATATGAGCATGCGAAAGACGCGATTGATGCATTCAGGAAAGAAGGAATCAGAATTGGAAAAACGCAGGTAAGCTCTGCACTAAAAGTCGACTGGACACGACCCGGCCTCTCAGTCCAAAATGTGCTGTCCCGTTTAAAAACATTTGATGAGCCGGTCTATCTTCACCAGGTAATTGAACTAAGAAAAGACGGATCATTTCAGCAGTATCGAGATTTGCCACAGGCACTGGGAGCGTTTGATGAATCCGCTGCAAAAGAGTGGCGAATTCATTTTCACGTTCCGCTCTTCCTGGATGAGTTTGAAGAGCTTCATTCAACCCGTGATCATATTGAGCAAGCACTTCCTTATCTGCTTCAAAGCAGTAGGTGCACACATTTTGAAATCGAAACCTATACCTGGGAAGTTCTGCCGGAACGCTTCAAGACGAACCTGACAGACTCCATCGAACGGGAGTACAGGTGGATGCTTGGACTTGTGGCGGGTTAGATAAAAAGTTTGAAAATTGGTTCCTGCAGGAAAGATTATGGGCAAACATAAAAAATTCTTTATATGTTTTTTACACAGTCTCACGAAGCCGTTTGGATTATTAAGCAGTTAAAAGCAGTCAGTTATGTTGTTTGATAAAACAAAATATGTTGGTTTTACAGATTCTTCACAAAACGGAAAAACACCGTTTTATTCAGAATGACAACGATTCGGCTTAGGTGCATGGGCGGCGTGATGACAATGTGATATTTAAATAAAGACTTATGCGCCCACGCCGCCAGTGCACTAATTAATGAGTATGTCATCCTGATCAAGCCATTGTAGTTTATGGCGCAGAGAAGGATCTGCAAAAACGATGGATACAGGTGTTACCATGAGTACATTAAGCGTTCGATTACCTGAATCACTGCATAAAAAATTGAAAGAGCTCGCTGAACAAGAAGGCGTTTCCATGAATCAGTTTATCACATTGGCGGTTACCGAGAAAATGTCGGCTTTGTTAACAGTAGATTATCTTAAAGAGCGTGCAGAAAGAGCCGACGAACAGACGTTTAAAAATATTATGGAGCAGGTTCCTGATGTAGAGCCGGAAGAGTATGATAAATTATAAACGGAATCTTAACGACTAATTTAAATAGAACCGGAAAAAGTCATCGGATGAGTTTTTTGAAAAATCTAGTCCGGCGGGATTTATATACTATCTAAAAATGACTCATTCGATGACTATCTCGATTTCGGCATCAAACCTTTGACATCAAATTACTATGTAGAAGATCAACCAAATGTTTGATAGTTTATAAGTTTTAATTTGAAGCCACCCATGAACAGAACTGCAGTACTCAACGTCGTTGGATTAACGCCCGAATTGATTGGTGATCACACTCCCAATCTCAAAAAATGGTTTGATAGTGGAACAATGACGCCGGTGGAGTCGATGCTGCCGGCTGTCACCTGTTCGGTCCAGGCCACGTATTTGACCGGCGTGATGCCAAATGAACATGGTATTGTGGGCAACGGATGGTATTTCCGGGAAATGGATGAAATTAAGTTCTGGCGGCAATCAAACAAGTTAGTTCAGTCTCAGAAAATATGGGAGCGTCTCAAGGTGGAGAATTCTGATTTTACCTGTGCCAACCTGTTTTGGTGGTACAACATGAATTCCACGGTTGATTATCTCATCACACCGCGGCCAATTTACCGGTCAGACGGAGTAAAGATTCCGGATGTGTACACTAAGCCCGACACTCTTCGGGATGAACTTCAGGCAAAACTGGGTCAGTTTCCACTGTTTAATTTCTGGGGGCCAAACACAAAAATTGAATCCAGCGAATGGATTGCCGATTCTGCTATTTACACCGAAAATGAATATTCACCGACGCTCTCACTGGTTTATTTGCCTCATCTCGATTATAACCTTCAGCGGGTAGGGCCGGGTCATCCTGATGTAGCAAAAGACCTGGAAGAGATCGACCGGGTGTGCGGGAAACTTCTCGATTTTTACGAAGAGAAGGGCATCCGTGTAATTGTTTTGTCTGAATACGGAATTGACGCGGCCGACCGGCCTGTTCACCTAAATCGTGTGCTGCGCAAAGAGGGCTACATCACCGTGCGGGAAGAGATGGGCGGCGAAATTTTGATTCCCGGTACCAGCCGTGCGTTTGCCGTGGCCGATCATCAAATCGCACATATTTATATTGAAAACACAGATGACATCCCCCACATAAAGAAACTAATTGAACAGGTTCCGGGTGTTGACCGAGTGCTGGGCGAAGAAGGCAAAAAAGAGTATAAGCTCGATCACCGGCGATCCGGCGAACTCGTAGCCATCGCGGAACCTGATGCCTGGTTTACCTACTATTACTGGCTCGATGATACCAAAGCCCCGGATTTTGCGCCCACGGTAGACATTCACACAAAGCCGGGTTACGATCCTGCTGAACTGCTTATTGATCCGGCTATCCGGCTGCCGATGGTGAAAGCCGGTTTGCGGCTTCTGCAAAAGAAACTTGGCTTTCGTTACAAGATGGACTTAATTCCCATTGACGGTTCGGGCGTGAAGGGATCTCACGGCAGAATTCCTGATTCACTTGAAAAAGGCCCGCTTGTGGCTACTCATCAAACCAACCTGCTGGACGGAGAATCCATCAAGCCAATTGATATTTATGATCTTATATATCGGCATGTAACACAGTAGCCTGTCTCGAAACACCCGTTACTTAAGTTTTCACTTTCTGTTTACTTTCTATTTATGACGCAATTCCCAAGAATTCGACCGGTCATCGCCATCCTTATTTTATGGGCAGTTTTGATGACAGGATGCTCAACAGACGAACCCACTCAGTTTTCGCTGCTTTCACCCGCGGAGACAAATATCGATTTCAGAAATGATATCACAAGCACGCGCGATTTCAACATCGTGAACTATATGTATTTTTATGATGGGGCTGGTATTGCGGCGGGTGACGTCAATAACGACGGGCTAACGGATCTTTTCTTTGTTGGAAACGAGGTTAATAATAAACTTTACCTGAACCGCGGAAATTTTGAATTTGAGGACGTGACTGAAACGGCCGGAGTTGCCGGCGATGAAGGCGCCTGGTCAACCGGTGTAACGATGGCGGATGTGACCGGAGACGGATTTCTTGATATGTACGTCAGCCGCGTAAACTACCTGAACAAATCAGGCGCTAACCAGTTTTTTGTCAATAATGGCGACGGCACATTTACCGAGAGGGCAGAAGAATACGGGATCGATTTTGAGGGATACTCTACCCAGGCCGTCTTTTTTGATTACAACAACAGCGGCCGGCTCGATCTGTTTGTACTGAATCAATCGTTTCACAGTGAGCGATCATACGGCCCTGCAGATATTCTTCGAAATCAGCAGGACCCCAAAGCGGGCGACAGGCTCTTTAGAAACGATGGCGGCACCTTCACGGATGTGACTCAGGAGGCTGGCATTATAAGCAGCAGCCTGGGTTATGGCCTTGGCGTGGCCGTGAGCGATATCGACCTGGATGGCGACCCTGATATTTATGTAGGAAATGATTTTCACGAAAAAGATTACCTTTACATAAATAATGGAGACGGCACATTTACCGAGTCGCTTTATGATTATATCGGCCATACAAGTAATGCGTCGATGGGAAATGATATTGCTGATGTGACCAATGACGGCTACCCTGATATTATCTCGCTCGATATGATGCCGGATAATCACGAGTCTTTCTTAAGGTCAGGCGGCCCGGACCTGGTTGTGGTTGAGGAGACAAAAAAGAGTTTTGGTTTTGGTAACAAAAACGCCCGGAATACGATGCAGATTCACCAGGGGTTGACGCCAGAGGGCGAGCCGTTTTTCAGTGAGATGGCATTCACGCTTGGCATGGCCCGAACCGACTGGAGCTGGGCATCGCTGCTGGCCGATTTTGATAACAACGGGAAGAAAGATCTGTATGTCACAAACGGCATGGTTCGCAGGCCAAACGATCTGGACTATGTCAGGCGTGTTGGAAATATCAGGGACAGAAGTACGGGCGACAGGATTTCGGAAGAGGAGTTCGAATCAATTCAGTACATGCCTGAAATTTATACTCCCAATTATCTTTTCCGGAATGATGGACAATTAAGCTTCACAGATGTATCTGATGAGGCCGGGCTGGGGCAACCATCTTATTCAAGCGGGGCTCTCTACACTGATTTGGATAATAACGGCATGCTTGATCTTGTGGTCAGTAATGTGAATATGGAACCCTTCATCTACAAGAATAACAGTGAGCCGGATTCAACCCGTAACTTTCTTAAAATTGAACTGGATGGAAGTGAATTCAACAAGACGGGCATCGGTAGTAAAATCATCGCTTACGAAGGTGGGCAGGAATTTTATATTGAACAAATGCCGACAAGAGGGTTTCAGTCATCCGTCGATCCAATCCTTCATTTGGGCCTGGGCGGGAACACGTCACTTGATTCACTGCTGGTAATCTGGCCTGATGGGAAACATCAAACCATTGAAAATGTAGATGCTAATCGACAATTATATCTGATTTACAGTGAAGCTGGTGGCTCATTTAGCTACGATCGCCTGCACAGGAATTACGATTCTGCCATGTTTGCAAAGGTCGATGATATGCTGCCACCCGGCATGGCGCATGTAGAAAATGATCACAGCGACTTTTCTCAAGAACCTCTGATACCTTATTACATCAGCACTGAAGGTCCTGCAATTGCGGTTGGTGATGTGACCGGAAACGGGCTGGATGATATTTATATTGGCAGTGCTCATCGTGAAGCGCCAAAACTTTACCTGCAAGACTCAGCCGGGGAATTTACACTGTCGAACGGTGATCTGTTTGAAGGAGAAGCTTTATATGAAGATGTTCACACCATTTTCTTTGATGCAACAGGAAATGGCCTCTTGGATCTTTATGTAGTTAGCGGCGGTGGACAACTTTTTCAATCGGGCGTTGCCCATCGCGACAGGCTTTATATAAATGAAGGCGGCGGAGAGTTTTCCAAATCAAAAGATCGTCTGCCGGATCTCCAGGTGAACGGGAGCGTGGCGGCTGCTTCTGATTTTGACGGAGACGGCGACCTGGATCTGTTTGTGGGAGGACGATCAAAACCCTGGAATTACGGCCAGTCTCCCAAGCATGCAATTTTGAGAAATGACGGGTCAGGTCACTTTGAGGATGTGACATCAGACATCGCACCCGGTCTTGAAAATATTGGGATGATTACAGACGCAACCTGGACAGATTTTACCGGGAATGGCAATCCGGACCTGGTAGTTGTCGGGGAGTGGATGCCAATCACTGTATATAAAAACAATGGTAATTCGTTTGAGAATATCACGACAGATCTCGGTCTCGACCAATATTCCGGGATGTGGCAGTCCATTGCGACAGGTGACCTGAACGGAGATGAATCAGTAGATCTTATTGCCGGGAACTTTGGAACCAACAGCAGAATGCAGGCGAGCCCTGAAAGTCCGATGTCGCTTATTATTAAGGATTTCAACGATAACGGGTACACATCCGGATTGGTCACTATCCAAAGCGAGGGCAAAGAGATGCCTTTCGAGCAGCTTGATGAAATACTGCAGGAGTTTCCGGATCTCACACAAAATATTTCAAGCTATCAAGATTTTGCAAGCCGGTCGGTGGAGGAGCTGTTTGGAAGTGATGCACTAAGTGGTGCGCAAATAAAATCAATCACGGAACTGCGTTCGGTTGCCATATTAAATCGCGGTGACAATCAGCCCGAAGTAGAGCCGATGCCGGTTGATGCGCAGTCATTTCCGGTTAAAACCATCTGGGTTTTAGATTCCGAGAGCCCTGAAAAACAGCTGCTACTGGGTGGTAACCATTATGGCGTAAAGCCAAGCTACGGCGGGCGTCAGGATGCAGGTTACGGGCTGCATCTCGCATATTCTCCTGTTAATGGATTTACGACCAAAACCCACCAGGAAAGCGGATTTTTTGTTGAGGGAGAGATGAGATATATTCATCCGGTTCGTATTGGCGATGGTGGCGAGAATTATCTAATTGGCTTGAATAATGGCCCGGCAGAACTCTATATCCGACGCTGACTACAAATGGAAATCAAAATATAATGTTAGGTAAAATGACATCAATAATTAAAACGACATGGCTTTGGATTTTTGTGATTATGCTGCTTTCAGCTTGCGGAGAAGTTGAGGGAGAACGTGGTCAGGACTTGCAAAACGTTCACTCACTTCCGATGGAGTCTTTGTCGCTTGAAGACCTGGAGGCGTTCACAAACCCTGCAAAAAACTGGATGGTTGCACATGACGTACAATCGGATTACACAGGTGAGTCTGATTTAACAACGATTGAAGGCACCGGCGCTATAGTAAATATGCCGACATCTGGCGAAAACGGTAATTTGTTAACGGAAATGGAACACGGAGATATTGAACTTTCTCTCGAATTTTTGGTCCCAAAAGGATCCAATTCGGGACTCTATTTTCAGGGACGATACGAGCTTCAAATCCTTGACAGCTGGCGCAAAACGAATCCGATTTTTTCTGATGCCGGAGGTATTTATGAGCGCTGGAACGATGATTTGCCTGATGGCGATAAAGGATACGAAGGAAAGGCTCCGGCGGTAAACGCAAGCCTTGCCCCGGGGCTCTGGCAGGAATATCGGGTCATGTTTCGGGCACCTCGATTTAATGAAGCGGGCGATAAAATTGAAAATGCCCGGTTTGAACATGTTTACCTGAATGGTAAACTTATACATGACAACGCGGAACTAACCGGACCCACACGCGGAGCAATTTCTGAAAATGAGACAGAAACAGGTCCTCTGATGATTCAGGGCGATCACGGACCGTTGGCGTTTCGGAACATCAGGTATAAACTCTACGAACAAACAGATTCTTTGGAACTATCACCTATCTCGTACAAAGTATACGATTATAACGGTGACAGAACGCCAACAACCTTTGATGAACTTGAACTGCTCAAAGAGGGTACAACCGATTCGTTTAACGTGGCATCCGTCAGCCCAAAGAGTGAACATTTTGCAACCCATTTTTCTGCAGACCTGAGTGTGCCGGTTTCCGGGGAGTACCTGTTTGAAACTCAGATGGGAAATGGCGGGAATCTTTATATAGACGGCGAGCTGATCCTAAAAAATACGGGAGAGCTGGAGGGCATCCGTCCGGGCAAAATTATTTACCTGGATGAAGGAACACATCAGCTTGAAATAGCACATTTCCAGGTCAAGTGGAACACCCACGCCGTGCTTTACTATGAAGGTCCGTTCATGGAAAAACGAACGCTTGCGTCAAAGGCACCGTGGGGTGATGATGGCGGGACTGAGCCTTTAACCGTTAATCGTTTGTCTGACCGCCCCGAAATTATTGGCGGATTCACCAATTATAACGGTAAAAAACGTACACATACACTCTCTGTGGGTTTTGATGAGGGCATGCACTACAGCTATGATCTTCAGAACGGTGCTCTACTAAAATTCTGGCGTGATCCGTTTGCGGACTTATCCCAAATGTGGGTCGATCGCGGATACGAACAGCTGTTGATGCCGATGAACGCGGCTGTTGAAGATATGTCGGGGAGTCCTTTATTGATTTCTGATGCAGGAGGCGACTTGTTCAACGAAAATAACAGTGTCAAAGAATATCAGCTTAACTCATCGGGCGAACCTGTCTTTCATTCTGGTTATGAAGGCGTGACTGTTACGGATCATATTCGTCCGGATGAAAATAACCAGGGCTTTATTAGATCTCTCAGTTTTAGCTCAGAAGAAGCTGTGGAGAATGCATCCGCAAGAATAGCACAAAGTCATACAATCGAAAGATTATCCGATACATTATACCGAATCGGTGGCAGGTATTATATTGAAATGATAACTAACGCGGAAAATGAGCTGACTACCGTTGAGACAGACAATTCAGGGATGATGCTTTCCCTGCCGGTGCTTCAGAATAGCGATCAAACCGACATTCAATACCGACTGATATGGTAGGCCGGTATTTGAAAATGAGTTGTTGAAGGTTGATTTGATCCATGAAAATAAGTGGCAAATCAAAATAGTCATAAATGTAGATCTGAAAATAGTTTGGTGTAAACATAATAAATCATATGAATATGGAAATTTTCAATACGGATAAAAAATGTTCTTGTGTGTCAACTATAAGATTGCCGGGAAGAGTCACAATCTTTATGCTGGCTGTTGTTATACCAGTGTTAGCATCCGCTATCATCAAAACTGTATCAGCTCAAACGATTCAGGAAGAGGAAGCGCAGTTCTATTCTATATCAACCCTTCCCATCCCTGATGACATCAAACTGGAAGCGAGCGGACTGGCGTTTAATGAAAACGGAGACCTTGCCGTTACCACACGCCGTGGTGAGGTTTGGATGATTGAAGATCCCTCAGGCTCAAATCCTACATTTCAGCGGTTTGCCCAGGGGTTGCACGAGCCGCTTGGAATTGCTTACAAAGATGGCTCCTATTTTATCGCACAGCGGGGAGAGCTGGTGAAGCTTTCAGACCACGATAGTGATGACATAGCCGACAGATTTGAAACTATTTACCGCTGGCCTTTGACGGGCAATTATCATGAATATTCCTACGGACCGAAATTTCTGCCTGATGGGGACATGGTTGTTACACTGAATCTTTCGTGGGTCGGGTATGGTGCAAGTCTTACGGACTGGCGGGGGTGGATGCTGAAGATCACAGAGGAAGGCGAAATGACGCCGTTTGCTACGGGTATGCGATCTCCTGCAGGGTTTGGATTTAATAACGAGGGCGAGATTTTCTACACCGAAAACCAGGGTGACTGGATTGGATCCGGCTGGATGACGCATCTCGAAAGCGGAGATTTTGCAGGTCACCCCGAGGGGCTCCGTTGGACTTCAAATGAAGGATCTCCGCTTGATTTAACGATGGAAGAGATTGACGATTCCGAAGGGCTGACGCTGTATGAGCAGTCACAAATCATTCCTGAGATAAAAAATCCAGCTGCTTGGTTTCCGCATACAATCATGGGCATTTCAACATCCGATATTTTGTACATCGATGGTAATGACAAAGTTGGTCCGTTCAATGGTCAGTTTTTAGTGGGTGACCAGGGGCATTCCAAAATAATGCGGGTTGCGCTTGAAAAAGTAAATGGAGAGTACCAGGGAGCGGTCTTTGGTTTTCGGGAAGGGTTTCAATCCGGAATCATTAAACTGGCCTGGGGGCCTGATAGAGATATATACGTGGCTATGACCAGCAGGGGTTGGGGAGCAACCGGTGGTGATCCGTATGGCGTTCAGCGGCTCGACTGGAATGGAAATGTACCGTTTGAAATGCAGACAATTGAGGCAGAATCAAATGGATTTACTATTAATTTTACTGAACCTGTAGATCCCGAAACAGCAACGAATATGTCAAATTACAGAATTACAGATTTTACCTATCGGTATGATGCGGTGTATGGCAGCCCGATTATCAGGCGTCAGAGCAAAACAATCCCACGGATAGAACTCTCTGATGATCGTCGATCGGCGCGGCTGTATATCGATGGAATGCGGGAAGGTTACATCTATGAAGTACAAACGGAGGGGATCTTATCGGAAGAACAGACACCCATGCTTCATTCTGTTGGTTATTATAGCCTGAACAATCTGCCTGAAGGCGAACGGTCTGCTGTAGCTGAGGGTGTTGGAATATCAACGACAGAAGAAACTGGTGAATTGTCTGCAAAGAAAATTACGGAAATGCCCGATGTCTGGAATGGTGAAGCAGATGTAGAGCTGACGCTTTCCACAGAACCGGGTCTCAAGTACGACAGAGAGCTTATACGTGTGGATGCCGGAAGCAAACTGGCGCTCACCTTCAATAATGACGACGATATGGCTCATAATGTGGTCATTACAAAACCAGAATCTGCTGATGCTGTGGGGCAAGCCGCCATGAATCTGGGTCTCAATGCTAATGATCTTGAATATGTTCCCATCTCTGACCGAGTTCTTTATCATACATCTATGCTTGAACCCGGACAGGCCGAAACCATTTACATTGATGTGCCTGATGTCCCGGGCGATTACACATTTGTCTGTACCTTTCCCGGACACTACTTGACGATGCGAGGAGTATTAAGGGTCGAATAGACACTTTTTTTGAGGTTGTAAATCATTGGTTTTAAAGGTATTAGTGTGAAATTTACACCTTTTATTTTTTACTGATATTTTCTCAGAACCAGCACATTTTATAAAAATTATATTTTTGAAAGTGCTGAAATTTCCACCCATCTTTTCAGAAAATTATATCAAAAGCAGATCAAATTGTACAACTTTTCTAAGTTCCGGATAGGATTAAGTTATTGGTGTATAGCAAGAAAGCGCTTACACATCTATTTTCCCGATAAACTCAGAATTCATTACAACAGTGATATTTAAATGCTGAATCCTGATGTAAGAGTTGTCTGCAAAAACTTTTAAATATGGAAGGGCTTTTTTATCATTAAGTTGATTTTTCAGTCTGTTGATCTGCTCTTTCAAACACTGTTTTTAAAAGTAGCATAAACTGATCAGGATGTCTGGGAAATCCGAATCAAAATAATAACTGAGGATATAATAATATGAATGGAAAACGGCCACGAAAAGTGACTTTCTATGAAGGCGCTTTCAAACATCTTTCTGCATGTCTCGGTCGAGCAGGTACTCCGGCCCGGCTTCTAATGACTGCAATCCTGATATTTGGAATTGGTATTACCAGCTCTATCGCACAGGATCGTGTTACTATTACCGGTACAGTAACCGATGCGGCAGACGGCTCTGATCTGCCCGGTGTGAACGTAATTGTACAAGGCTCAATGGAAGCAACGGGTACTACGATAGGTACAACTACAGGAATGGACGGAACCTACTCTGTAAATGTTCCCGAAAACCTAAATGTTCTTATATTCACATATATTGGATACCAAAGAGTAGAAGTTACCATCGACGGTAGAACACAAATTGACGTTCAGATGGAAGAAGATCTTCAGTTACTCGATGATATTGTTGTAGTAGGATACGGTGTCCAGGATACAAAAGAAATCACATCTTCTGTAACCTCGATTGATGAAGCAGAATTTAATCAGGGAAACGTAAATGACCCTGCACAGCTTTTACAAGGTAAAGTGCCTGGACTTACAGTAAGTAATAGGGGCGGAAATCCGAATGCGGGCTCAACAATCAGGCTTCGCGGGCTATCAACGGTTGGTGCCAATACTGAGCCGCTTGTTGTAATTGACGGTGTTATCGGAGCATCACTGGATAATGTTGATCCAAGCGACATTGAGTCTGTAAACGTCCTTAAAGATGGTTCAGCTGCCGCTATTTACGGTACACGTGGTTCCTCAGGCGTTATATTGGTAACGACGAAATCTGGTACCCAGGTTGCCAGGGGTGGCGAAGGCGCTAATGTTCAGGTAAGCTATAACGGGTATGTATCTGCAGCTACTGTTGCTAATGATCAGCCGGTAATGACACCCACCGAATATATTGAAGCAGGTGGTAATGACCTTGGCGGCAGAACTGACTGGCAAGATCTCGTAACTCGCACAGGTGTTTCAAATGTACACAATCTTTCGGTATCAGGCGGTACCAGACAAACAAATTACCGCGTATCTACGAATTTAAGAGATGTTCAGGGGATACTTGAAGATTCAGGGTTTGACCAAATTAACGCACGAGCTAACATCGGCCACAATGCGTTTAATAATCGCTTGAATCTTAATCTTACTGCGTCTACCACAAAGCGTGATCGTCAAAACTCATTTGAAGAAGCATTGAGATATGCAGTTCTATACAATCCAACTGCACCGGTGCGTTTTGATAATGGCCAGTATTTCCAGGCTATCTTATTTGACAACTTCAACCCAGTAGCTATCATTGACCAAAACGTCAACGAGGGTCAGTCAAAAGATATCAATTATAATCTTCAGGGTCGGTTTGATGTACTTAACAACCTTTCTGTATTTGCAAATTATGCACGACAGTTTAATTCGTTTTCAAATGGAGAATTTTATCCAAGCACTTCATTTTTTAGAGGACTTAACAGAACAGGTTTGGCAAGACGATATTTTCAAGATGGTGATTTCACCCTTTTCGAATCGTATGCTACATTCACAGAGTCGTTTTTCAGTAATCTTGATGTAACGCTGACGGGTGGATACTCTTACCAAGAGCAGTTTACTGAAGGTCTTACACTTGAACTGGGTAACTTCCCATCAAATGTTAACGGATATTATGATATTGATCTATCCGGTGATCGTGTATTAGGTGGACCCGGTAACGTACTTGTTGAAAGCTTTGCAACTCCTGATGAAAAAATCATTGCATTTTTCGGCCGATTAAACACAACATTTGACAATGGCATCTTCCTTAATGCTTCTATTCGTCATGAAGGATCTACCAAACTTGGTCCAGAAAATCAGTGGGGTTGGTTTCCGGCCGCAAGTATCGGAACAGAGTTGACTAACTATTTCGACATCGACGAAGTCAACCAGCTGAAAGTGCGTTTCGGTTTTGGTGTAACAGGTGCACTGCCAGGACCAAACGGTTTGGCGCAAGATCTTTATGCGTATGACTTTGCTGCAGGCGGTACCGTCAACTTTATTCGTAACGCAAACGATGAACTTAAGTGGGAGGAGAAAACCGAATATAATCTTGGGTTTGATTACGGACTTTTCGAAAACCGTATGACTGGTTCTTTAGATATCTATCAAAGAGATATTTCAGATTTCATTCTTGATGTTCCCGTACCAACGGATCAGTTTGCTTCTGGTAGTCAGTTTCAGAATGCTGGTGAGCTTCAGACACAAGGACTTGAGTTTTCTATCAGCTATGATGTTTTTGCAGAGGATAATCTTCTTTGGAATACCGGATTTGTATTTGACACATACAACACAGAGCTGATTTCTTTCACTACAGAAGAGACTATGCGAGCGAACCTCGGTGCGCCGGGCCAAAACGAGACATTGATGATTCGTGTGGCTGAAGGCGAAGAGATAGGTCAAATCTGGGGTCCTGTGATAGACAAAATTGCAAGTGGAGGCGAACGCATACCTCTTGGTAGGGATACTAATGGCAACATAATTCTCTCTGGTCCATTGGCAGCAGGAACACCTATAATGAAAGATTTAAATGGAGATGGAATTATAGTATCAGATCAAGGTAGTGCTCTCGCAGATAATGGCGATTTTCAGCAGCTAGGAAGCGGAATTCCTGATTTTTCACTTGGATGGACTAACCGTGTTAACTACAAGAACTGGGACTTAAACCTTTTCTTCCGGGGTGCATTCGGACACAGTCTGGTAAATACATACCGTGCTTTCTATGAGCCAATTGATCCTGGTGCTATAAACTCCTATAACAGAGTTATTACAGATAAATCCGTGGATGGCTTGACGGTATCACAGTTTAGCTCACTATATGTTGAAAAAGCTGATTTTGTGAAACTTGATAATGTCACGTTGGGTTATAATGTCGATAGTTCAAATATTGACTTTCTGAGTCGACTTCGATTTTATGCTACGGTTCAAAATGCTTTCACAATCACCAACTATACCGGTATAGATCCGGAACCAGTTCTTCAAGATCGTGGATCAGTAGATAACGGTGGGCGATTGGGTGCTTTTGCGGATGTACTGTCACCAGGTATTGACAGACGAAACAATTATTTCACATCCCGAACTTTTACGTTCGGCGTTAATATCGAATTTTAATTAAAACCCCAGATCATAATGAAACATCTAAATAGGTTTTTAATATTTGCTCTGGTCTGTGTCGGGTTTTCCTCCTGCACTGATCTGAATGAGTCTCTTAACTCAGATTTTACGAGCAGCTTCGATCCAAATAACCCTGGATATGGTGAAAGTGTCAATCAAAACCCGCCGGTTCCTGATGATGGATTGAACTCTGCCTTTTCACAGCTACTTGGAGGTACGGCAAGCCATAATGGATATTTCTCTGTTGCTGAAATACCTACTGATCAAGTAGTTATTACACAGAAAGGCGGTGACTGGTTTGATGGTGGTATTTGGTTAAACATGCACCGTCATGACTTCAGGTCTACGAACCCGGGACTCAATAACGCCTGGGGAGCCAATTATGGTGGTGTCAGCCAGATTAATCAGTTGCTTGCTGAGATAGGACTTGATGATAATCAAAGAGCACAGCTTCGTACACTGAGAGCGTATTTCTACTGGAGACTGACCGATATGTTTGGTAGAATAAAAATCATTACAGAGCCGGGTGTGGACTCACCACAGGTAGATCGTCCTGAAGTGTTTAATTTTATCGTCTCTGAGATTGAAGCATCTCTTCCCGATTTAAATGAATCGGCTGGATATGCCAGAATATCCAAAGGTGCAGCAAATGCACTTTTAGCCAGACTGTACCTAAACGGTGAAGTTTATACCCGTCCATATCCATATGCGCCAGGAACGGGTAATACATACTGGCAAGAAGCAATTGACGCAGCGGATGAAGTCATCAACTCGGGGCTATATAATTTGGCTACTGCGTATGATGATGCATTTGGTCCTCTTAATGCTGGTAGTTCTGAGCACATTTTCGTTGTGCCTTTCGATGAAGCAACGGGTCAGGGTATGAACCTTGCACAGATGACACTTCACTATCCAAGTCAGTTAACATATGATTTGGCTGAACAGCCATGGAATGGATATTCTTCACTTGAAGCTTTTTATAATTCCTTCACTGAGGAAGATGCTAGAAAAGAAGCGTTCTTTGTTGCAGGCCCTCAGACTGACCTTGATGGCAATCCAATTCTGGACGTAGCGTTTAATCCGGAAAATGAAGCCGAAACAGGCGATAGAGAAAGCCTTGCAGCCATTAATTATACACCAGCAATAAATGAGCTTGCGCCGAATGGGGCTCGTCAGGCAGGTGTTCGTCTTGGTAAATTCTCTTTCAAGCTCGGACAGCAGCCAAACATGGATAACGACTATCCACTCTTAAGATATGGCGATGTTTTGTTAATGAAAGCAGAAGCAACTGCTAGACAATCAGGTAACTGGTCTAATGCACTTCCCGAAGTCAATCAGATTCGAGCCAGAGCTGGTCTTGATCCGCTGGGTTCGCTTGATGAAGATTCATTTTTCGAGGAAAGAGGTAAGGAAATGTTTATGGAGTCTATCCGGCGTACGGACATGATTCGCTTTAATCGCTGGGGAGATGCATGGTGGGAAAAGGGAGCACATAGCGCTCCTCATCTGAATATTATGCCAATTCCGAACTCTCAGATTCTTGCTACAGAAGATGGTTCATTGACTCAGCATGATGACTACTGATTCTGGTTTGTCGAGTAGTAACATGAATAGTTAGCCATATTTTAATGATGGCAGACTTTAAAAAAATTTTAGCACAATCCATATAAATTAGATTAAATCCATTAGAAAATGAATCACACTATCAAAAGAATATGCCTAATCATGGGCTCTGTTATGCTAGTTTTCTTTTCATTTATTGCTTGTAATGATGATAACTCCATTTCCGGGCCAAATGAAAACTTGGACGTTGTTGAGACAATGCAAGATTCAGGTGAATTTTCAACATTATTATCAATAGCAACAGATCTTGGTCTTGTTGAAACTCTCAGAAATAATGAATTAACAGCATTTGCACCAACAGATGCAGCCTTTGATGCACTCCCGGATGGACTACTAGAGGACCTCACAGATGAACAGCTAACAGAAATCATAACCTATCATTTGGTTAATGGGACTGTAGGATCTACCCAGATTGATACATTGCAAGAAGATGGAACTCGAATAGGCGAGTCGATTGGAACTCTTCAAGGCGAGTCGATTTATATTCGGAACACTGGGAGTAGCGTTATCGTAAATGGAACTGCTTCAGTTGCCTTAGGTGATTTATCAGCAACTAATGGTGTCGTGCATGCCGTCAATGAAGTTTTACTTCCTGATGCATATGGAACTGTCGTGGATAATGCTGTGAAACGATTTGATTTATCAACATTGGTGGGATTATTGACTGATCAGGGGCTTGTATCAACATTAGCAGACACAGACTCAGAATTTACTGTATTTGCTCCTACGAATGCAGCTTTTTCAGCAATCAGATCAACACTTGGAGTTTTTACTGATGAACAAGTGGATAGTACACTTCTCTACCATGTTCTAGATTCTGCGGTTCTATCGTCTCAATTATCTGCCTCACAATCAGTAGCTACCTTAAATGATGGCGAAGAAATACTTATCGAAGTTTCCGAAGGTGTTGTAACAATCAACGGCAGTGCTACTGTGAAAGTCGCTGATGTTAACAGCACTAATGGAGTGATTCATATCATTGATGAAGTGCTGATACCCGAAGCTCTAAAAGATATACAACCACCCGCAGATGCAAACCCAATTGTTGGTGAGTGGTCCGTAGACCCTACTCCAGGCTCTCTCGCTGTTGGCCCATCACCAGATAACTTAACCTGGTATTCCATAACATCCTCAGAAATTGCAGAAAGAGGTTGTTTTTATGACGACCTCTATGTCTTTAATAGCGATGGCTCTTTTGAGAATCAGATGCAAGACGAAACATGGGTTGAAGCATGGCAAGAAGGCGTTGAAGCTGACGGATGTGCTGCACCAGTTCCACCTCATGATGGATCAACGGTAGGTACATGGGAAGTTGATGGTTCCAGTGTTACTATTTCCGGTGAAGGTCTGTTCTTAGGCCTTGCAAAAGTACACAACGACGGTGAAAATGGTGACCCAGCCAATGACACGATTACTTATCAATATTCATTGTCAGAAGACGAAAGTATGCTTGAAGTTACTATCCAAGGGTGGTTAGCAGATGTCCCTGACGCTACATGGTACTTTAGGTTTGTAAGGCAATAAAATTGTAATTCACACATTTTATTTCTTATTAAAGAAGCCGGCTTTTATTGCCGGCTTTTTTATTTTTAACCATATTATTGTCAGATAATAAGTGTGATTCTAATTTCGAACGAATCATGGTTTTTAGATATTAAACTAGCGTTGAACACGTTGCAATTTCCGCATATAGAAATGAAGTATCACGCTTACTTGAAAGAATTATCTTCTGCAGTTTTTATAGGAATGGTTTTTCTACTGTCTGGTTGCTCGGGCGAATCAGGGCATAAGAATTCACTATTCAGAGAAATAGACCCTGTAGAGTCAGGTGTAGATTTTGCAAATGTGCTTTCCCCAACCGAAGAGTTCAACATGTATCTCTTCAGAAATTTTTATAATGGTGGAGGTATAGCTGTTGGTGATGTTACAGGTGACGGTCTGCCGGATCTGTTCTTTACTGGTAACATGGTTTCAAATCGACTATATGAAAATCTGGGTGGTTTTAAATTTCAAGATATTACTGATCAGGCCGGTTTGAATTCAGACGGATACTGGTCAACAGGAGTAAGTTTTGCCGATGTAAATTCAGACGGTCATCTTGACATTTTTGTTGCTCTTTCCGGTCCTCCGTCTAATAATGATGGCAGGCATAATCGTCTTTACATAAACAATGGTGATAAAACATTTTCAGAACAATCAGAGGCGTGGGGAATTGCTGATGAAAGTCTGGCAACTCACGGTGTTTTCTTCGATTATAACTCAGATGGCAGACCTGACTTATACCTCATTAGTAATTCGACTGAAGAGATTGCCGGGTTTAGTAATGCTTCGTCCGACTTACGTACTCAACCAGGCGGAGCAGGGTCCAGTAAACTTTATAGAAATGATGGGTCTGAATTCACTGATGTGACATCCGATGCCGGTATTTATAATAGCGTTATTGGATTTGGCCTAAGCGCAACAGCATCAGATGTGAATCGTGACGGTTATACAGATTTATATGTAGCAAACGACTTTATTGAAAGAGACTATCTCTATATAAACAATGGTGATGGCACGTTTACAGAGAAATTGGATGAAGCCATTCGAAGTTTAAGCTCCAGTTCTATGGGATCTGATATAGCTGATATCAACAATGATGGATGGCCGGAAATATATGTTTCTGATATGCTCCCGGCAACAGAAGATCGCTTAAAGTCAAAAATGCAGATTGATTCATGGGATGATTATCGCAATTTATTTAGCCGTGGTTTTCACCATAAATTTACAAGAAACACCCTTCAGCTTAATAGGGGGGATGAGGAATTTTCCGAAATTGGCAGGCTTGCCAATGTATATGCTACCGATTGGAGCTGGGCAGTTTTGATGGCTGATTATGACCTGAGTGGCAACAATGATATTTATGTTGCAAACGGAATCTATAAAGATCTCCTTGACCAGGATTATATTGATATTATCGCTAACCCAAGAAACATTCAGCAGCGTATTATGGCGGGAGAAGATAATGTGATCATGAATTTAATGAATGAAATGAGCTCTGTGCCTGTATCGGATTATATTTTTTCAAATGAAGGGAATCTGCAATTTGCCGACAGCACGAGCAGCTGGGGATTAGACGCCCCGGGATTTTCCAGCGGCGCGGCGTGGGCCGACCTTGACGGCGACGGAGCGCTGGATTTGGTGGTTAGCCAGGTGAACGGCCCCGCCCGTATCTACCGCAACCGTGCAGCGGAACGCCACCCGGAGCGCACCTGGCTACAGGTTGATCTTGAAGGTGAGGCGCCCAACACGCAGGCGATCGGAGCACAGCTCCAGGTGTGGGGCGGCACAGACGGCTACTGGTATCGCGAGCACTACTTGCAGCGGGGCTTCCAGTCGAGCGTGCAGCCGGGGCTTCACGTGGGCCTTGGCGAGACCGCCAGCATCGACTCGCTGGTCCTTCGCTGGCCCGACGGGCGCACCAGCCGCCTGACTGCTGTTGACGCACCTGCCCGGATTACCCTGCGGCAGTCGGAGGCGACCCATGCGCCCGCCCCGCCGCCACCGCCAGCCACCATGCCGGGTGATTTCTCGCCCCAGGACCTGCAAGAGTCCGGATCCGCCGGCTGGCGGAGTAGGTCCTGGCAGAGTCCGGGTTCTGAGCCTGTTCCTTCCGACTCTGGCAGGAGTGCAGAGGAGCACACTCTGCCAGATCGGGAAGCCAGGGACCTCCAAGCGTCGAGCGGCAGCGAGACCTTGAAGCGTTCGGAGACGGGAATCACAACGCCAGACTCTGGCAGGAACGCAAACGAGCGTACTCTGCCAGGTCTTCTGCACCCGGAGCAACTCCCGCCAATAACCAACTGGTCGCACCAGCGCTACCCCTACAGCGACTTCGACCGCGAGCGGCTGCTGCTGCACATGCGCTCGACCGAAGGGCCGGCCCTGTGCACCGGTGATGTGAACGGCGACGGCCTGGAGGATGTCTTTGCCGGCGGGGCGCGTGGTCAGGCCGGCGTGCTGTGGGCGCAGGGCAGTGGCGGGGCATTCAGCCCGCATCAGCCGGAGCTGTTTGCCGCAGACGCCGGCAGCGAGGATATCGACTGCGCGATGTTTGACGCCACCGGCGACGGGACCGACGACCTGTATGTGGTGAGCGGGGGGAACTCCTATTCGACCAGCTCGTCGCTGCTGGCCGACCGGATGTACGTGTCGAACAGCGAGGGCGGGCTGAGCAAATCCCCGCAGCTGCTGCCCACCACCCGGGGATATGATTCGGGCTCGGTGGTGGCCCCGCACGATTTTACGGGCAACGGAATTCCGGACCTGTTTGTGGGCACGCGGCTGCGATCGTTTGCCGTCGGCCTGCCGGCCAACGGCTACCTTCTGGCTGGCAACGGCGACGGCACCTTCAGCGACGTGACCGAGGCCTGGGCACCCGGGCTGCTGGAAGCGGGCATGATCACCGATGCGCTGTGGGCCGACCTGACGGGCGACGGGTCAGACGAACTGGTTATTACGGGCGAGTGGATGCCGGTGCAGGTGTTTGCCAACACCGGGGAGATGCTGGAGGAAATTACCGCCAACCTGGGCCTGGCGACTACCCATGGCTGGTGGAACGCGGTGGCGGCCAGTGATGTGAACGGCGACGGACGACTGGACCTGATCGGGGGGAACCACGGGCAAAACTCCATTTTTAAAGCAAGTCATGACCACCCGGTTAAGATGTGGGCGGGCGACTTTGCCGGCAACGGGATGATCCAGCAGATTCTGAGCTATCCGAAAGAGGGCACCGACTACCCGGTGGCACTGCGCCACGACCTGATTGCCGAGATTCCGCGGCTGGCAGAAAAATACCCTGACTATGCCAGCTACGGAGGGCAGTCGGTGCAGCAGATCTTTTCAGAAGGAGAGCTGAGCAATGCATTGGAACTGCAGGCCACCGAGCTGCGAAGCATGATCTTTTGGAACGAGGGGGGAGGCTTCAGGGGCGAGCCGCTGCCGGTGAGGGCACAGCTGGCACCGATGTATGGGATTCACACCGGGGATCTGACAGGCGATGGCCGCCCGGAAATCCTGATGGGCGGGAACCTGTATGCGGTAAAACCCCAGGCGGGCCCGTACGATGCCTCAGAAGGGGTGGTGATTGGATACAAAAACGAGAAGCTGGGAAGTTATCCCCCGCAACTAAGCGGGTTTGAAATTGATGGTGAAATCCGACAAATAGCGTCGTTAACTGTCAATGGGAGCCGGTATTTTATCATTGCGATGTACGATGATAATCTTGTGATTCGTTCACAAAGCAATAATCATCTTGAATGACTGAATATTCTATTCCATTATTGCAGGGCTCAAACTGTTAGTGGCTTTTGGATCAGAATGAATTCCAAATAATTCAGGGTTCATGTTGGTTGATAATCATCTATTGACTGTAGTTTTAAAAGGTAAATTAAAAATATCGTATATGAGATTTGGTGTATTTATTTTCACAGTATTTGTGTTTTCAATTCTCTTATTTGGGTGTTCAAATAAATCTGAATACGAAAGAAAAGTTCAGGAAGGGCTTAATTCAGAAAAAGAAGTGAATGAGATATTTCTTGGCTACGAATTTGGTATGTCACGAGAAGAATTTCTTGAATCAAGCTGGGAAATGAATCAGCAGCAAATTATTTCAGGCGGGGTAAATATTGTTTATCTGCTGGAAGATCTGAAAAGTACTGTAAGTCTTGAGTTCTATCCGCAGTTTCAAAATGGTGTGATTTCAAAAATGCCCGTGAGCGCATCCTATATCTCCTGGTCTCCCTGGAATGAACAATATAATGCAGATGAACTGTTGAAAGACCTGAAAGTCTATTATGAAGAGTTCTACTCAACTACATTTAGCCAGGTTGATGTCCCCGGCATCGAAACTACGCCCTGGATAAGTATTGAAGGAAATCGTGAAATTCGTATGTACAAAAAATCGGTAAATACTGTACAGATTGACTTCATTGATATCTCAAAAGCCTACCGGAATTAAAAAGCGTTATGAGTTATATGTCAGATAGTAAACTTTCGCTTCTTGTGCTGATCTTTGGACTCACGATATTTATATCATCCTGTTCAGAATCAAACCGGTCAACTCTTTTTGAAACCCTGGGCCCTGCTCAAACGAATATCAGCTTTGAAAACAACCTTCTATTCCAGGAAGAGTTCAATATTTATACCTATCGCAATTTTTATGATGGCGGAGGTGTTGCTGTCGGCGATCTGTCGGGTGATGGCCTTCCGGATATCTATTTTGTGAATAACATGGGGGAGAATCGTCTTTACTTTAACCGGGGTGATTTTCAGTTCGAAGATGTAACAGATCAAGCCGGTGTTGCCGGAAACGGAGATTGGTCAACCGGGGTAAGTTTGGCAGATATCAACGGAAATGGCCTTCTCGATATTTATGTGTCCAATTCGGGAATGTCTGAAAATCGGCGAAATGAACTGTTTATCAATAATGGTGATGGTATGTTTACGGAATCTGCCAAAGAGTACGGTATTGATGACAACGGGTATTCCATCCAGGCAACATTTTTTGATTATAACGGCGACGGTCTGATTGATCTCTATCTTCTCAATAATGCAAATGAGCCCATTACCAATTTTGAGATATCTGAAGAACTGAGAGAAGTCAGGGATTCTTTGGGCGGTGACCGTTTATACAAAAACACCGGCGATGGTTTTACAGATGTATCTGAAGAGGTTGGTATTTACAGCAGCATTACCGGGTTTGGGTTGAGCGTAACCGTATCTGATGTAGATAGAAACGGATATACAGATCTATTTGTAGCCAACGATTTCTTTGAACGCGACTTTTTGTACAAGAATACAGGCAATGGTCTTTTGACGGAAAGTATTGATGATCAGGTTATGCGAAGCATGAGCGCAGCCTCTATGGGTGCCGATATCGCAGATATAAACAACGATGGATGGCCTGACATTTATGTCCTTGATATGCTTCCGGATGATGATGCCAGAACGAAGACGGTAACTACGTTTGAAGGGTATGAAAGATATCAAAATAAAACGGACTGGGGCTACGGTCACCAGATGACAAGAAACGTACTGAATCTCAATCAGGGAGATTTTTCGTTTCGGGAGATAAGCCGATATGCCGATATACACTCAACGGATTGGAGCTGGGCTGCATTGATATCGGATTTTGACCTAAACGGACACAACGACATATTTGTGACAAACGGGTTGGTACATGATATTACAGATCTTGATTATTTGGAAGATTTACGATCACCGGACCGAATGAGATCTTTGAAAAATGAAAACCAGGACGATTTTCAAGCATTTATTGATATCATCCCTTCAAATCCGCTATCCAATTTTCTTTTCTCAAATGAAGGTGATCTTGAGTTTAGCGACCAAACTAAAAACTGGGGGCTGGACGCCCCGGGATTTTCCAGCGGGGCGGCATGGGCGGATCTTGACGGCGACGGAGCGCTGGACCTGGTGGTCAGCCAGGTGAATGGCCCGGCCCGTATCTATCGCAACCGTGCGGGCGAGCTTTACTCTGAGCGAACCTGGCTCCAGGTGGAGCTTGACGGAGAGGCACCCAACACTCAAGGCATTGGGGCACAGCTTCAGGTGTGGGCCGGCGAAGACGGCTACTGGTACCGCGAGCATTTTCTCCAGCGGGGCTTTCAGTCGAGCGTGCAGCCCGGCCTGCACGTGGGCCTTGGCGAGACAGCCAGCATCGACTCGCTGGTTCTCCGCTGGCCCGACGGACGCACCAGCCGCATGACTGCTGTTGACGCACCTGCCCGGATTACCCTGCGGCAGTCCGGGGCAACAGATCAGCCCGCTCCGCCACCGCCTCCGGCCACCATGCCGGGCGATTTCAAGGCCAAGGACCTGCAAGAGTCCGCGAGGACCTGGCAGAGTCCGGAGAACGGCCCCATCACGCCAGACTCTGGCAGGAACGCAACAGAGCGTACTCTGCCAGGTCAATCAGGCCAGGACCTCCAAGCGTCGAGCGGGAGCGAGACCTTGAAGCGACCGGAGCAAACCGAGAACCTTCAAGCGTCCGACAGGTCCTTGAAGCGTTCGGAGACGGGCTTCACAACGTCCGACGCTGACAGGAGTGCAAATGCGCACACGCTGTCAGGTCTTCCGCTGCTTCAACCGGCAGATCTCCCGGGCCTCTCCGATTGGTCCCACGAGCGCTACTCCTACAGCGACTTCGACCGCGAGCGGCTGCTGCTGCACATGCGCTCGACCGAAGGGCCAGCCCTCTGTACCGGCGATGTGAACGGCGACGGGCGGGATGATGTGTACACCGGCGGTGCTCGTGATCAGGCGGGCACGCTGTGGACGCAAAACAAAGAGGGAGCCTTCAGTCCGCACCAACCGGAGCTGTTTGCCGCGGACACCGGCAGCGAGGATATCGACTGCGCGATGTTTGATGCCACCGGCGACGGGACCGACGACCTGTATGTGGTCAGCGGCGGGAACTCCTACTCGACCAGCTCGTCGCTGCTGGCCGACCGGATGTATATCTCGAATGGCCGGGGCGAACTCAGTAAATCCCCGCAGCTGCTGCCCACGCCCCGTCGGTATGACGCGGGCTCAGTGGTCGCCCCGCATGATTTTACCGGTGACGGGATTCCGGATCTGTTTGTGGGCACACGGCTTCTCCCGTTTGCCGTCGGCCTGCCGGCCAATGGCTACCTGCTGGCGGGCAACGGCGATGGCACCTTCAGCGACGTGACCGAAGAGTGGGCGCCCGGACTGCTGGAAGCAGGGATGATCACCGATGCGCTTTGGGCCGACCTGACGGGCGACGGGGCAGACGAACTGGTGATTGTAGGGGAGTGGATGCCGGTGCGTGTGTTTGCCAACACCGGGGAATCCCTGGAAGAGATCACAACCGACCTGGGCCTCGACGATACTCACGGCTGGTGGAACGCGGTGGCTGCCGGCGATGTGAACGGCGACGGGCGACTGGATCTGGTAGGAGGCAACCACGGACAAAATTCTATTTTTAAAGCAAGTGATGACCACCCGGTTAAGATGTGGGCGGGTGACTTTGCCGGCAACGGGATGATCCAGCAGATCCTGAGCTATCCCAAAGAGGGCGTCGACTACCCGGTGGCGCTGCGCCACGATTTGATTGCCGAGATTCCCCGGCTGGCCGAAAAATACCCTGACTATGCCAGCTACGGCGGTCAGTCGGTACAGCAGATATTTTCAGAAGAGGAGCTGTCTGGCGCCCTGAAACTCCGGGCCACAGAGCTGCGCAGCATGATCTTCTGGAACGAGGAGGGAGGGTTTCGTGGGGAGCCGCTGCCGGTGCGGGCGCAGCTGGCGCCAATGTACGGCGTGCACCTGACCGATCTAACCGGCGACGGGGCCGATGAGATCCTGATGGGCGGGAACCTGTATGAGGTGAAACCCCAGGCTGGCCCGTATGATGCAAGTCGCGGAGTGGTTGTTGGTTACCTGAATGGCGAGTTAGGCACATACACCTCTCAACAAAGCGGGGTGAAAATTAACGGGCAAATACGAACTATTCAGTCGTTTGACGGAGACCGTGGAAGGCAGAAAATTATAATAGCTCGATATAATAATTCTCCTGTTATTCTTCAGATTGATATAAATTGAAGGGTTTTTAAAAAGGAAGGTTCGTACAGATACTCTTTTTAAGATAGGACCCATATTACATTCCAAGCTAAGCTTTCTCCTGTGATGGAATCACTCGTTTAGAATCCCTTGAAAAAATCAAAAAGATTCTGAAAGAGAGGAGGTTTGAAATCGGTACACTATGAAAGTTTGCAGAACTGATCTCACGGATTCGTACTGAAATTTGAAAAGTCAAGTGTAATCAACCCGTAGAAATAACCGATTAAACGCCGCTAAACGCGCTAAATCCTCCATCAACAGGGATCACAGTACCCGTCACAAACGTGGATGCACTACTGCAAAGCCAAATGGCTGTTCCGATTAGTTCCTCAGCTTCTCCAAATCGCTTCATCGGGGTATTGTCTATAATAGTTTGTCCGCGCGCGGTTAAGCTGCCGTCTGGCTTTAGCAATAGATCCCGGTTTTGTGTACCGATAAAAAAGCCGGGTGCAATCGCATTTACCCGAATACCATCACCATATTTCAGTGCTGTTTCAATGGCCAGCGACCGGGTAAAATTATCGACAGCAGATTTAGCGGCCGAATAGCCCATCACCCTCGTTATTGCCTGTTGTGCCGCCATTGACGATATGTTTATAATCACACCTTCTTTTTTATTGATCATCGATTCGGCAAAAATCTTTGATGGGAGGTATGTTCCTTTGAAGTTTAGATCTATAACTTTTTCAAGGGCTTCATCATCCATATCCAAAAAAGTTTGATCCGGATTGATGGTGGCGCCCGGCATATTTCCTCCGGCTGCATTGATCAGAATATCAACTGTATCCCAATGGTCCGTGATTTTCTTATTCGCTTTTTTGACAGATTGTTTATCAAGTACATCTGCAACGAGGGCAACAGCTTCTCCGCCATTTGCCTTAATTTTATCAACCTGCTGTTTTACCGTTTTCTCTGTGCGGCCAAGTATACCAACCCGAGCACCGGCAGCCGCAAGTCCGTCACTCATAGCTCCCCCTAAAACACCATTTCCACCGGTTATGACCGCTACTTTTCCAGTTAAATCAAATAAATTATTCATGAGATGAAATTAGAATTCAGTTTGTAAGTAGTTGTGCAATTAAAATATAGCTATGAAGCCATAATATCAGATCTGATCATCAATTCTTTGAATGACTCAAAATCCAAACAAACGAGGCAGCCACAGACTGATTTCAGGGAAATATGTGACCAGCATCAACGACACGATCATCGCGATAAACAGGGGCATAAGAGGTTTGATAACTTTTACAATAGTTGTGTTGGCTATCCCCACGCCAATGAAGAGTACGGAACCTACTGGCGGCGTGCAGAGCCCAATGCATAAATTTAAAATCATGATAATGCCAAAGTGAGTGGGGTCAATTCCCAGTTCTGTGACAATAGGCAAAAAGATTGGCGTAAAAATGAGTACGGCAGGCGTCATGTCCATAAATACACCCACGAAAAGCAGGATGAAATTAATCATCAAGAGAAGAATTATTTTATTGTCACTCAGGGAAAGCAGCGTCTCAGTTACAGTAACAGGAATATCTTCGTAAGACATCACCCATGACATACCGATTGATGTGGCAATAAGCAGCATTACAATGGCGGTTGTATTGACCGATTGAAGAAAAATGTCGGGCAGATTCTTTACCCGAAGTTCTCTGTATATAAATCCAAGAATCAGGGTGTAAACCACAGCTATGGCCGATGCTTCTGTGGCCGTAAAGATTCCTGCGATGATTCCCCCAATAACTATGATTAGAAGAAACAAGGAAGGGATAGCGTCAATAAAACTTCTGAAGAGCTCTTTGAATTCGGTTCGTTCACCGACCGGAAACCCCTTTCTTTTCGCCCAAACACCGGCTACCGTCATTAACATCAGTCCTGTGAGAATACCGGGCAAATAGCCGGCAAGGAAAAGAGCTGCAATAGAAACGCCGCCACTGGCGAGGGAATAGATAATCAAAATGTTAGAGGGAGGAATCAACAGCCCGGTTGTTGATGACGTTATATTGACGGCCGCACCAAACTCTCTTGTGTAGCCCTCTTCTTCCATTTTCGGCCCTAAAATTGTGCCGATAGCAGACGCAGCCGCCACAGAGGAACCGGCGATTGCGCCGAACAACATCGCAGCAACAATATTTACGTGAGCGAGGCCACCTGGTAGTGATCCCATCATATTCTTCGCAAGTTTAATTAGCCTGTGAGCCAAGCCTCCGCTATTAATTAACTGGCCGGCAAGAATGAAAAATGGGATCGCAAGGAGTGTGAAACTGTCAAGTCCTGTTGCCATTCGCTGGGCAAGCGTTGTAAATGCAGGTATTGTCTCGATGCTTACTACAAGAGTAAAGAGGCTGGATAGTCCAATACTCCACGCTATTGGCACGCCGATTCCCAATAGAATAATGAAGCTTATAATAAGTACCAGTATTTCTGTTATTCCCATAGTAAGCCGAAAGATTGTAGTGTTTAGAAATTATTCAACAGTTTTCGAGCCGGGAGATTTATCCATTTTAAGGTTCATTATATCCAATACCTTATAATAGATTATAAGCAAACCGCTGATCGGCAGAATAGAGTACACATAAGCCAGGGGGATTTGAAGCGATGCAGATGCTTGATCCAGTGTAAAGGTGATATAAACAAGTCTTGAACCGCCAATAATCATAACAAAAAGCGCGAAAACCATTATAAACAGACTGATGACTACATTGAGGCGATAATTGGCTTTTCCACTTAATTTCTCGGGAAGCAGATCAATGGCCAGGTGCATTTTTTGACCTGAAATGTATGCAGCTCCAAGGGTGCCGATCCATATTAACAGATAGCGGGCCAGCTCGTCGGTAAAATCACTTGCTTCACCCATGATATACCGGGTGAATACCTGCCATACCACACTTAATAGCATCAAAGCCATTAAAAAGGCAAGAAAGTGACCAATATAGATGTCAGATTTTTCTTTTAATGTCATGAATATGTTTGTAATAACTTATTCTATTGAAGATTTTGAATCTGTTCTACCAGCTTATAAATGTCGGGTTCATTTTGTTTGAATTGCTCATATATCGCCCTGGTTGCTTCAATAAAAGGTTTTTTATCAGGGTAAATAATTTCAACACCGGCTTTCTGAACCGTCTCAAGGGCTTCTGTTTCGGCATCAAGCCATAGTTGTTTTTGGAATACAGCTGATGAATCTGCTGATTCCTGTAGCCATTGTTGCTCCTGAGTATTCAAGTTATCCCAAACTTCTGTACCGATAATGACCACATCGGGGAGCATGGTATGTTCATCCAGGCTGTAGTATTTTGCCACTTCATAGTGGCGCGAGGTTAAAAATGAAGGAGGATTATTTTCAGCTCCGTCAACAACGCCCTGTTGAAGGGCTGTATAGAGTTCGCCAAACGAGATTGGAGTGGGCGACCCGCCTAATTCTCGCATCATGTTTACAGCCATCTGGCTCTGCATTACCCGAATGTTCATGCCTTGCAGATCATCCGGAGTTTTTATAGGCCGATCAATAGTATAAAAACTGCGTTTACCTGCATCGTAATAGGTGAGGCCTCTCAGCCAATAAGGTTCACCCGCCAGAAGAAGCTGCTGTCCGATCTCTCCCATAAGTACCGACTCGATATGTTCTTCATCACCAAACAGGTAAGGAAGACCGAAGACTCGCATTTCGGGCACGAAGTTTTCAAGGGCACCGGACGATATTTTTGTCATACCTACGCTGCCGATCTGTACCAGTTCAAGAAGTTCACGTTCAGAGCCAAGTTGCTGATTGGGGTAGACTTTTATTCGCATCTTTCCATCTGACTTTTCATCTGCCAAGTCAGCCATAAAAATCATTGCCTCATGTACGGGATGCGAAGTGCTAAGACCATGTGCGAGACGAATCGTCGTGGTATCTGTCAGCTTTTCGCAGGCAGCCAGTGAAATAAGAAGAGCAGGTAGAACAAGCAGAATTAATACCTTCAGAGGTGATCTACTTTTTGAATCTTTTAATAATTTGAAGTGTGTTTTGCACATGATTCTCCAGGCCTTCAAAATCCTCATTATTCAAAAATTCTTTTGTTACCAATTTTGATCCCATCCCCACACACGTCACTCCTGCATCAAACCAAGCTTTCAAATTTTCTTTATCAGCTGTTACACCCCCGGTTGGCATGATGGATGTCCAGGGACAGGGTGCTTTTATAGCTTTAACAAAGCCCGGCCCTAATTGGCTTCCAGGAAATACTTTTACAATTTCAGCTCCGAGTTCTTCAGCACGTGCAATTTCAGCCAGCGAACCACATCCGGGGGACCATAATACTTTACGGCGATTACACACAAGACCGATATCTTCGCGAAGAACAGGGGTTACTACAAAATTTGCTCCAAGTTGCATATACAGTGAAGCTGTTCCTGCATCGGTTACAGAGCCCACGCCGAGTATCATCTCAGGGAGATTGTTTTCTGCATAGATATTCAGCTCTCTGAATACTTCATGGGCGTAATCGCCCCGGTTAGTAAACTCCAGCAGGCGTGCTCCACCATTGTAGCAGGACGTGAGAACTTTTTTAGAAAGCTCCAAATCATCATGATAAAATAGAGGCACCAAACCAGACCGGTTCATTTCAAGTACAACTTCAATTCGAGTAAATCTTGCCATGGTTTATCGTGGTTTAAAAGTTTAACGGTAAATATTATGTGTTGGCCGGAAAAAAAATTTGATTGTTCAATCGATTACACAATCACATCAAAAATTTAATAGATATCAATTAATAAATTTAAAAATGTGGATCTGATATGATCACAATTATTCTGGTAATTAATCGGCTTTTAAAGAAAACTGAATTCCTTTCTCGAGACCTTTTAATTTCGCTAATCCATCAAGTCGACCTATATAGGAATAACCCGGATTGGATTTTTTGTTGAGATCATCCATCATTTTATGTCCATGGTCCGGCCGGACCGGGATAATTCTATTTGATGATTTGAACGTACTCAGCAGGGAATGCATCACCTCAGCAACCCGGGAGCTGCCCCCGAGGTGATCAGCTTCATAAAAACTTCCATCACTCTCACGCTGTACACTTCTTAAATGAAGAAAGTGTATCCGTTCACCGAAGCGCTTTACTATACCAGGGAGGTCATTATCAGCTCTGACTCCAAATGATCCCGTGCAAAAAGTGAGTCCGTTATAGAACGAATCAATTGTACTTAAAAGCCATTTCACATCTTTTTCGGTACTTAAAATCCGTGGTAATCCAAGAATAGTGTAGGGCGGATCATCCGGATGGATACATAATTTCACTTTATTGAATTCAGCAACCGGCACAATTTCTTTGAGAAAGTGGGCTAGGTGCTTTCTTAACAGGTTTTCATCTATCGACTGGTACTCCTGTAGAGTGGCTTTGAAATCATCCAGACCGTATTCTTCGTGGCCGCCAGGCAACCCAGCTATGATATTATTCGTTAGCTGCTTTTTCTGTTGATCGTCGAGACTTTCGAAATATGTATGGGCTTCTTCTATCTGTTTCTTTGAATAATTATTTCCCGTCTTATTCCTCTCAAGCAGGTAGAGTTCGAATGCAATAAATGCAATTTGATCAAACCTGAGCCCGGTTGTTCCATCGCCAAGCGGGAATTCCAGGTCAGTCCGGGTCCAGTCAAGAACAGGCATAAAGTTGTAGCAGACCGTTTTAATATTGCAAGAAGCCAGGTTTTCAATCGATTCCTTATAATTTTCGATCCATTCTTTCCATCTGTCGCTTTGCTTTTTAATATCCTCATGAACAGGTATGCTTTCAACCACTGACCATTTCAGTCCATTGGCTTCAATCATTTTTTTATGAGTATTAATTTCTTCGACGCTCCACACCTCGCCCGGTTTCTTGTGATGAAGGGAAGACACAATACCAGTTGCCCCCGTTTGTTTAATGGTATCAAGTGTGATGGGATCATTCGGACCAAACCAGCGCCAGGTGTATTCTAAATTCATGTATAAACAATAGAGTTTTGATACAGATTGATTGCCTCATTTAAAAAAACAAAATATAAGACCTTTGTCCTTATCTGGATACACGTCCTGATGCATCGCCTTCCATCAGTTTTTTAACCTCATCCACAGTAACCTGGTTTGCATCTCCATAAATAGTATGTTTCAGGCAAGATGCTGCCACTGCAAATTCAAGAGCTTTTTGATCGTCATCTTTATACGTCAGCAGCCCATAAATTAAACCGGCCATAAAAGAATCTCCTCCGCCAACCCGGTCAACGATATGTGTTATTTGATAGGTTGGAGCTTCCAGAAAATCGTCTCCATTGTACAGCACACCCGACCATGAATTGTGAGATGCACTTATCGATCCGCGCAGTGTGGTGATGACTTTTTTAGCGCGTGGAAATTTTTCCATCAATTGTTTACACACGGATAGGTAGGCCTGGCTGTCCATAGAGTCACCCTGGGTTACATCTACATTCTCTGGATGGATGCCAAAATGTTTTTCGGCGTCTTCTTCATTTCCGAGTATAATATCACACCCCTCCACGAGATCTGGCATTACGTCGGATGGTTCCTTGCCGTATTTCCACAGTTTAGCCCGATAATTGAGATCGGTTGAAACCGTAATTCCAAGTTCATTCGCGGCTTTTATTGCTTCCAGACATACGTCAGCTGCTCCCTGAGAAATCGCTGGTGTAATACCAGTCCAGTGAAACCACTGGGCATCGTTAAAAACCTTCTCCCAGTCGATCATTCCTTTTTTTATCGTCGAGATAGCTGAATGAGATCTGTCATAAACTACTTTACTGCCACGGCTTACAGCACCGGTTTCAAGGAAGTAAATTCCAAGACGTTCTCCACCATAAATGATATGATTAGTTCCCACACCGCGTTTACGCATTTCCATTAACGCACACTGGCCGATGTCGTTATCAGGCAGACGGGTAATAAATTCTGTAGAAATTCCATAATTGGCCAGTGAAACGGAAACATTCGATTCTCCGCCACCATATATTGCATCAAAGGTGTTTGTTTGTGAAAATCTTAAAAATCCAGGAGGGGAGAGGCGAAGCATAATTTCACCCAGGGTAATTACTTTTTTCATAATGATTGATATTAAGTTTAAAATTAAAATAATTGTTTGCGTTAATGTAGCAGTTATCCGAATCGATTTCATTCAATCGATCCGAATCAAATGGCTGCTTTCCATTTTCGACAATAGCTCCAGGAGATGGTCGAAACTTATGACTGGTGATTCTGATCTGGTAATCGATATTAATAAGATTCATTATGCGTTCAAGTATATTGATTTGTGCATGTAGTGATTAAGTTATGAATAACAGATTGAATTGAGCAGAGATGTTCGATGGACACTTATATAATATAGATCATTAGAACCCTACCCCCGTTTCCGGTTAAGTAACATACTGATGATTATGTCACCTGTTTACTTAACCGATAACTTAACTTGCACAAATTAAACTTTTCTGACAAGACATTCATCAAAAGATAAGTAGTTAGTCGGGTATTCAAATCCTTTATCTGGACACCCGCCCTGAGGAATCACCTTCCATGAGTTTTTTCACTTCATCAACCGTTACTAAATTCACATCGCCAACAATCGTATGTTTCAAACAGGATGCCGCTAAGGCAAAATTTAGTGCTTTTTGATCATCATCTTTATATGTCAGTAATCCATAAATCAATGCACCCATAAAGGAATCCCCACCTCCAACACGGTCAACAATATGTGTGATTCTATATTTTGGAGATTCAAAAAAGTCATCACCATTATATAATACCCCTGACCAGTTGTTGTGGGATGCGCTGATTGTTTCCCTTCTGGTAGTAATGATTTTTCTGGCCTTTGGAAGCTGATCCATCAACTGACGGCAGACAGACAGGTATGCGTCCCGGTTCATCTCGCCCGTTTCTAATTCCTCCTTATTTTCCGGCTGAATGCCAAAATGCTGCTCTGCATCCAGCTCATTAGCCAAAATAATATCACAAGCTCGAACCATTTCCGGAAGAACTTCCGATGGGTTTTTACCGTAATTCCATAATTTCCCACGGAAATTAAAATCAACAGAGACGGTAAGATCGAGGGAGTTGGCCGCTTCGATCGCTTCTTTACACACATCTGCGGCGTTTTGAGACAATGCAGGTGTAATACCTGTCCAGTGAAACCATTCTGCCCCATCAAATACTTCCTCCCAGTCAATCATGCCTGTTTCCATGGCCGATAAGGCGGAGTGTGCACGGTCGTAAATAACTTTACCTCCGCGATGTACGGCGCCGTTTTCTAGATAGTAGACTCCTAAGCGTTCACCACCAAATTTTACATGTTTTACCCCTACACCGTGTTTTCTTAAATCATTTATAGCGGACTCACCTATATCGTTTTTGGGTACACGCGTCACCAGTTCCGTTGGGATACCAAAGTTAGACAGGGATACTACCACATTAGATTCTGCTCCCTCGAAATTTACATCAAAACTATTGGTTTGAGAAAACCGCAGATAGCCGGGAGGGGAGAGGCGAAGCATAATTTCGCCAAATGTGATTACTTTTTTCATAGTGTTGTGCGCTGTCTAAAATCCAAAATATTCATTAGCGTTATTATAGCAGATATCTTCCACGATTCCGCCGAGAAGATCAAGGTCGTTTGGCAGCTCTCCATTTTCAACATCAGTTCCGATCAGGTTGCAGAGTATCCGCCGAAAATATTCATGCCTGGGGAAGGAAAGAAAGCTTCGGGAATCGGTTAGCATCCCAATGAAACAGCTTAGTAGTCCCATATTGGAGAGCGTATTGAGTTGATTTTCCATTCCATCTTTTTGATCCAGAAACCACCATGCCGAACCATATTGCATTTTCCCTTTCACTGAGCCATCATTGTAATTGCCAATCATAGCTGCCATCACTTCATTATCCGACGGGTTCAGATTGTAAAGAATGGTCTTCGCAAGCTGATCGGTTGAATCGAGCTGATTTAGAAACCGAGATAGATTTTGGCTCTGAGAAAAATCACCGATCGAATCAAATCCTGTATCAGGGCCCAGTTCTTTTAACATTCTATCGTTGGTATTTCGAAGTGCGCCCAGGTGATATTGCTGCACCCAGTTTTTGCCCTCATAAAGTTTAGCCAGTTCAATCAGAATAATATATGTGAGGCCATGCTTTTGCTTCGTACTTAATTCTTTTCCACTTCGGATTTGTATGAATGCTTCATTTGCTTCGACATTTGAAATATCTGAATAGTGAATTTTCGCGAGGCCGTGGTCGGCAAGCCGACAGCCGTTTTCATGAAAATAATTGATGCGTTTGTGCAGCGCCTCAACCAATAGCGGGAGGGTGCTGATATCGGTATCACTGACCTCGCTCAGCTGATCAAGATAGTTGTTGTAAGTTTCAACCTTATCAAAAGCATAGGCTTTGTCAGGCCTAAACGCCGGCAGGATTTTATCATCAAACGAACTGTCCCTGATATTTTGGTGATGCTCAAGACTGTCAACCGGATCGTCCGTGGTGCAAACAACCTTTACGTTCATACGTTTTAGTATTGACCGTGTACTGAATTCCGGATCCTGAAGATCATTTGTACACTTTTCATAAATCCGTTCTGCTGTGGATGGCTTGAGAAGCTCGTCAATATTAAAGTATCTCTGCAGCTCCAAATGGGTCCAGTGATAAAGTGGATTCCTGACGGTATAGGGTACGGTTTCTGCCCATTTAAGGAATTTTTCTTTGTCCGGTGCGTCACCAGTGATATATTTTTCATCAATGCCAAATGTTCGCATCGCCCGCCATTTATAATGATCGCCATCGAGCCAGATTTTAGTTAGGTTTGCAAAGTTTTTGTCACTGTCTATATCAGCGGGAGTGAGATGACAGTGGTAGTCGATGATGGGTTGAACGGACGCATAATCGTGGTACAGCGTTTTTGCTATTTTTGTTTGAAGTAAAAAATCATCTGTGAGAAAGGCTTTCATAAGTCAGCTCCTTGTATATTATTCAGATTAAATGTTAATGAGGTTTTTTAGCCCTTTTAAAGTAATTTATACACCCGGTTACAAACCCCACCCTAAAAATGGATTCTGCTAATAAAATATGATTGATCCTGAATTAAATTCACAATTATTTCAATGATGATTTTCTGATGATTAATTCAGGTGATAAAACGGTTTTTGTGGCGTTATGCTCTCCTTTACTTTTCTTCGCAATGTCTAAAAAAAGGTTTGCAGCGTATTGACCAATCTTCTTGCTATGCTGATCCACCGTAGACAGCGGCGGTTCTATGAAGGAGGTAAACGACTCATTACTAAAGCCAACAATAGCAACTTTTCCCGGTATATCTATTTCGTTGGATTTTAACACTTGCATCGCCCCGATGGCCGCATAATCACTGGATGAGAAAATAGCATCCGGCAAATTTTCCCACTGTATAATTTTTTCTGTCATCTGTTTCCCAGCCTCGAGTTTCAAATCGCTTTTGAGGATCAGGTTTTCATCCACATCAATATTGTTCTGGATAAGAGCCTCTTTGTATCCGCGCTTACGTTCTTTATAAATACTGACGTGTTCAGGGCCGGAGAAATGAACAATTCCGCGGCATCCCTGGTCAATCAAATGTTGTGTCGCTTTATAAGCTCCTATATAGTCATCGATAACTACAGCGTCAACATCAAGCGATTCGAGAGACTCATGGAGCCGATCAAAAAGAATAAGAGGCACATCACGGTCGACAATTTCTTTGCAATGATCAAAATCAGTTGTGCTTTTCGCATAGGAAGACATTATACAATCAATCTGGAATTTAAACAGGGTGTTGATGTTTGATATCTCTTTTTCAGTGGAGTCATTGGATTGATAGATGATGACATTGTAGCCGGCATCATTCACAACCTCTTCAATTTCCCTAATAATGGATGCAAAGAAGTTCCTGTCTGCCATGGGTATAATGATTCCAATCACATTACTTTTCCCTTTTCGAAGCGCAGCGGCAATATTGTTAGGATGATAATTTAGTTTTTTTGCCATTGCCCGGACAGACTGTTTTGTTTTGTCGATTATTCGGGGGCTGTCTTTAAGTGCCCGGGATACAGTTGAAGCAGTAATATCAGGATGCTCAGCGATATCGTGGATTGTCGTTTGTTTCTTCTTCATTTAAATGTTCTCACCCGGAGGTTTAGATGCCCTGCATGTGAATTTTTTAAATCAAATAGCCTGTTTGTTTTATCAGCATTGGATTAAAAAATGATTCATTTCAGTTTCTGCATATTCAAAGAAGTATTCGAGATCGGTAAAATTTGAATTGCTCAACTCACAGCCTGCTGTTACATAATAGTGAATCTCTTTCCGATAGGAGGCTTTTAAATGTGCTTTTCGGCACTGAATAATTTCGGATTCTTCGTTGGGCGCTTCTTTGTACTCGATATAATTTTCCGATGGCAGGATTAATCCCATTCCAGATAGTCGTCATTGTCTTAGTTTGCTGATCATGGGTGAGAATACCAGAACACCGCCATTCTCTTTAGCCCGTTCTTCAACAGGACGATCGTTATTTATATTCACTAACTCAACAATCAAAGTGTCAGTTGTTGCATCACTATGAAGCATCACATCATTTTCATAAAGATATATTCCATCCCAGATTGTTTCAAGATCATTGGATTGATCTCTGAAATGTCAGACATCGTAGGTGTTTTTAAACATTGATTGGACAGGACCACTGTATGATAACAGAAGAAAAGCCATTATAACTGTAGCTGTAAAAGAAAAAATACTCCTTGCAGAGGTATGATAGGTTTTCATGATCAATGCTCGTTGGCTGGTTTACCAATCGTAGCCAAGATACCGCCATCAACATAAATGACTTGTCCGTTCACAAAGTCACTCGCTTTTGACGAGAGAAAAACAGCGGTTCCGGCAAGATCGGATGGATCTCCCCAACGTCCGGCCGGCGTTCGGTTGATTATGAACTCGTTGAATGGATGATCTTCTTTGCGAATTGGCTCGGTTTGTGATGTGGCAAAATATCCCGGGCCAATGGCATTCGACTGTATATTAAATCGCGCCCATTCCGTTGCCATGCTTCGTGTAAGCATCTTAAGACCGCCCTTTGCAGCGGCATAGGCACCGACCGTGTCGCGGCCAAGTTCCGTCATCATCGAGCAGATGTTTATGATTTTACCCTCATTACGGGGTATCATGTGGCGAATAACCTGTTTAGCCATCACAAAAGGGCCTACAAGGTCCACATCGATCACCCGTCTGTATTCCTCTACATCCATATCTTTAAGCGGAACGCGCTTTATAATACCGGCATTATTTACAAGGATGTCGATTTGGCCAATTTCATTTTCAACTTTATCTACATGCTCACGGGCTTTGTCTTCTTTTGTGACATCAAAGATAAAGCTGTGAACCGTGTGTCCCTCACTTTCATACTGTTCCACAGCCCTTTCCATTCGTGAAGGAGTGGTGCCATTGATAATCAGTTCTGCACCGGCTTCAGCCAGGCCTTTAGCCATCGCCATTCCAAGGCCGTGGGTGGCTCCTGTCACAAATGCTCGTTTTCCGGATAAATCAAAAAGTCTACTCATGAATGATATTGGCTTAGTTGAGTAAAAATATAATTATCGCAGGTCGGTAGGCTTGGATTTGTCCATGTCGTTAAAATCGAGGTTTTCACCGGCCATTCCCCAAATAAAGGTGTAGTTACTTGTTCCTGATCCGCAATGAATTGACCATGGGGGAGAGAGCACTGCCTGTTGATTTTTCAGCCAAATATGTCGGGTGTTGTCAGGTTCACCAAGGAAATGACAGACAACCTGGTCTTCCGGCAATTCAAAGTAGAAATAAGTTTCCATCCGGCGATCGTGGACATGCGGCGGCATGGTATTCCAGACATTGCCTTCCTCAAGCTGAGTCATACCCATTTGCAGCTGACACGTTTTCACAATGCTGTGAACGATCAGTTTTCGTATAACCCTGTGGTTGGAGGCCTGCAACGAACCCAGTTCAACAATTTCAGCATCATCCTGGGTGATCTTTTGTGTTGGATATGATGTATGTGCAGGAGCTGAATTGAGGTAAAAAAGGGGCTGCTTTCCATTTGCCTGTTTGAATTCCACTTTGCCGGCTTCTTTTCCTACATATAGAGCCTCTTTGAAATCAAGAGTATACTCATTACCATCTACTGTCACTGTTCCTGTTTCACCCACATTTATAATTCCGATTTCCCTGCGGTCTAAAAACTGATCAGCCTTCAGGGGAGGAATTGTCTCCAGTTCCAGTGCGTTGCTTCCCGGTTTGGCACCGCCGACAATAAATCGGTCATAATGAGTGTAAACCAGGTTGATAACACCATCAGAAAACAGATCCGGCATTAGAAAATCATTTCTGATCTGATCGGTATCGTACGTGTCAAAGTCATCAGGATTTGCTGCAAATCGTATCGAATAGTTTGTAGACATACAAAAGGTAGGTTAAATTACATAATGTAATCGATTGCGCATTATATAGATTAATTTGAATATTTTCACACAATTATTCCGATTATAATATTGTATCAAAATATAAACGAAAGAATGAGAATCTTTTTTATACCATTAATTTTTAAGTCTCAGCGTAGTTATGAAAATTGAACATTTTGCTATCAACGTAAGCAACCCGGTTGAAATGACTGATTGGTACGTTGAACACATAGGATTAAAAGTTGTCAAGCAGGAAAAGGAGGCACCGCATACAACATTTTTAGCTGATGACGGTGGGCGGGTGATGCTGGAAATTTACAATAATCCGCCCGATGATGTGCCTGATTATGAAAACATGGATCCATTAATTGTGCATGTTGCATTGGTGTCCGAAAACCCTGTAAAAGACAAAAAGCGACTTATGGAAGCTGGTGCATCATTCATAAGTGATGATAAGCTTGAGGATGGATCTCACCTGGTAATGCTCCGCGATCCCTGGGGATTGCCTCTGCAGCTTTGCAAAAGGGGCGTGTCTATGCTTACATAATTCGGATGAGAATGCATCATCTGTAAGAATGTTTTTGTTAGGAATTTTATCGAGCATACTTTATTCAATCAGGCTCTGAATTCGAATCAATACTTGTCAAAACCTAACTTTCGAACATCCTCTGGTTGTTGATAAGCATGTTTGAATTGGAGTAAAATTAATGCAATCTATCTGATAGATGATAACTATCCCTTTAAAAATTTTTGCTTTACGCTCTGAAAATATGTCTACCTCTGTAGATTACAAACGATTGCACAATCTGTTGGTATTCTCAGATTATTTAATTCTCTTTATAACAGCCGTATCAACACCAGGAAATGTTGAGCATGGATTTGTGATCAAAAATTCCAGGCTTACGTCAGGTGCAGATTTCGAAGGTGTATATTTGGGGCGTCCCTGGAGAAATTTTGTCCCTGTCTGTATTTATAAACACAGACAGGGACAATCGTACCATCCCGAAAGGATGGCACAACTGGAACAGGCCGGAAGCTCAGGAGACTGTTTTCTATGGTGAATTTAGCAACTCAGGTCCGGGATTTATGCCGGTCGAAAGAGTCTCCTGGGTTAAACAGTTATCAACTATCGAAGCAGGGTCTTATACACCCAAAAAAATTTTATGGATAGCATCCGATAACGGACAACCGACAGTAGTGACACCATCATTGGCTGTTGAAGGCATTAGAATAACCAATTGATTTTATTACAAACAGAAAAAAACATGTTAGGAAAATACTCATTAGGTACAGGCGATCGGTTTGGGCAACAGGGGCAGGCACAATTACAGGCCGTGTTGAAAGCAAAAATCAACGATGGCGTGACTATTTACCCGGTTTGGAATAAATCACACCGGGAGCACGAAATTATTGGTACCAACCATAATGAGGTGAGGCGGGAAGCTGATTCTGCAACCTCAGCCCTGGGTTGGCGTGACCCGTATTTTGTTGATGCAGACCACATCACGCTGGATATTGTAGACCCATATATCCAGCTATCGAATTTCTTTACGATTGATGTTGCCGATTTTATTGGAGAACCTGCCGATGAATCTGATAAAGAGGAGTTTTTGAGACAAAATAGATCACTGATTGGTGAAGTGTCAATTCCGGGGATCTCTGAATCATTTAAGGTGAGTCAAGAATTGTTGGACGAGTGGTGTGATCAGTACCTCCACGCCATCAAGGAAGCAGGCAGATTATACAGATATATCAAGCAGAAGAAATCGAACGGAGAGGCTTTATTTGAGATCTCTATGGATGAAGTAGAGACACCTCAAACACCCGTGGAATTATTCTTTATTTTGAGAGCCCTATCCGATTATGATGTGATGATAAATACAATCGCTCCGAAGTTTACGGGTGAATTTTATAAGGGCGTTGATTACGTGGGTGAGATCGATCAGTTTATAAAAGAATTTGATGAAGATTTGTGGGTTATTGATTACGCCGTCAGGGAGTTTAAACTGCCCGAAAACCTTAAACTGAGTGTTCATTCGGGAAGCGATAAATTTTCGCTTTACCCGGAAATCCGAAAGCTGATCTTAAAACATGATACGGGGCTTCATCTGAAAACATCAGGCACTACGTGGCTCGAAGAGCTGATCGGTTTAGCCGAGAGCGGAGAGGATGGACTGAATATGGTACATAAAATCTACAAAAATGCCTATGGCCGGTATGATGAACTCACAGGCCCGTATCTGCCCGTGATTGATATTGAGAAATCTCAATTACCTCAGCCAGATGAGTTTTCTTCCTGGACCGGCCGGCAGATTAAAGAAGCAGTGGAACATAATCCTGATCATCCGAAATTTCAATCTGGATTACGTCAATTTTTCCATTGCTCTTATAAAATTGCTGCCGAAGAGGGCGATGCATTTATTGATTTGCTCGATGAGAATCGTGAGAATATATCCAGCCGTGTGACCCATAATTTGTATGCGCGGCATATTCAGCCGTTGTTTGTTGGGTAAATTTTATTCCTTTTTAAAGATTTGATTGCAAAGTATTCAACCAGTTCTGATATGCATCAAGGTAGAGTTTACGTTTTTCGGGCTGAGGTTCGAGCAGGTCAATTTTTTTGAGACTTTCAAATGCCTCTTCATGGCTGGAATAAATACCTGCGCCAACGCCGGCAGCCCTGGCTGCGCCCTGTGCCCCATCTGTGTTGTAAAGTTCGAGCCGGGTTCCGGTTGTGTTTACAAACGCATCCCGAAACAGGGGGCTCAAAAACATGTTTGCATGACCTGCCCGTACGGTATCAAGGGTCAGTCCCATATCCTGCATGATTTGAAAGCCATAATAGAGTGAGAATACAATTCCTTCCTGGGCTGCCCGCAGGAAATGGGTTTTATCATGCCTGTTAAAATTGAGCCCATGTACCTGGGCCCCAATTTCCTTGTTTTCAAATATTCGCTCAGAGCCATTTCCAAAGGGCAGGATTTTCAGTCCGTCGCTTCCGATCGAAGCCTGACCCGCCAGTTCGTTCATCTGGCTGTAGGTGAGGGTTGATTCGATGCTAAACTGCTTCCGAAGCCAACTGTTTAGAATGCCTGTCCCATTAATGCAGAGCAACACACCGTATCGATTCTGTTCAGCAGTATGGTTCACGTGGACAAATGTATTGACCCGGGACTTTTCATCGTAACCAAGAGAGTCTGTAATCCCGTAGATCACGCCTGATGTACCGGCTGTGGCGGCTACTTCGCCGGGATTCAGAACGTTTAGTGAAAAGGCGTTATTAGGTTGATCTCCGGCACGGTAGGTGACCTTAGTTCCTTTTTTGAGGCCAATCTCTTCCGCAGCCTCTGCCGTAAGTTCACCATGATCACCAAAACTATTGAGAGCTTCCGGAATTAATTCTTCATCGATCGCATATGTATCCAGAATATCTCGGGCGAGTTTATTCTCTTTGAAATTCCATAAGATTCCCTCCGATAAACCAGAATGCGTTGTACAAATTCTGTTGGTAAGCTTCATGGCGATGAAATCACCCGGGAGCATAATTTTGTGAATCTTATGGTAAAGTTCCGGTTCGTTTTCTTTGACCCAGCGTAGCTTTGAGGCTGTGAAATTTCCCGGTGAGTTGAGGTAGTTGTGAAGGCACTTTTCAGGACCAATGTTATGAAATGCTTTTTCGCCAATGTCAGCCGCTCTGCTGTCGCACCATATGATTGAGGGGCGCAGTACCCGTTTATTCTTATCCACTACCACAAGCCCGTGCATTTGATAGGAGATACCAATTGCGGCAACGTCGTCTTTCGTAATGTCCGTATTTTCGAGAAGCTTTTGGGTGGCCGTAACAACGTGCTCCCACCAGAGGTCGGGGTCCTGTTCAGCCCATCCGGGTTTCAATGCCTGCATGGACATCTCTTGTTCCGGTGAAACCGTTGCCCCTGCAAGATTGCCGGTACTGGCTTCAATTGCAGATACTTTTATGGATGAACTGCCTACATCAATTCCAAGTAAATAGGAGTGTTTGGTCATAAAAGGTAAAATGAAAAGTTTAGAGGCGTTTAATAAGAAATCCTGCCCAGCCAAACGGGCTAAGCAGGATTTCTTCAACCTTCTTTAATTATACTTCAGTCTTAAGGTTTCATTGATTATTTCAAGCGTCAGACCCTGTCAGATCTACTGCTTTGTAACCACCTTTACGTTTATCTCTGATGTACATCACAAGGAAGACAATGGCCACGAGGAATGCAACGGGAGCAACCCAGAGGAACGACATGCGTCCGCCATAGTTATCTGCGGGCCTCAAGATAGCGTTTGCTTCATTAATCAGCTCCTGCTCCTGTGCAAGAGTAAGATCGTTAATAGACCGCAGTGCATTACCTGTAAGAATACCGTCGAGTTCTCCATTTTCACGATAATATTCAAGTGCTTCAGTGGACCGTTCGTATACGTTTTGTACATCTGCCAGCCGGTAGCCAAGCTCTGCTACCTCTTCAGGATTTCCGGCAGCTTCCTCAGCTCTATCAATATATCCCGGGAATCGTTCTTCAACCTGCTCCAGAACATCAACTGTTTGTTCAACATTGAGTGCATCCGGCAGATAGCTGTCGGCAATACTTCCCATGATAGCGTTTGATCCGCCAGCCGCAAAGAAACCAAATCCGATCAGCAGTACAATACCAAGCGATCCGGCTTTTGGAAACCGCTCACTCATCAGCCCAACCATTGTTGGGAAGAAATAGGCAATACCACAGCCAAATACTGTAGCAGCAAGCAACAGTGGTACAATTCCAGTTTCAATAAATGCAAACATGAAGAGTCCCGTACCTGTCAGAACTGAGGCACCAATGAGCATGCCGGTAGGGGAGAATCTTTCCACAAATGTTCCGGCAAAGAATCGAAGAACCACCATAATCACACTAATCCAGACGAACACCAGGATTCCTGGAACCCCTGCAGCAAGCAGTACTTCTGGAATCCAGCGGCTTGGTCCCATTTCGAGTGAAAGAGTGATCATTTTCAGGAATATCAAACCCCAGACAAGTGGGTGGGTAAATGTGTAGCGGAACATCTCGCCGATTGGAATACCTGCTTCTGCAGTTTCGGTTTTTGGAAACTTTTCAGGCAGTACCATAATACCGTAAACAATAATTGGTATGTAAATGATAGCAATCTGAGTAGTCCAGTGGCCAAGATCGAGAAATCCTACAGAGCCAACCTCCACCATCGCAAATCCAAGCAGGCCACCTACAACCATCGAACCGGGGAAGAAGGCATGGAAATGATTGAGTTTGGTGGTTTTGTTCTTGGGAAACAGTGCAGCTGTGAGCGGGTTACCGGCTACCTCGATTAGGCCGTTCCCGGCACCAAAGCCAATGGCACCCATAAATAAGATCCAGAACGCATTGGGTTCACCTGCGTAAAGTGAACCAAAAAGAAAGAATGTAACACCTGCAAGATGGCATACAAATGCGCCTACAGTAGCTCGTTTTAACCCTATTTTTTCCAGAAACGGTCCAATCGTCAATAGTGAAACCGCCATCCCCCAAAGAGCAGCTCCGCCAATATAACCTACCTGGGCATTGGTAAGAATGAATTCGGTTTTTAGCTGAGCAAGTATGTTACTTACAAGTACAAATGAGAAGCCTGTGGGTACGAGCGCAAGACAGATTCCCATAAATATCTTCTTGCGGTTAATATCTGATAGTTGTGAGGTTGTGCTTTCCATAAGAATATTTGAGTTCTGGTTAGTTCGTGAATATGGTAGTTAGTTGTGATCAAGCAAGAATCCGCTTACGCAGCCTTTTACCGGCAGCCTGAATCTGGCGGAATATAGCTTATGTTCTCATCGTTTTAAAAGCGCTTTCCAAATCAAATCGGAAAGCGTCATTATTTACAATTGAACATCCGGATTCGAAATACCCGGTGGTGTAACCGTATGAGTATCGTAATTGTAAATAAATAATCGATTGACCGAAAGTTAATAAATGTAAACGGCACACTTAATGAGTATAAACATAATCTGCAAATTTCCAATCTGCAATTTCATATTTCTCAAGTGCTTCTTCAGTCAGAATGGATTTTACCATTCTTACAGGTATACTGCCTTCTTTTAAGATGCGATCGTGAAACCCTTTAGCGCTCATCCCGCCGTTTTCCACAAAATCCTGGTACAGAGAGTAAAAGTGCATGCCGCCGATCATGTAAGCAATTTGATATAGTGGGCCATATCCACCGGTAAATGAGCGCCGGACCTCTGCTTCCGCATTCGCATACTCGTGCCCAACCCGTTCAACCAGGTAGTCGATCGACTGCTGGGGCGTCCAGTTTCCGAGATGGTAATTCAGTGAAAAAATAATGCGCGCATACCGGTGCGTTCTCCAGAACAGCATGCCAATGCGGTCTTCAGGCGATTCGGCAAACCCTTTATCCCAAAGAAGCAACTCCCAGTAGAGGGCCCAGCCTTCGCCCCAGAAGGATGTTCGGAACGGCGCGCGGTAGGTGCTGTAACGCCGGTTCATAAATCCCTGCAGATGGTGACCCGGAATCAATTCATGGTGAACGGTGGCGCGATTGAAGTGCGGATTATTTCCCCGCATGCTCATGCGTTTTGCGTCGTGACCCATCGTGTTTGTTGGGTATGAAATGCGGATCACTTCACCGCCGAGGAAGAACGGGCTGATGAGCTGCCGTTCCGGCGACATCATCTCCATCCGCCAGACTTCCTTTGCGAGTGGAGGGATAGTTAGCAGGTCACGGCTTTCGATAAAGTCCATCGACTCGTTTTACAGCCGCATGATCAGCTCCGGTTTCTTGCCAGGTTCAACATATTGCTCTTTTACATGTTCGAGTGCCGCCCGCCAATCGTCTCCAAACCCAAGATCACGTGACGCTTCGAGCATTTCTTGTTCAGCTTTTGCAAACTGATGTTCTGCAATATCAATGAGTTCCTGAGGAGAATAGGCAATCATTTCAAATTCGAGCCGCTTTTCAATTTCCTCGCGCCCAATTGGGTTGCCGACTATTCCACTGTCGTCAATCTGTTCATTGGCGGCGTCAAAGTACTCATCAATCGTGTCGGAGTAAGTGGTCCATGTTGATGCAAGATTTTCATACGGCTCTTCGGCCCACCATGTAAATTCAATATCGTATCCGTGGTAGAAGTCATAGGCATCTTCCACGCTTTCAAAAATATCTTCAAGCGCGTCACTGGCGGCATTTGCATCTTTTTTCAAAAGCGGGAGGGAGGATTGAAGCGCTGCTTGTAATGAATCGATCTGTTCAGTCCATCTGTCCATCTCAGCGGCGATGGTTTTGGCGTCCGGTTTTGTACCGTAACGTCTTGTGTTGATGAACAGCATAATTGATTCTATATCAGGAAGCCACTCTTCAATGGCAAGAAATTGCTCATGATCGAGTTTCATAAAATAATTTCTCCGTTCTACGTGATTTCTCAGTAAGTGGAAATCCACTTTTCCGCGATGGTCAAGCGCTTCGAAATCGATGGCATCAAGCCGGTTTAGCCAGTCTCCGTAAAACTGGTCAAACCGCTCGAAATATTCATGAGAATACCTAACGTTGTAACGACGATTGAGAACGGCGTTATCTTCATCAAAAATTTCAATGAGGGTTGACATCGGAACATCATCTGACGTTTGCTGCGCTGCCGACACGCTAATTGCCGGGAGCATCAAAACCAGGGCTGCCAATACAAGTGAAAGGGAAATCAGCTGAAATGTAGCTGCCGGACTATTGGAGGATCGGGAAGAGTGAAGGGGATTCATCATGAGAAATTGATTAAGACATCAAAAATTGTGAGCGGTTTAGTTAAATCGGTTTGGACTGATTAAATCCGAATTGAGTTCAGATTTTCCATACATCACTAAATCTGCAAGCAGTTTGCCTGATGACGGGGCCAGACTCATGCCCATCATAGCGTGACCGGTGGACGTGTAAAAGTTGGAATATCCGGCAACGGCACCAACATAGGGCAGTCCGTCAGGGGAGCAGGGTCGAAGACCGGTCCAGACCTCATGGCCTTCCAGATCCTCAGCTTCAAATTGTGGCAGGTACTCAAGCACGGAATTTTTAAGCCCGCTGATTTTCTTCGGATTGACGGACGTATCGGTTCCAACGATTTCCATTGTACCGGCAAAACGCAGAGAATTATACATCGGGGTGAGGGTTACTTTTTTCTCTGATAATATCCCGCAATAGTCAGGGCGAACAGGCGGATTTTCCAGGGTGATACTGTATCCTTTTCCCGCCTGAAGGAGGAGTTTTCGGTCTGCCATCGACATAAAAGAAGACGACCATGCACCGGCACAATTAATGAATGTCTTACCGGTAAATGTCTGATTGTCTGAGGTGATTACAGATTCAACTTTCTCGCCGTTTGTTATTATATCAGTCACCTGCGTGTTATAGGAAATCCGAACGCCGCGCTTCTCAATAATGGATTTCAATTTTTCCATCAAAGACCCCGGATGTATATGCGCGTCATTTGGATAGTATGTTGCACCTACAATTTTTATATCAAGTGCTGGCTCTAATTTTTTAACCTCCTCAGGTGATAAAATCTCTGCCGGAATTCCCAGGTTGAGGGCTTTTTTAGCGATCTCAATTTCTTTTGAAAGACCGTAGTCTGTGTTACAAAACATGAAGAGTCCTTTCTTCTTAAAGCTGAAGTCAATCTCTACATCCAGCTCAATCTGAATCAGCAGGTCGCGGCTGGCCATCAGCAGATCTCTGAGAAGGGGTCCCGATTCTTCAACATGCTTTTCGGTCGAGGATTGCTTGAATTTCCAGAGCCACTGCAGCAGGTCGAGACTGAGGCGCGGGCGGATATAAAACGGGCTTTCGGCATCAAGCATCCAGCGCAGTCCTTTGCTGATCATACCGGGAGAGGAGAGAGGAATGATGTGGCTGGGCACAATCATACCGGCATTTCCGTAGGAGCAATTATCCCTGCCGGAACTCTTCTCGATGATAGTAACCTCGTACCCGGCACGATTCAAATAATAAGCCGCGCTTACTCCCGCAATTCCTGCTCCGATTATGATTATGCCGTTGTTGGACATCTGTTTAATTTATGAGTGATTTAATTCCGGAAATGGCGTCATCTCGGCCTCCGAGCCGGGATCTCCCATTTTCGTTCGATATGTAAATCCTGCCAGTGGCTTACTCCATACATGTTAAGATGGGAGATCCCGCATCGGGGTGCGGGATGACTCAATTTAACAAAGGAAGGGATACCAGACTGTGGTGTGGAATAACAGTATTGTTGATTAAAAAACATTTATTTACGCCATTTTTAGAAAGACTAGGTCAATCAAGAATAAAATCTATTTTGACCAATAAGTTATAGGGTCCAAATTGAAATACTAGTGCCGCTGCCCCAAGGTATCTCATTGCTGTGTAAACTGAATAAGTCATACTCATATCACCTGGAACCCAAATGCATACGGATCGTCGTCATCGATAAGAATATTGTTGTAGCCTGTAATTTTGGCCCATCCTTCGATACTTGGAATAATTGCGGGTTGTCCGCCAAGTTCTGTTTCCATTTCGATGCGGCCTGTAAAGACGCTGCCGATGTAGCTTTCATGAATAAATACATCTCCTTTTTTGAGCAACCCTTTTGCGTGCCACTGTGCCATCCGGGCTGATGTTCCCGTTCCGCACGGTGACCGGTCAATGGCTTTGTTGCCGTAAAAAACGGCATTCCGGGCGGTAGATGCCTCTTTGATTGTATCACCGGCCCAAAGAATGTGGCTTAATCCATTTATTGTTTTATCAACCGGATGTAAAAATGAGTGAGCATCGTTCAGTTGTTTTCGAATCTCGCCGCTCCACTGAACAAGCTGGTCGGCTTTGAAATCCTGAATGCCTGAAAAATTCTCTTGCGGATCAATAATAGCATAGAAATTTCCGCCATAGGCCACATCAACCGTCAATTCTCCGAGGGTTGGGCATGACACAGTAAGTCCCGTGGAGTGCAGGTAACTGGCAACATTTTGCAGCTTTACCGATGAGACCCGGTCTCCATCCATAGTGTAGAATGCCCTGACCAACCCTGCCGGTGTTTCCAGATTTACGCTGCCCGGTGTTTTTGGATCAACGAGTCCTTCCTGAATCATGATTGTAACGGTTCCGATGGTTCCATGGCCGCACATCGGCAGGCAACCGCTCGTTTCTATAAAAAGCACGCCGGTATCGTTTTCCGGATCAGACGGCGGATACAAAATACTGCCCGACATCATATCGTGTCCTCGCGGTTCAAACATCAGCCCTTTTCTGATCCAGTCGTATTCACGCAGGAAATGCTGTCGTTTTTCACTCATCGATCGTCCCTCAAGCAGGGGACCACCGCCGGCAACCAGGCGAACGGGATTTCCGCACGTATGCGCATCAATACAGAAAAAACGCTTTGAAATGCTCATATGGTTATTTTGATGATCAGGCTATCATCATCCAGATTAATTATAATTTCATTTTTATTGCTTAGATTATCGCTTATACTCACCATCAACAAGGCGAAGAATATTCAGCGGATTTCCCGGTTTTAGTTCATCGGGAAGAAGATCTGTAAGGAAATTCTGATATGCCACCGGTCGCACAAACCGCCGGATAGCACCTGTTCCCACCGATGTAAACTTGGAATCGGTTGTTGCCGGGTAGGGTCCGCCGTGTTGCATAGAGTGGCAAACTTCAACACCCGTCGGTACACCGTTAAAGATAAGACGTCCCGCTTTCTGCTGGCACTGATGAATCAAATCTTTGTGAGACGTGAGGTCGTCATCATCCCCCATAAACGTGAGTGTAAGCTGCCCGTCGAGATCGGTTGCAACCTGGTGCATTTCTGCGCTATCATCGCAAGAGACGATAAGAGTAAACGGGCCAAAAACTTCTTCCCATAGTGATTTATTTTCTAAGAATGTGGCGGCATCAACAGTGGCCAGCGCGGCAGATTTATTAAGTTCGGTTTCATTAGTAGCGGGCTGTATGGTTTCTACACCCGGCTGATCCAAAAACTCCTCCCGCGTTTTGACGTAGTTTGACGCAACGCCTTTATTGAGCATACAACTTGGCTGGAAATCATTCAGTTTGTCAGACAGGGCGTTTGTAAATGTGGTGAGCCCATCCCCTTTTTGAGCGATAAGTAAGCCGGGTTTCGTACAGAACTGACCCTTTCCAAGCGTGACAGACTGAGAATATTGCAAAGCAAGTTCCTCAGCAGAAGATTTAAGCTTATTATCGAGAAGAAAAACAGGGTTCACGCTTCCCATTTCAGCATACACAGGAATCGGTTCATCGCGGTTTGCGGCTGCATTAAAGATGGATCGTCCGGCATTCAGTGACCCCGTAAATCCAACGGCTTTGATGGATGGATGGGCAACCAGTTGCTGCCCGATATCCGCTTTTCCATTCAGGCTGCTGAACACCCCGTCCGGAATGTCGTCGATGGAATCAGCGGCTTTTAAAATTGCACGCGATACGAGTTCATTTGTGCCGGGGTGCGATTCGTGAGCCTTCACAACCAAAGGGCATCCTGCGGCCAGGGCAGAGGCTGTGTCTCCGCCGGCCGTAGAAAAGGCCAGCGGAAAGTTGCTTGCGCCAAACACGGCGACAGGTCCAAGAGCCACCAGCATGTTCCGGATATCGGCTTTGGGGATCGGTTCGCGGTCAGGTTGTGCAGTATCAATCCGGGCATCTACCCACGATCCTTCGCGGAGAAGATCAGCAAACATACGCAGCTGACCTACCGTGCGTCCGCGTTCGCCTTCAAACCGCCCGTTTGGCAGGCCTGATTCAGCCGATGCGCGTTTGATTAATGTATCACCAAGAGACATAATTTCGTCGGCAATAGCCTCCAGGAAATCAGCTTTGATGCTGCCGGGAAGCCGGCTGTAGATTGGAAAAGCTTTTTCTGCTTTTTGAACAGCCTCATCAACTTCATCTGAGGTTGCAATATGAAACCCTTCATGCAGCGGTTTATTAGCGGATGGATCAAACGCCTGAAATGTTTCCTTATTCTTCTTGGAGGCCGTTTGGCCAATAAAATTAACTCCTTTAATCATAAGCAGGTGGAATTGTTAGATAGTTGGAAATTCTATGCTTGCTGAGATAGTACGCTGTAATTTTCAATCAAATCGTTAATTTTTGGTCGGTTTTTGAGGGCACCATCAATAACCGCCAATACCCTTTCTCGTTCTTCGCCAGCCAGTTTCAGCCGCGGTTCTCGTACATGTTCGGTTCCGATGCCGGTAGCTACTTCAGCAAGTTTAATATTTTGCACAAGTTTTGGGTTGATATCAAGCTCGAGAAGAGGCATAAACCACCGGTTAATTGCACGGGCTTCTTTGTATCGCCCGGATTTTACAAGATGGTATATAGCAACAGTTTCTTTAGGGAAGGCACAAACTAAACCGGCAACCCAGCCGGAGGCGCCGAGCATCAGAGATTCGCAGGCGATGGTATCCACGCCGGAGAAAACACTGATACGATCTCCAAACCGGTTGATCATCCGCGTAATATTTGATGTATCCCTTGTCGACTCTTTAATAGCTTGAATATTATCGTGTCTGGTCAATTCCTCCATCATATCTACTGTTACCTCAATGCCGTAATCTATCGGGTTGTTGTAGACCATAATTGGCAGATCTGTCGATTTAGCAACAGATTTAAAAAAGTGAACCGTCTCGCGGTCATCGGCTTTGTACTGCATAGGTGGCAGCATCATTAATCCAGACGCACCTAGTTTTTCAGCGTCATTAGCCGAACTGATAGCGTCTTGCGTAGACTTTTCCGCGATGTTCATAATTACCGGAATCTTGCCGTTGGCCAGCTCAAGGGTTTTCTGTACAAGTTCCAGTTTTTCACTGTTTTTAAGTGTACTGGCTTCTCCAAGTGACCCGCCTAATATAATTCCATGGACACCGGCATCGATTTGTGCCAAAATGTTTTTCTCGAATGATTGAATATCCAAATTTCCGTCTTCAAAAAATTTGGTAGTAACAGCAGGGTAGACACCTTTCCAGTTGACGTTCATCGATTTTTCCGATTTGGTTTAATTTTTCAAATTTGGTTTTCAATACGATAGCCAGTCTCTGGCTACCGATCTGAATTTTTTAACCTGATTGGATTCCACTGTCACTATGATGCATGATTTTTTGTTCAAAGATCAAAGAGTTGAACACTTAGTGACACTTAATGCTTAAATGCAGTAATCTGTAAACATAGCGTCCGTTCAGTCTCCCATAAATAAATGGGATCATACCGACAAATGCTTATACGATTTTAACTTATCCAATGATTATTCTCTTGCATCATTGAAAGTCGGTCATTTACTAAAAATCTCGATGGCGGCCTATTAACTTTCAGTTTCAATTTGAGCTATGAAAGAAAGTATAACAAATTTTCTTAGTCTTTTTGGTTGAGCTGTGCTTCAATTCATGTAGAATGATATTGAATAGTGATACTATCTTACAATTATGTTGGTATCATTACAAAATAATAAGTAAAATAAGTCAATATTTGCTCTAAGTATAAAAAAGCTGGATCTAAGTTTATGGACGATAATTCAATCTATTTCAGACTTCCAAAAACAAGCAGTAAAGGATTTATCGTTGAATTTCACGAGTTGCCCCATATGTATGACAGGTTGCATTACCATCCGGAACTGCAGCTGATTTACATTGTTGCAGGAACCGGCGACCTGTTTGCCGGCGATTCGTTTATTTCATACGGTCCGGGTGATCTGTTTTTGATTGGTCCATGCCAGTCGCACGTTTTCAAAAGCGATCCGGTCTATTTCGAAGAGGAAAAAGAGAAAGCTTGTAAAACCATATCGGTCTTTTTTCATGAAAAGTCTCTTGGGGATGGATTTTTTAATCTCGATGAAACATCCGATATAAAACATCTGATTGAAAGATCCGGCAGAGGCATTCACTTTGATTCATTTGTATCTAAACTTGTTGGACCCAAAATATTTAATCTTCTGGACCAGGGAGATTTCGACCGCTTACTTTCGATTCTGACCATCTTAGATGAGCTCTCTGCGACCGATAATTTCAGCTACCTCGCCACCATGAGCAGCTCGGTTCCGTTAAGCGATCAAAAGAATCAAAAGGTCAATAAAGTATTCAACTACATTCTGGACCATTTTCATGAAAACATCAAACTGGAAGATGTGGCCAATATAGCTAACTATAGCCAGGCTGCTTTTTGTCACTTTTTTAAGGAACACACGCAAAAAACGTTTGTACAGTTTTTGATTGAGGTGAGGGTCTCTAATGCATGCAAAATGCTGCGGAATACAGATTACAACATTTCCCAGATTTGTTATGAGAGCGGCTTTAACAACGTCTCAAACTTTAACCGCCAGTTTAAGAAACTGATCGGGATGTCGCCGAGTGGTTACAAGAAAAATTATAAGGAGAAGGAGCTGGTGGGGTAGAAGGGGGCTTTGAAACCTGTCAGGTTTTTGTATCTATGGTCATTGCAAGTCTTTCATATATCAAACCTGACAGGTTTAGGATTGATAAACTCGTCCCGTATACGTCTATTTGAGATGGTGATCTGTTTTCATATCAAACGAACAAAAAAATGAATTTTACTAACCTCTCATAATTTCAAGAATACTAAGAATTTGTTCACGTGTTTCGTCACTTAACCGTGCAAATTCCTCATCCGTCAGTAAATCGTTACTGTAGTACAAAAGCAGCTGCTCAACAGCTTTTGACCGGCTATACCCATCAAACATCTGGGCCAGTTTTTTGTCGCCCTCTTTGACGGTCTTGTACATCTCTATGTACCTGGTGTGGCTGTCTTTATTGCTTTGATGAATCGTCTTTTCAACATCCTCCATCACACGCTTGCAATACCGATCTAAAGCCAGCGGCCTCAGTTCCTTAAATATTTTCCAGTCACTTTCTTTGATTTGATTTCTTAGCATGGGTTGCCTCTTGTTTTTATTAAGGTTTGATGGTGTTTGAAACAAGCTCGATTTCCGGTAAAGTACTAAATGAAAGCGTTTTAGGCTAACCAAATTAGATGATCAGCAAGAGAGCTTAGCCGGGAGTTTAAATGACGCTGTATTTACGAAGGCTGTCTTTCATTGATCCGTTTTTATTATTGTCATCGGGTGTATGAAGAGACAATAGGTTACCCCAAACAAAGCAGAAGAAGTAAGATTTAGTCGTCGATTAAAATATGCCAGGCAATACTGTTTGAAATTTTATCAATGGACAGAAGTAATAAGTAGACTTTATAAAATGTTTATTGGGATAATGTCAGATAAAAAAGACCTTCGCACATTTTCAGTACAAAGGCCTTTTAGAATTTTTCTTCACGAAAATGAACAGATTAAATTGAACCGCAGGGCGCCCCCCAATTTGGCCGGGCCAAAGTCCAATTATCTGCTTCATGATCAAAGAAATCTGGCTTCTCAGAATGCTCCTCAACACACCATTCTGAAAGGTCTTGATTGAAACTTGATGCATTAAAGAACATAGTATTCATAGTACCACGATTTGTTACCTTACTTACATTCCAAGCGCCAATATTTTGATTAAAAGAAGATGCGTCGGCAAACATTGAACTCATTCGTCTCACATTCTTAGTATTCCAGTTACCAATATCTTGATTGAAAGAAGTTGCAAGGTTAAACATTGCTCCCATATTTGTTACATTTGCAGTGATCCAGTTACCTATATCGCCATTAAAATTTGATGCGCCGCTGAACATGCCAGCCATTACTGTTACATTTACAGTATTCCAGCTGCCAATGTCTTGATTGAAAGATTTATTACTGTTAAACATTCTTCTCATCGTTGTTACATTTTGAGTATCCCAACTTCCAATATCTTGGTTGAAATTACTGTAATTATTGAAATTAAATTTATCAAACAAACCACTCATATCAGTAACTAAAGTCGTACATAATATGGTCAGGTCTGCCCCCTCATCCCGGCGGGTACGCAACAATGCATTGTCCACTGCTTCATACTCAATACCATTTACTTTGCCAAAATCACCCGAGGAAGCACCAGGACAGATTACCGTAACTCCATTGTTCGCTAATTTAAACCCATCATCGTCAACAAACATATCCTGCTGGTTTGATGCGGTTTGAGCAATTGTTCCTGAATATGGCACCGAAGCTTCAGGAGCCTGTTGAATTACTGTGGCTGAAATTGCAGCTACTTTATCACGGCTGAAATTTGCTTCTCCATCAGATCGCAGCCGTGACGGCAACTGGCCAGCGGGCATATAAACGTCAAATTTTGGAGCAATGCCCATCTCGCCGGCCAGCACCCACACAACGGCCTGGATCTCACGGTATGTAAGGTCGGGATCATCAGCCTGCAACTTCTGTCGTATGCTAAAAAAGTAGTTTAGTGGTTTCCATTTATCGTTATCACCTGAGGAAAACCAGGCAACTCCTTCATGAGTGTCGCCTGAAGAGCGAAGGTCCTTTTTCCATTCAAGACACCAGGCATCATACTCGCCCGGGGTGAGAATTGAGTTTCTGCTGATATTATCAACGGAAATTTTGAAATATCCATCTTTGGTTTCATCAGAGCCACGGTTTACGGTTACAAGCGAATTTTTAGCCTCGGGAATGGCTTCAAGCCCCGCATAGAGTTCAAGTGACTCTTCGATATTTGGACTAGTACTGTTTGTGCATGAAGCTACAAGTAAAGCAGCTACACTGTATATGATGAGAAGGGTTGATTTCTGGACCATGATTGTCTGTCTCGATTAAAAATTACGGGCTTTTATGGCCCAAATGATGGATTGTCTTGAAATTTAAAGAGATAACTCAACAGTAGATATTTTGAAACGTACTTGCACTACATGAATATGTAGTATTGAGAAGGAGAATTTTTTAAACAGAATAATAAAGTGTCAATGATGACCTGGGAGAGTTCTGTAGAAGATCTTCACCGGATAAATTCGCTTCATCAGGTGAATCGCTCAGCCTTATCGCTACCTTCGATTTAACCTTATAGAAGATTATTACGTCATTCATATTCATTCTAAGATGTGATATGAGCGGATTATGTCTTCATTCTCAACCCGACACTTCAGAAATGAATTGACACTAATCTTAAGATTTTATGAGTTGCCTCAGTATAGATTTGACGTTTTAAGCACCTAAAAAAGACAGATAACTACATAAAGATGTAGTGACAAAGTGTTTCAAAATGGGCAATGTTATGAAAGGATTTGAAAATCCATGCTTGATGCCTGGCGGGGTCGTTTCTAATCCATTCACGCACAATTCAAAATGCATACGTCATGAACACTCTTATACGATTTTTCATAATCACAGTTCTTATAACTACCCTCTCACAAATAGCATCGGCCCAAACTCAATATTCCGATGTAACGATTGAAGAAGCCCGCGGTCTTGCACTGGGAACAGACGTCCGAATTAAAGGAATTGTGACACGAGCTAACGGCCGTTTTTCTCATATTCAGGATGGTGATGCAGCGATTAGTACATTTCAAGGTTCCGGTGAGTATAATGATGCAATTGGTTCGGGTGATGTAGCTCCCGGTGACTCTATTGTTATTGTAGGGGTAACTGACGAATTTAATAGCCTGTTTCAGCTTAGCAGTATCACTGATCATACAGTGACATCAAGAGGGAACCCGTTGCCTGAGCCGGCTGAGATCACTCTGGGTGATGTTGGCGAGTCTTATGAATCTGAATTGATAATGATAAGCGGGTTGTCGATCGACACCGATGACGCACAATTTCAGGGGAACACCACTTATTCACTGCTTGAAAATGGAACGCCTAACTCCAATGTAACGATGCGAGTTGTGGGGAATGGCGATACTGAGCTCATTGGAGAAAGCATACCCGATGTTTTTACATTTACAGGTGTATTGGGCCAATTCTCCACATCCGGTGATGATGGGTATCAATTAGTGCCACGTAATGTAAATGATGTATTAAACGAACAGATGAGTGAGGCGTTTGAATTAGCTGCAAATGGGGTTACAATTATTTGTGATGCTGCGGCAGTTGGTGAGTCGGGCACTGTAAATAGTGTGACATATACTAAACGTACAAAAGAACAGGTTACGACGTCAAATGCTGCTACCACCTGTACCAGCGGCATAACCGATATGTCAAGTTTGTTTGAGCTTGAATTTGATTTCAATGAAGATATTAGCAGTTGGGATGTTTCAGACGTAACAGATATGAGCCTGATGTTTGCAGGAGATGCAGAAAATATGACGTCATTCAATCAGGATATTGGCAATTGGGATGTAAGCAAGGTTACCAATATGAATAGAATGTTCCGAATGACTGACTTTAATCAGGACATTGGTGACTGGGACGTAAGTAATGTTACCAACACGTTCAATATGTTTGCCAGTTTTGATGAGAATCAACCTCATCCATTTAATCAAGATATTGGTGACTGGGATGTAAGCAGCGTGACCCGGATGGGGCAAATGTTTTTGAATGCCCAGAACTTCAATCAGGACATTAGTGCATGGGATGTAAGTAGTGTTGAAACAATGATTTCAATGTTTAATGGCGCTACAAGTTTTAACCAAGACATCAGTAGTTGGAACGTAAGTAATGTGATAAACATGGCTTTTATGTTTACAAATGCCGTTGAATTTAATCAGGAAATTGGAAATTGGGATGTGTCAAATGTTACGCTAATGGGAGGAATGTTTGATGGTGCTGTCAAATTCAATGGATATATAGGTGATTGGGATGTAAGCAATGTCACTCGCATGGGGCAAATGTTTTCGGGTGCAAAAAACTTTAATCAGGATATCAGTAATTGGGATGTGAGTGAGGTTTTCGTGATGAACTCAATGTTTGCAGACACTGATGCATTCAATCAGGATATTGGTGGATGGGATGTCTCAAAAGTTGAGTTTATGATTGGGATGTTTAACGATGCTACAGCTTTCAATCAGGATCTATCAGGCTGGTGTGTGGAATTAATTACATCTAAACCAGATGATTTTGATACAGAAAGCGGATTTGTTGGAGAGCCTGAAAAACAACCTGTTTGGGGAACTTGTCCATTCGTGCCAATTGATAATCCGGATTTTAAATTAGCAGAAAATGGAGTAACTGTAGAATGTGATAGTGCAGATGTGGGAGAGGTAGGTTCAGTAGGTGCTGTTACTTATACCAAACGTAGGAAAGATCAAATTACAACCGAAAATGCTGCAACGACATGTACAAGTGGTATTACTGATATGAGGTCACTATTTCGTGAAAAAAGTAATTTTAATGAAGATATCGGCAGCTGGGATGTTTCAAGTGTTACAACAATGAATAGTATGTTTGATCGTGCATCTAGTTACGATCAGGACATCAGTAATTGGGATGTCAGTGCAGTGACTACGATGCGTTATATGTTTCGAGAAGCTTACTCTTTCAACCAGGATTTAAATACCTGGAACGTAGGTAACGTTACAAATATGGGGGGTATGTTTAGCTTTGCCTCAGATTTTAACGGGGATATTGAAAATTGGGAGGTGACCAATGTAATTGATATGAGCAGTATGTTTTGGAATGCAACTTCATTTAATCAAAATATTGGCGGATGGGATGTAGGTCAGGTAACCGATATGTTATTCATGTTTTCAAGTGCTTCAGTTTTTAATCAAGATATAGGCAGTTGGGATGTGAGTGCGGTGACTACTATGAGTTCTATGTTTCGAGGAGCTTCAGCTTTCAACCGGAGTATGGATGAATGGGATGTTAGCCAGGTTCAAAACATGAGTAACATGTTTAATAACGCCGTTGCTTTCAATCAGGATATCGGCGGATGGGACGTAAGTCAGGTAACCGATATGAGTGGGATGCTTCAAGGCGCGACTGAATTCGATCAAGATATCGGGAATTGGAATGTAGGCAATGTGACAGATATGGGCGCAATGTTTTCCAATGCATCTGCATTTAATCAGGATATTGGTGGTTGGGATGTGAGTAAGGTAACTGATATGGGAAATTTATTTTATTATTCATCCGCCTTCGACCAGAATATTGGTGACTGGGACGTAAGCCAGGTGACCAGAATGCGAGCAATGTTCTATAATGCGTCTGTTTTTAATCAAGATATCAGCGGTTGGGACGTGAGCCAAGTGACCAATATGAATTTAATGTTTGTAAATTCATCAGCCTTCAACCAAGATTTAAGTGGCTGGTGCGTAGAACTTATTGACACTCAACCGGACAGGTTTGATACCGATAGCGGATTCTTTGGACAAGTGGAAATACAACCTCAGTGGGGAACGTGTCCATCAGTTCCAGCTGCGATTTCTCTGATAAATCCTATGGATGAGTCTGTTGACGTAAAAGCTCGTCCTATTTTTGAATGGAATGGATCAGATGGCGCCGAAAGCTACCACATTCAGGTGTCGATTGATGAGGGGTTTAGTTCCCTGGAAATCGACAGTTCTGGTATTTCAGGTACAGCCTTTGAACCTCTCGATGATTTAGAATCTATGACTGATTACTATTGGCGGGTACAGGCCGAAAACGGGTCTGGTGTCTCTGGCTGGTCTGATATTTATACGTTCAGAACAGGAATGGCCACATCTATTGATGATGACGCAGGTGTACCGACTGAATTCAGCCTGGCCCAAAATTACCCAAATCCGTTCAATCCGAGTGCCGTCATCGAGTTCGGGCTGCCGGAAGCTGCCGAGGTTCGTCTGGATGTCTACAATATGCTCGGTCAGCGTATCGCGACGTTGGTTAATGAACAACGGGCAGCCGGCAGACATCAGGTTCAGTTTAACGCGTCCAAATTATCGAGTGGTACCTACATCTATCGAATACAGGCGGGGGAGTTTCTTCAAACGAGAAAGATGATGCTGATAAAATAAAAGGGTTACCCGAGCAACGAAAATTAAGAGACATTGGCTTGAGGTACAAAACTCAAATAGAGCCCGGGTTTAAACGTCCCGGGTTTTATATTTTATCAGTCATTTGGCTATCAGAGAATCGATTAAGTATTTTCAATAATAATTTCTTAATTAGTGATTAGAGTATGCAAAGAGGGCTTGAATAACTGCCCGTCTGCACGCTGTATTTGCGGGCTGACGGGTGGAGGGTACTCATTAGCTAACACCAACGGAATTCAATCAAAAATCCAATAGGTGCAGGCAGCCGAGATATAGATGCATTTCCTGGAATGACCGAGACAAAAAGTCTTCTCAAATTTTTTATTTACTCGGACTGAATCGATAGTTGACTGCCCAATTCCACTTGGTATTTTGCTAAATAGATTGCCGTTAAGATTGATAGCTGACCAGTAATTTATAGCAATACATTACTACCCATTCATGTAGTTACATTCAGGGTGATTATTAAGAGATTACATAAAAACACCTAAGATATTGGAAGAGCCGACATTAATCAGAGTTATCATAGTTGAAGACAACCCTTACATCAGGGAGGGCTGGACCACGATACTGGATGCCGATAAGGAAATCGTCGTAAAAAGTGTGTTCAGGTCGTGTGAAGATGCATTGGAATCTAAGGATGTTGCCTGGTGCGATATTTTGCTGCTTGATATCCAGCTCCCCGGCATGCTGGGAACCGATGGAGTGGAGAAATTCCTTGAGATCAATCCCGCACTCTCCATCATTATGATTTCGGTACTTGAAGATTCCGAACATGTTTTCAAGGCTTTGAGGAGCGGTGCCATCGGGTACTTTGTGAAAAAAGTGAGCCCGGAAGAGCTGGTAAAAGCAGTAAAAGTAGCCTACGGTGGTGGCTCACCGATGTCGCCGATTATTGCACGAAAAGTGATCGATTCGATGCAGAAATTGCCAAAAGCAAAAAAAGAATATACATTATCCGACAGGGAGCAAGAGATTTTAACGTTGCTAGGGGACGGGAAGTCCTACTCGGCAATTGCTGACCAGATCTATCTTTCGGTGGATGGTGTAAGCTATCATATCCGCAACATCTACCGAAAGCTGCAGGTTAAAAGTAAAGCAGAAGCAGTAGCGAAAGGAATCACCAATGGATTGATTAAAATTGATCGTGGGGAATAATCTTAGCAGTAATTTCTAACTCAACTGCCGCAAAATAGCGATGTAGTGGCTACAAAATATGTTTCAATTAAAACAGTAGATCTTATACTGTAAAAGGCAGTCACCGTTTTTGGAACCGCGGGGGCGCGAAGTCGCTGGGGTAAGAAGGTATTGCAGAATGAAGGTTGTAAACGCCTCCAAAATTAATGGAAGATATCACACTGTTACTCAGGGAAGAGAATCCTAAGCGGGACTGTCATTACCTGAGTAATTTGATATAATTGCTAATGAGTATCCAGTTCTTAAAATAATGCATGTAGCACTACAGAGCGTTGTTTAAAAGGTTTTGAGGTAGATTTTTAAGATGTTGCGGAAGTTGAGCTAATAACAAAAACATGATTACGCCAAACACTTAAATCTAAAAAAACACACAAATGAAACGTACAAAAAAGGGGCATTATATTGAGAATGGTCTTAATGAAAATTTGAACGCATTTTTTAAATATGAGGTCGAGGGAGACAATACACATGATAAAGATGAAATAATCAGAGGAGTTGGTCATAAGAATGATAGGAATAAACATAAATCATTAGTAAAAAAGAAAGAAGGCGATGAGCTTGGTTCTTTAGAATTAGATATGAGTGATTTAAGAGATGATTTTGATCTTCTTCTTAAATTCGAGAAAATGCCTTCAAAAAATAGTATAAAGGGATTTAAATTTTTTCCGGGTTCAGATTTGGGGACAGTCCATCATATTGAATCCCAGGAAAAAGGTAAGAAGCTAATAGTGGTTATACATTGTGAAAATAGGGTGCCAACACCTCCAAATAAAGACCATGTTGATCCAAAAATAGAACATCCTGAGACATCTTTGGACTTTGATTGGTAAATCAATCTTACTAAACATGTGCAGGTTATTAATTTATATCACTTTCATACTGCCTGTATCAGGTTTAGCCCAGGGAGTGGTACAGTTAGAAAATTACACCCCCGAAGAATACGAGAACTCCCGCCAAAACTGGGCAGTCATTGAATCAGATGTAGGTTCAATATATTTTGGTAATGGTGGGGGTTTGCTACATTTCAACGGGCATGAATGGAATGCCGAACATGTGCCGGCAGGAGGTTCGGTCCGATCTTTAGGGATCCATAACGGTAAGATGTTTTGGGGCGGAAACGGCGATTTTGGCGATGTGAAAGCCGACAGCCTGAACCGGTTTTATCCGGTGAGCCTGCTCGAACGTGTTGACAGCTCCAGTCATAACTTTTCAAGTGTCTGGCAGTTTGTGAATCGGGACGATAAGATATTCGCGCGCACATACGAAGGACTTTACATCATTGAAGAGGACTCGGTTACTACTGTTCCAACCAATGCTTCTCTCAGAAGTATTTTCCCATTTCGTAACCGGCTCATGACGCAAATTACGGGCAATGGACTTTCATTTTACAATGACGGTGAGTTCACTAAATTAACTGATATAGAGATCTATAACGCAGACGTTATCTACGATACACTTCCGATTGACGATAACGTACTGCTTCTATCAAGAGAAAACGGACTGGTTGTTTATGATGGCGAAACATTTCGGCCGTTCGAACATGAGGCTGCTGACTACATCAACGAAAACCGGGTGTACCGCGCAGTACCTATCGGCCAAAACAGAGCTGCGATAGCTACGCTGGACGGGGGGATTGTCATTATGAACCATGATGGAGATGAGTACATCACCATCACTGAAGATCACGGCCTTCCGACAAATATGATTTACGATGTCTACCTGGATAATGAGGGTATTCTCTGGGCCGCAACCGATAATGGAATCGCAAAGCTGCTTGTAAATAATCCCGTGACAGTTTGGGGTGAACAGGCCGGATATTCGGGTGCTACGCTCTTTATTGGAAGCATCGGGAATACGGTGTATGCCGGTACTACTGAAGGACTGTTTTCGATCACTCCAAGTAGCCGTCTGATTAGCAGCGACTTGGTTACAGCTCGCGTATTTGATGGTATTGAAACTGAGAGCGGTCTTTTAATCTCAACGGGGAATGGCCTATTAACTATTGGTGCGGAAGAAGAAAAAAAAATATCTGATAAGCTGTACGATATGCTCGCCACCAATCCCTACATAAAAGATCAATATTTTGGGATCCGCAGAAATAGGGTAGATCTGATTACCATAGAAAACGAAGAAATTAAGACGGACACGCTGCTGACCATAGATGTGAATATTAGTCACCTCCATGTAGAGGAACAAAATCTGTGGGTAGCCAGGTGGGATAATATCATATACCGGTTTTCATCAGATGGCAGTTTAAAAGACAGCTATGATATTCCAGTCCCTGAATCAGCGTCACTTCGAAAAATTGGAACTCTTGATGGAAGAATCAGGCTGGCCACTACCGAGGGACTGTTTGTTTTTGACAGAGTAAACAATCAGTTTCTACGCGACACCACATTTAATGATCCGGACATACCAACGAAAGATCTCTCTAATTTTGAACAGTGCAGTGAGAACGAGATCTGGTTCAGAAATAATCGTCTGATCAAGCGTGCTGTTCGTGACGGTGGCAAATGGACCACAATTACGGATCCCTACCGGACCATTGCAAGGGATCAGTCCGTTGAAGCGATTCGATGCAATGAGGATGGAAGCGCATGGTTTGGCGGTTCACGCAACCTGTACCATCTGTCGGATCCAAGCTGGCAGTACGACCACGATTTTAATACGCTGATTACGGGCGCCTATGCCGAACGCGATTCGCTGATTTACGGCGGATTTGGTGAGCAGAACAGGATATCCGAGCTGAGCTACGATGAAAACAGTCTGCGGTTCACCTACGCTGCTGCCAGCTACATAGATCCGGATGAAAATAGCTACCGGGTTCGTCTCAGGGGCTTTGAAGATGGGTGGAGCAGTTGGAGCAGCGAACCCAGAAAAGATTATACGTTTATCACCGAGGGAACCTACACGTTTGAGGTGCAGGGACGAAATGTCTATCACGCTGAGGGTTCGGTTGCTGCTTACACGTTCAAGGTGCTTCCGCCGTGGTACCGAACGATCTGGGCTTACCTTTTTTATGCACTTCTGGCCGGCGGGTTTATCTACAGCGGCTACCGATTGCGCCTGAGTACAATTTTACGGGAACAGCGTATTCGTGACGGCATTGCGCGGGACCTTCATGACGAGCTAAGCTCCACATTGAGCAGTATCAACTTTTTTGCCGATGCCATTGATTCAAAAAAGCTGGGGAAGAAAGACACCAACAGGTTTTTGACGCTCATTCAGCGGTCCTCGCGTGAAGCCAAAGAGAAAATATCGGACATCGTCTGGGTGATTCACTCCGATAATGACGACTGGGAAAACCTGCTGCTGCGCTGCAAACGGTTTGCGGCCGACCTGCTGGACTCGCGAAGCATCAAGCACACGTTTAATCACTCAGGCACATTCAGCGGCAAGCCAAGCATCAATGAGCGAAAAAATATCTGGCTGATCTTTCGTGAGATTCTCACCAATATTGCCCGGCATGCTGAGGCAAAGAACGTTACAATCCGTATGAACCTGGAATCAGACTGCCTGCTAATCTTCGTTGAAGATGACGGCAAAGGGTTTGATCCGGAAGAGATTAAAGTAGATGGCAACGGCGTTCAGAATATCAAAGAGAGAGCGGGGCAACTCAATGGGTCTGCATCCCTTCAAACGAAGAAGGAAGAGGGGACCATATGGGAGATCGAGTTTCAAATAATGTGAATTATGAAATGTCTTTTCTTGGAATTTAGAAAGACAAACCTATCATAAATGAATTGCCACCATTATAAGAATTTAGTGAAGCATGTATACCAAATGCTCTTCTATCATTGTGGTTTACCAGTCTTTTCTTCAGGAATGGTTTCCAATGAAGACCCAGTTTAAAATATTCTGCATTTGAGGGGAAAAACACAGAGTTCTTTTCAGATTCATCGCCAAAATCCAATTTTTGCCAAAAATATACTGAAGTATTTAAAGCCGAGTAAAGGGTCAAGCTGTTATATTGAATCCCATATCCAATACCCAGATCTACCAAAATCTGCTCTTCAAATGCAAAAGAATTAGATCGCACACTTATGTTTGTGACAATTCCATGATGATTTAAATATGCGTTATTAGCGTTAAACTCTCCCATCATTGTGAATGTATTATAAGTTATAATTTCCATCATCAATGAAACCAATCCGATTTCAGGATCTGTTTGTATATTATTAAGATCTGTATTTAACATTGAGTAGTCAATTGAGGTGCGCTCAGTCCAATGTAATTTATTAAGTTTAAAATTTTCGTCATCCTCAAATTGATTTGAGTCTGTAGGTGTAGTATACATTCCTTGATTTTTAAAATTTTCTTGTTCCATCACTTCATCATTATTCTCCGAAGTAGAACTATTAGATCCTCTGTGACTTGATTTCTGTTTTGAGATTAATGGAGAAAAGTAAAACTCATCTCCTGTTTCCAGAATTATTTTGTGGATCATACTAATTTTATTAGTGAATAGCGGACCATCAGGATTTTCATATAGCTTGTATTTGACATCCTGGTCCCTTATTTTAGTGATTACTACCTGGAGCATGTCGCCATCGACTTTGATGAGTCGATCCTGTGCAAGAACAGTGTTTTGTAATAGTGTAAATAGAATAATTGAAAAGAGAATTTTTAAAGCTTTCATAAACATTGGGTCTAAGGTGAAATTTTTTACGAAATTGATTTAAAAGGAGAGTGTACTACCACTTTTAGTGAATGATGCTACTTGCACTCTATTCTCACTTGTAGCACTTCCATTAAAACTCCGTGATTGATTGGGACCGGTAATTGTTACGATAAAGTTTGTGGGACTTTCTCCTGAGTAGTGATCTACTTCTACTACATAGGTGCCATCGGGCGCATCATCCGTCCAAAAAATATTCTCTGGTCCAAAACCGTCCACATCATCCCGATCAAGTTCTCCACCGGTTGAAGATGATGGGTATATATAGTTGATGGTAGTTCCAGATGGATCAGTTACATGTAGATCTAGATCGGATGTGTTATCCCAGGATAAAGACAGTTGAAGGGCACCGGTACCTAACCTGAGTACATCTACACACGTGGTCACAACATTACTGACTCTGTTTTCTGAGTCGTAGATGCAAAAGTTGACGCAGAATTCCCCCTCACCGACATTTGATGGTATTCCCAGTGGTATTTGGAGATCACCCCCAGAAACAGAATTGCCGATAAAGGGAATGTCGAAGTAACTGGAGGCACCTTCAACTTGAAGATAAAACCCTGCCAAATAGCCCGAGAGATTATCAAACTCAAAGTTAATAGGTGCAGTAGAACCGTTTGAACTGGTTACCTGATCAATAGCGTTAGAAGCTATTGGCGAATCAGATGTGCCTGTTGGAGCAGGCGGATTATCATCTCTCTGTTCAGTACCGGTGGGCATGATGAGTACCTCTGCCAGGCCATCAGCATTTGCAGGATTTACAATCTCATCGTTGCTATTATCAGCTTCATCATTACTATTCACTGAACCGCAACCAGTGTGGAATCCAATAAATAGGAGTATTAAAATTGTAGCATGTACTTTTGAGTGGAAGTTTAGATTGTTCATGGATATTCCGGACTATACTGACCCCCCTTGAATCCGGCGTAAAACACACGGCCGGAGTGCTG
>NZ_JBBVMF010000013.1:0-33612 GCF_038150125.1 Rhodohalobacter sp. 8-1 | reverse complement strand
CAATATTTAGAGGTTGTAAAGAATAACAGGGTGTTTTTCGGCGATATTTTTTCCTTGGCTTCGCCCTGCTGAGAGAAAAATTTCTTAGTGAGGAATCCGGTCTTAGTACTTGTGTACTTGAAGTCGTTAAGAGATCAAAGCTATCAAAATTTCAGTGTGGATACGATTATCCGGCAGTAACCACGGGAATTTCAACATGTACTGTAGTCCCTTCTCCTTCTTTACTCTCGATTTCTATATATCCATCAAATAATACAATGATATGCTTGATGATTGAAAAACCAATCCCGCTGCTTTTCTCTCCGCTCGTTCCTTTCGATACCTTAAATCTGTTCTTGTTTTGAAGCAGATTTCTACTCTCTTCATTGCTCATACCAATACCGCTGTCAATCACTTTTAGATCAAGTGTATTGTTTTTCCGCAAAAGTAACAATTTAACCCTGCCACCCGATTTTGTATACTTTATCGCATTGGATAGCAAGTTACCAATCACCTGCTCAAATTTATCCCCATCAAGCCATACAGGCTCTTCAAGTCCTTCGGCGTAAAATTCAAGGTCAATGGATTTAATTCGAGCAGCCGGTCTGTAAAGCTGTAGAATGTTATCGATGATCTCCTGCAAATTAACCTTACCCGGTGAGAGTGTTAATCCTTCAGATTCAATGATTGTATAGTTCATCACTTCATCAATCATCTGATTTAGCTGTGTTGAACTTTGCTCGATAATATCTATGATCTCAATATGCTTCGACTGTTCATCCTCCATTTGCTCCCTGAGCATGCTGGAAAGTCCGATGATACCGTTTAGGGGAGATCGCATATCGTGGCTCAGCATCTTCATCAACTGCACTTTATACTCGTTAAGTTTTTGAAGCTCTCTGTTTTGCTTATGCAGTTCAAGATGAGTCATCACCTCATTTGCAACAATTTTTAGCTGATCAATCTGTGTTTCCGACAACTCTTTTTCTTCATAATCGAGAACACAAAGAGTGCCAATGGCATACTTGTTTTTTGTGACGAGTGGAATCCCGAAATAATAGCGAAGTCCACCCTCCTGGTTCACTGAGGGTAAGTTTGAGGTACGGAAGTCCTGATCAAGATTTTGAATTTCAGTAACGCCCGGCTCTTTTATTGTATATTGGCAAACTGTCTCTTTTCGGGGGGCTTCTCTTAACTTTTCCGGGATACCAACCATCGACTTCGTCCACTGCCGGTTTTCGTCAATGAGGTTAATCATTGCAATCGGCACGTTTGCTATTTCAGAGGCGAGCTTGGTCAGGTTATCAAAAGCCTCCTCTGGTAGTGAATCCAGGATCTGGTAAGACCGCAAGGCTTCCAGTCGTTTGGTTTCATTCGATTTAATATCTGCGTCTATCATAATTTTTTCCGTTTACAAAATCTATGGAAAAGTCTCTCAGGCGTAGGAACATAGGATTTCATTCAATTCCCGATAAGTAATTGGCTTGATCAGGTAATCGATAAAATTGGTTGCTTCAGCTTTCTGTCTGAAATACTGGTCGGAATTCCCGGTCACATAAAGCGCAGGCACATCCTGTGTTTCCTGAATTATTTTTACCGCTTCAATTCCTGTAATTCCAGAACCAAGCTGCACATCCACAAGCAAAAGTTCAGGCTTAAACGTTTCAGCTGTTTTTACAGCATCCTCTCCTGTTTCCACTTTTACGATTTCACTGCAGCCAATGCGCTTGAGCATCATCTCAAGGCTGAGTGCCAAAATCAGGTCATCTTCAATTATGAGTATTTTTTTATCCATGGTTGGTAAATAGTATTTTTAAAAAAAGGCGTTACTTGATCCTTTGGCTTCAGTTTTGTCAAAAACTATTGATACAAAATTTGCTTCCGGGTTTACGTCAATTGTTCCGTTGAGCTGTGCAACAAGAATTTCCACAAGTTTATACTGAAACTCCTCAGAATCGAGATTGCGTTTGAAATTTTCGAGTTTTAGACCGCATCCCTGCAAAGATATCTTCACTTTTTCTTCGGATGATGTCAGGTTTAAATTCAAATTGCCGTCACTATTATCTGGCAAAAGAACGTTTATCAATTCGTTGATCATCAGACCGGCAGGAACGGCCTGGTTTAAATTCATCGTTGTTGCATCACAGACTAAATTAAGCTCGGATATCACGTCAGTCTGATAACCCTGCTGCGGCAAAAACTTAACAAATGATTTGAGGTAGTTATCGAACTGAATTTTAACAACGTTCTTTTCCTGGTAAAGCGTCTCGTGTATTTTGGCAATTGAAAATATTCGACTCTGAACTTCACTTAGCTTTCTGTACACATCCTGATCTTTCTCTTCAAGAAGCTGCAGGTCAAGCAGTCCGGCTATAACGGCAAGATTGTTTTTTACACGATGATGAATCTCCTGTAGCAGAATTTCTTTCTCTTTTAGTGAATCCTGGGTTTTCTGGAGGGCTTTCGTTTCACGCTGTAATAGCTCCTTAATTTTTATTTCGAGCTGTTTTTGCTCCGTAAGATCTACATAAATTCCATATACAGCTATTACATTTTCACCATCTGAAACCGGTACGGTGCTAAGCAGTACAGGAATCTCTTTGCCATCTTTTGTATATCGAACGCTCTCAAACTGTGATGGATTACCTTTAAAGGCCTCGCGGCTTACTTCGTCCGCAATATCCCGGGTTTTCTCATCTGTAATCAATTCGTTTACATTAGAACCCACTACATCACCATTCAGATAGCCAAACATGGTTCTGAATCCATTATTGACCCTGGCAATCTTATTTTGATGATCAATCATTACTATACCAATGGGTGCATTTTCAAAAAGCTGGTTCATCATCCGGAAGTGATAGTCACTGGAGTTTTTCGCGTCGACCATCTCTGTGATGTCTACCCCGGTACCCACTACATAGTTGACATCTTCATTTTTGAAACTGCGGGCACTCAGCTTAAACATTCGTTCTTCACCACTTTTGGTTAGTACACGAGCCACTACCTGCGCTGATCCTTTAGTGATAGTTTCTGCCAGCTTTTCGGCAATTAAATCCTTGTCAGCAGGATGGAAAAACTCAACCGGTGTCATCCCAAACATATCCTCATCCAAATAGCCCAGCTCAGTTAAAAACACATCGTTCCATTCAAGAAATGTCCCATCTTTGTCGAGCACAAAAAACACGCCGGGAATACTTGAGATAGCTGTTTTCGCAAATTCTTGTTCGCTTTTTAGCTTCTTCTGAATCTTTTTCTCTTTTGATATATCCCTGAACGAATTAATCGTGGAGAGTTTACCATCTTTATCGCGGAAAACGACAGAGGATGCCATAATGGGCACTTCGCGACCCGACTTGTGTATATACCTTTTCTCACCTTCAAAATACGACTGACCATCACGTATTTCGGAGGCTTCTTTATTTAATGGATTATCTTCATCCATAATACCTTGCCGCCCGATTTTTCTAAGCTCTGCTTTTGAATAGCCCAAAATTGAGCAGGCAGAAGGATTGGCATCAATTATTTCGCCTGATGGCGTACCGATGATAATTCCGTTTATAGAGTGGTTAAACTGTTGTTTATATCGTTCGCGAGAATCTTTTAACTCATGTATTGCTTTAACATTACGGGTAATTTCATCGGCAAAAAGGATTGTAAGATCGCCCGTAAGAGACCGAATATTTATCTGAAACCACTTATTTTCGCCATTTAGAAAACTCAGATAAGTTGAGTGAAACCTTGTGCTTTCACCATCAAGGATTCGTCGCAGACCAATGATAAGTTTTAAGGCATCATCACTTCCCTGTTCTGCTGCGTCGCGGCAGTGATTGAAAAAATTCCCGTTTAAAGTAATTGAACTAAGATAACAAGACTGCTTTTCCTTCAGAACCCATTCTTCGTTCGTTTTGATAACATCGCCATCACTATCAAGTATGGCTGCAGGAGATGGGAATGCATTTAAAAGCTGCAGTTGATCTTGATCTATCTGAATTTCTTTTGTACTCATCAATATTTCATTTCTCGTCTTTGACAAATTTTCACAAACATTAAAATAATTTATAATAAAATACTTGCTGATGTAAGACGTGAAAAACGTATTTTTGCCATTCGTTTATTATGTGCTTTTCTAACCGAATTTTACTTAGGTATTATTACTTACCCGTAAATCTGTGCCGGTAGATACACATTGCCTTTCGAGACAGTTGAAATTGCTTCGCGGAGCTCAGATATCGCGGGCTCATACATCAGGTATCCGTGAATACCGGCCTGAATGAGCGGCTCCACCAAAAGCCTCGTAGTGTAGATATGAATGGCAAGAATTTTAATGCCATCTGAATGCTCTCTAACAGAGTTAATCGTCTGAATGGCAGACTGTTTGATGTTGGGGAGATCCAGTACTACAAATGACTCCACATCCTGAACTCTTTTTTCCAGGATATGTTCAACTTGTTCAATCAGTATTACTGCGGCACTGTCATCGCACGCTTTTTCCATTCTTTCAACCAGGGCGGTCGATCGGGGTGTGTATCCACTAAATAGAAAAATATTCTGTTTTACTGGTTTGGTCATACCAAAGAATATTGTCTTTAGGTGATGTTATATAAATTTCGCTACCCTAAAGTATTTAAACCATTTTATGATAAATCGGACTTTCTTAATTATTAGCACTCCGGTTTATCATTTTGTTAAGATGACGTCATTCGAAGCTAACACCAAATCAGGTAGAATTCTATTGGCGTATTATGCTAAACGACTCTAAGTTTTTTTACCTAAGAGTCATTCTTCCAATTTGCTGCAAACAGGGATTTTAGGTGAGGTTTGGCGTTTAGTCATTATTAACAAGCCCGTTCTGAAACGCGTATTTTACGAGCCCCGCAGTGTTTCGGGCACCGGTTTTCTGAAGCAGGTTTCGCCGGTGAGCATCAACCGTTCTGGGACTTATATATAATTTTTCTGCTATCTCTTGGTTGGTATGCTCTTTCACAATCATCTGCAGCACTTCCAGCTCTCTCTCTGTAATGTGGACAGGGTCAGGCGCCGAAGACTTTCCTTTATTTTTCACAAGATCCATCATAATACTCTGCGTAGCCTGGTCACTGAAGTAGTGTTTGCCCGCCATTACATCGTGAATAGCATTGGTCAGCTCATCCCGTCCAGCACTTTTCATAATATAGCCTGATGCCCCGGCCTGCACCATTTGCCGGATATGTGAATCGTCGCTGCTCATTGTCAGTGCAAGTACTTTAATGTTGGGATGTTCATCCTTCACCATTTTGGTGGTTTTAATGCCGTTCATACCCGGCATGTTTATATCCATAACAATAACGTCAACGGAGGTCTCATCAAGAATATTTTTTACCTCTTCACCATCCTCGGCCTCGGCAACCACATTTATGCCGGCCTGGGGTTCAAGCATGAGCTTGATGCCATCCCTTACAATTTTGTGATCATCCACTAACAGAACTTTAATATTAGCCATAATTTATTTTTTAATGCTTATCTAAGGGAACGATAGCTGTGATTAATGTTCCTGAGTTTTCTTTTGAATCAATATCTAAATTACCGGACATTGCTGCAACCCGGGTTTTCATACTTTGAAGACCAAGGCCTTCGTTTGCCAGATTTAACAGATCGAAGCCGGAACCGTTATCTTCAATTGTGCAAATTAATTCACTGTTTGAAAATACCAAGTTAATGTTGATTGTAGTGCCGCCTGAATGTTTGATGGCATTGTTCAGCGCTTCCTGTATGATCCGGAAAAGATTAATCTGAATGTTTCCGGGAACAGTGTCATCCCTATATTTTTGAAACAGGTAAATCGACATTTCCTGAGTGCTCTGCATCTCATTCACAAGCGATTCAACCGCAAGTTTTAAGCCGTAATCCTGTATTGCTTTTGGTAGCAGGTTGTGCGAAATGGAGCGCGTTTCGGAGATAGCATGCTCCAGCATTTGAAGCCCGGTTCTAAATGAGCGATCGGTTAATTCAGGCATTGACCCGGAATCGGAATAGACCGTAGTCAAATGCATATTGGCTGCTGAAAGATACTGTCCAAGACCGTCATGAAGCTCATTTGCAATTCGGTGGCGTTCCCGCTCTTCACCTTCCACAACAGCTTTAATCGCTTTTTCTTCAGCTTTACGCTGCTCAGTAATATCAATCGTAAGGACCAGTCGCTGCTGTTTGTCCCTGTAATAAATATCAGACCCGGAAATTTCACAGTATATTATGTCGTCGCTTTTAGTTTTTTGCCGCCACAAATCAAACCCGCTGCGCGTTTTCTGCAAATTCCGCATGGCCTCTTCCCGAATTTTCCGTTTCTCATCCGGCATAAAGAGATCATAAATTGTCATCTCTAAAAATTCGTCTTTAGTGTAACCAAACAGGTCGATCAAGGCTTTATTGACCGAAAGAAATTTGAATGATTCTTTATCAAAAATATACATCGGAAGCGGGCTTAGTTCGTAGAGAAGACGGTACTGCTGTTCAGATTTCTTTAGTTCTTTTTCTGCCTCTTTCTGCAGTGTTATATCATTCATCGCCCCTATAATTCTCAGTATATCACCTTTATCATTTCTGAGTATGTACGCTCGGTCAAGTACATTCGCGAGGGATCCATCTCCCCTGTAAAACCGATATTCCTGCTTCCATTCGGTTGCACCGGTGTCTTCTGCATGCTTCACATCATTAATCACACGGTCACGGTCCTCGGGATGAAGGTTATCTTTCCACACCTGAAAGCCATCTTCCGGCGAAGGAACGTCGTGTTTATAGTGTGTTTCAAACCCTTCGCTCCACCATACACTTCCCTCCGACGGGTTTGCATCCCATATAGCATCACTGACTACCGATGTGGCATATTCAAAGCGCCGTTGTTCATAGCTGAGGCGTTTCTGTATCTCTTTGATAGCCGTAATATCTTTGTTCACGGCAACGGCCCCATCAAAATTACCTTCCCTGTCAGTAATCACCCGAATAGAACTCATGATATTCATCGGTTCATCTATCCTGTTGTACTGCACCACTTCTCCGCTCCACTCCTCATCATCAACGAGCTCCCGGTAAAGGCTTTCCTCACTTTTATTTTCGTATTCAGTTTCAATCAGCGTCCCGATTTCTTGCCCAATGGCCTCCTGTTCCGACCAGCCATACATCATTTCTGCAGCCCGGTTCCACGACACAATCTTCATATTTTCATCTGTTGCTATAACAGCATCTGAAATATCCTCGAGTAAATGGGCCTGGCTGCTGAGAATTTCTTCGGAGATTTTCGTTTCGGTCTGATCGATCATCGCCCCAATCATCTTAAGGGCCTTTCCCTCATCATCCCGGAAAATATAGCCCTGGTCAAGTACATACCGTATATTACCGGTGCTATCGAAGAATCGATACTCATCTTCCCAGTATAGCTCATTGCTCTTCTTGGCCTTCTTAATACTTTTGATCACTCTCTCTTTATCTTCCGGGTGCAGATGATCTGTCCATGATTCTTCACCTTCCGGCAAATCCTGCATACGATAACCAAATTCCGTTTCCATTCCATTGCTCCAGGTAATGGTGTCGTATTCAAAATTCCACTGCCATACCACATCACTCACCAGGCCAGTTATAATTCGTAACCGGGTTTGCTCATCCTCAAGCTGAGACTCAATATGTTTAATTGAGCTTATATCCATCGACACGCCACGAAGAATTTCATTACCAGACGCATCGTCCCTGACAACCTCTGCTTTTTCCCTGAATGTGGTATATATCCCATCAGGCTGTTTATAGCGATAGGTGATATCCATACCTCCCCTGTTTTCAGCATCTATATAGGCATCATACGTGGCTTTTCTATCATCGGGATGTACACGCTGGAAAAAATCTTGGCGGGTTAGCGGTCCATCAGCCGGATCTGCTCCGTAAAGCTTGTATTTATTATCTCCCCAATAGAGTTTTCCGGTATCTAAATTTTTCTCCCAATAACCAATTTCGGCAATTTCTTCTGCCTTTCTCAGCTGTGCAAGCGTTCGTTTAATACGCAATTCCTGCTCTTTTGAGCGCGTAACATCAAGCATAGCACCGATTACACGTACAGGATTACCCTCCTTATCAAATTCAACATTCGCTTTTTCGTAGATCCATCGCTCCCGCTTATCTTTAATGTTTTGGATTTTATATTCGCCTTCAAATAGTTCTCCTGCTTGAATGGCTTTTTTATATAACTGCGCAACATATTTAAAGTCGGGATGCAGCGTTTCTACCAGGCGTTCAGAGCTTAGTGTGGCTCCCTCAGGCAGCCAGAACATCTGATTAAGAACCGTTGACGTCCGAACCTCCTGTGTATTTAAATCCTCTGTGAACGTTCCCAGGTTTGCCACACGCTGTGTTTCCAGTAAGAGACGCTCATTTTCTCTCAGTCTTTTCTCGTTCTTTTTAAGGCTCGTAATATCTACATGGGTTCCGATCATTTTCACGGGTACCCCTTTATCATTCCACTCTATATTTTTCCCGCGATCCAGAATCCATACCCAATGCCCATCTTTATGGCGCATTCGAACTTCAATTTCGTAGAGATCAGTTTTCCCGGAAAAATAATCGTCTACTGCTTTTTCAAATCGTTTAAGATCATCTTTATGAACAAGTTCATTCCAGGTATCTATGCTAATCGGTTTCAGCTCGTCAAGCGTATACCCTACAAGATTTGCCCAAACTTCGTCGATTGTTACTTTTCCGGTTTGTGGATTCCACTCCCACAGCCCGATATTGGCACTGTTAGTAGCTTGTTTTAATCTCGTACGGCTGAGTTCAATTTGCTCCTCCAGCTCTTTTCTCTCCGTAATGTCGATATGAGTACCAGTAATCCGAAGCACATCACCATTTTCATCTCGTTCGGCTACCACTCCTCGGTCGAGCATCCAAACCCAGTGGCCGGCCTTGTGCCTCATACGAATCTCATTAAAGTAACTGGAGGATTTACCTTTAAAATGTTCCTCCAGCAGACGTTCAGTGTTATCTAAATCTTTTGGATGTGTAAGATCTGCCCAGCCGTCATAACGTAAAGGCGTAAGCTCTTCCCGTGAGTAGCCCAGCATGTTGGCGTACTCATCGTTGATTAACACTTTATTATCTTTTGGATAAAAGTCCCAGAGGCCCACATTTCCTCCTTTAACTGCAAGGGTCAGTTGTTCTTCGAGCTCTTTCAGCTCCGTTAAATCCAGGCCAATACCAAGTGTAAATGACTCATTCAGCTGCATATTCATCCAGCTTGTATTTAATTTATCACCCGATTTAGTGTAAACTTCAAAATTTTTCCAGCTGTTATCAGCCTTGTCGATATGAGATTTCACGCGTCGGTAAGAACTTGGAGCCGGCACCAATTTCTCCATAAGATTGCCTTCTATTATCTCTTGTTCACTATAGCCAAGGCGATCCAAAATAAAATCGTTGCACTCTATAATATTCCCCTTACTGTCGAGTATATTTATAAAGACGGGAAGTTTATTGAATATTTTGAGAAGGCGGTTGTGTTCCTTTTTTTCTTTATTCTCAAGTTTTTTTCTCTCGGTTATATCATGTCCGATCCCAACAATTGTTGAATCGGATAGCTGAATATTGCTCCAGACCTGGTGGCGGACTTCCCCTGCTTTTGTAGTCACATCAAATTCTTTCCAGCCCGACCCGGGATTCAACATATGTTTATGAGCCTCTTTTCTAATCTCTTCATCGGGATATAGTAAATTAAGTAAATCTTGTTCGTTATCTTCGGCCGGGTCCCATCCAAGCACACTCTCAAATTCACGGTTTACTTCATTGATCTCAAGCTCCGGATTGAATACCGTAATTAACACAGGAATTTGGTCGAAAAGTGTTTCAAATTTCTCTTTCTCAAAATCAAGCTTCCGCCTCAAGGTTTTACTTTCGGTAATGTCTGATGTAATTCCCGAAACAGATTCAATAAGGCCGTCTGCTATGTTTAATGTTCCGCGCGTCAAAAGCCAGTGAATCGACCCATCCATGTGGATTACACGATATTCAACATTGAAATCTTTCTTTTTTGAGAGTGTTTTTGCCACTTCATCTTTAAATCTTTCAACATCGTCGGGATGTAACCGGGAAAACACGTGTTTTAGATTCAGATCCAACGTTTGAGGAAAATCAAAAAAACTGTGGTGATTTGATGAGGTAACGTATCTGTCTTCCTCCGGGTAATATTCCCAGGTAGCCATTTTATTTGACTCCAGGGCAAGCGTCAGACTCTCGTCCTTTTTCTCAAGCTTTTGTCGCTCTTTGTTGATCTCGGTTTCATTGAGATTTATCAGATAATACAGACCACCTGCCGTGATCGCCACATAGAACCATCCTTTAGCAATATTTGCAACGGTTAGCAGACGTGGATTGCTTACAAAGACCTCCAGAATTGAGTCTGTTGTAAATATCCAGATCATAGCCACAATAAGGTAAATCGCAGCAATTCGAAATGGGGATAATTTCATAAAAACACCTGTTGTTCTTTTCCAGGTTGCAATCCCGGTATTAATCAGGTTAGCTCATATATTCTTAGGCTTATGTATTAACAATATATTTGTATTAACAATATATTAAGCATCGTCCGATATCGTAAAATGTTAACGTAAATGGATGCCCTTTTGGGACAATTACGTCAATAGTTTTACCACTTCCCTTCCCGTACAGGATAACTCCCGAGCACTTTTACAAACTGTGCCTGTTTTTTCAGCCTGGAAAGTGCATCCGACACCCTCAGTTCCTCAGTATTTCCTTCAAGGTCGAGGTAAAATAACGACTGCCAGGGATGATGAGGACGAGGACGTGATTCCAGCTTTGTCATGTTAATGCCGTGATCACCAAGTAAATTCAGGCATTTCAGCAACTCTCCTTTTTCATCAGCCGTGGCAAATATGAGCGATGTTTTGCAGTTCAGCTGTGGATCGCACGTTACCTGTTCGGGACCCACAACAACAAATCGCGTGTAATTCTCTTTTTGGTTGGCAAGGTCTCGCTCCAGAATCTCGAGATCATATAGTTCGGCTGCATAAGCACTGCCAATTGCTGCCTGCGATAAATCACCGTCGTTTTTTACTTTCCGGGCGGCCATGGCCGTATCAAAATAGCTTTCCACATGGCAGCGTGGCAGCGTGGCAAGAAACCGGCTGCACTGAGCAATAGCCTGGGGATGAGACAATACGCGCCGGATATTTTTCAACTCTACTTTTTTAGGCGCCATCAGGCAGTGAATGACCTTTAAAATTTCCTCTCCATTAATGTACAGGTCTTTCTCGGCAAGCAGGTCGTAGGTATCGTTGATCGACCCTGCCGTTGTATTTTCGATCGGCAGCATCGCCACGTCGGTATCGCCTTTTTCGACGGCCTCGGCCGCCTGATCAAACCTCGTAAACCCGATACAAATAACATCATCGTAGCGCTGCTCAAAATGGCGCATAGCTACCTGGTGGCTAAATGCCCCATCGGTGCCCTGGTAAGCAACTTTTATGGACGTTTGATGTGCTTTCTTGTTTTGATGATCTACCAGTGCGTGGGTCTGGTATCGCACCGAATGACTGATTACCTCACGGAAGAGCTGTTCCAGGAAATAGGGATCCATCCCCGCTTCTGCGGCTTTTTCCCGGATGGATTCCATCATCTCCTCTTCTCTTCCGGGATCGCGGATCTCCTTCGAGTTTTCCAGCTTATCGGCGAGCACATCGCGAACAATTCTCTGGCGTTCACCGAGAGCATCAATGATGGTTTGATCCAGCTTATCAATTGTCTTCCTGATCGAATTCAGGGTGTCATCTGCCATAGCGGACTATTCGGTTACTTTATTTTTATCTGTCAATATTAATATCCATTCTTCAATATCGAGTTCAATAATGTGTCTCCTTGCCTCAATGGATTCTCTGGATAAAGATAGACTTAAGGTTCTACAGTAAAGTTTGTGGGTTGTTGGCAAAATATGTGAATAATCGCATAAAACATGTTCGAAATTTCCCAAAATTAATGTTCATTGCTTTTGCAGATCCTTCTCTTCGCCATCAACTACAATGGCTCGATCAGGATGACACGCTCGTTAGTAAACATAAGGGCGGCGTGAGCGAATTCATCGTTTTCAATATCGCATTGTCATCACGCCGCCGCAAACCCAGTCTAAATCATCGTCATTCTGAATAAAACGGTGGTTTTCCGTTTTTATGAAGAATCTGTAACAGTAACATGTTTTGTTTTATCAAATAACTGGTTTAAGATTATGAATAACTCATCTCACATAATGAAACAGTGCTTAGGATTATTACAGGTACCCACAAGCTTTCCTGTAGAACCAGACTTAATATCTTTTCCGATTCACGGTATCGTGGAATGGAATTAAACCACTAATAATTAAACTCTCAAATTAGACTTCAGTTTTTCTACCTGCTTCAATACTTTCTCGCGCGGCATCGACCGAAACCGTTCCGGTAACAGCGCCCTTGAGGTACACTCAACAACAGCTGTTAATGTTTGCAGTTCAATTTCTTCGGGATATGTAGGTGGCATAAAGTCATCCAAAACCCTGTCTAAAATATCTCGCGTTACTACGGTCTTACCCTCAGCTACTGCATGAAATTTTGCTCGCGTGAGAGCCGCTTCCATATCTGCTCCTGAATACCGGATCGATCCTGTTTTAATTGCTTTCGGCAGGTACTCTTCTTCCATTTGAAGGCCGGTTTTCTTTTTCATCACCTCGAACAGCTCAATCCGTTCTTCTTCTGTTTCCGGGTGAAACAGCGCGATATGCTCCTCGGCTCTACCCTGACGCTTAAGGTCAACAGGCATCAAGTCCGGGCGGGCCGTCATCAAAAACCATACAATTCTTCCGCGATTTTCTGTGTCACTCATAAAAGTGGCTATCTGAGAAAATACCCTGCTAGACACGCCACTGTCGCCCGATGCCTGACGGTCGCCAAGATACGCATCCGCTTCGTCAATCATTACCGCAACCGGCGACATCGCCTTCAGCAATCCCAGGATTTTTTCAAGATTGCCTTCCGTAACACCCTGCCACTGGCTTCTAAAGTTTTTCAGTTTCACCATGGGGATACCCACTTCTCCTGAAAAACAAGTCACCAAAAATGTTTTCCCCGTTCCAACGGGCCCACAAACCAGGTAGCCCATCGGGATTACGTCCTGCCGGCCAGATTTTAGTGCGTCAGCCGTCAGGCGAAGATGCTTTTTTACAGCCGAATGGCCTGCAACATGATCCAATGTACGTGTAGTTGGCACAAATTCAAGAAGGCCATATGCCTCCTCTTCAATCATATCTTTCTTGATGGACGACAGCGATTCATAGGTAATCGGGTCGTTATGTTCCTCCGCGTTCGACAGAATACTGTTCAGATGCACGAGCCCGAGCCCTGCTGTCATTTCGGATATAATTGGGATGGGCAGATCTGAAACAACACGGTCCTTCTTGTCATGATGCTCCAGAAAAGCTGTCCGCTCTTCTTCATTTGGCAGAGGCACATTAATATCTGACGTGTAGGGGTGCTGGATCAGTCGTTTATTTAGGTCTGCCAGGTTTTCTGTCAGAAGTACCGTGGTAAAATCACCGGCCAGGAACAACGGATCATGTGCCCATTTTAAGAGATAAACCAGTGCGTTCCTGTCTTCACTCCCTGAACTTCCTGCATCATTCATGGGCACAATAGTTTCTGCCCGGTCAATTATGAGTGCAACACTTCGATTGGAATTAAGACGGGAACGGATATACTGTTCCAGAACAGAAAATGCGCCAACAGGATCTTTCGGAAGTTTTTTGCTGTACTGTGTCCCGGCGATAGTATCACGACCGGAAAGGGCTCTGTTGAAATCGGCTTGCGTCTCCTGGTCGCGAAAGTAAATGCCGGTAGCTCGATCATAAAAAAGAACCAGGTCTCGTGCTCCAAAAAAATCATCAGCCAGGAATGTCTTCAGGCGGTCGAACCGGGGAGGATCCCCTTTCACATGAACCATATCATGAACATTTCCGTGCATCACAAATTGGTTGAGCGTTCGGCTCAGATATAGCTTGGCAAATTTATTCGCCCAATCCGGATAGTGATTAATCATGCTTCTTTAAATTAAATTTTTGTCAGCCGTAAAATGAGTTTGTTGAGAGCAACCATTCGATATACACCGGCTTCACTCCACATCGATGAGCTTGAGTTTTACTGTATCAAGCCGGTTAGGTGTGGCCTTACTGATAATAAACTTATGGCCGTGAATCATAAGCTCCTCGTTAACTTTGGGGATTCGCCCGATATGGTTGATGATATAGCCGGCTACCGTTTCAAATTCATCTCCATTGTTCTTCAGATCAATCTCGGGATATTTATCGTGAAGCTCATCAAGATCAACGTTCCCGCTCAGTATAAACGTATTTACATCTATACGTTTTATAAATTCATCCTCGGTATCATACTCATCCTGAATATCTCCAACAACTTCTTCAATCAAATCTTCGATAGTAACCATGCCTGCGGTGCCTCCATACTCATCAATAACAATAGCAACTGAGCTGTTACTCTGGCGGAATTCGGCTAGCAGATCTTTCGATTTTTTGCTTGATGGGATCAGTTTTACAGGCCTGATAATATCAGCAATAGTTTTAGGTTCGTGAAACAGATCGTATGCAAATACAACACCGGTGATGTCGTCGATATTATCTTGGTAAACAGGGACTTTAGAAAATCCGGATGCAATGAATATCCGCTGTATCTCATCAATTGTCGAATTTTGATCAATCGCTATCATCTCTGTCCTGGGCACCATCGTCTCTTTTACGCGCTTGTTTGAGAGCTCCAATACGTTATGTAAAATCTGGGAATCTTCCTGATCGATATCTGCCCCGCCGCCGGTATCTCTTAACTCTTTGAGAATCATTTCTACATCCTGCCGCCGAAATACCTTGTCGCTGCGTTCACTGCCTGTTTTCAGCAAACGGACCAGCAGACCCGAAGCAGAATTTGCCATCGCTATCAGCGGACGTAAAATTATGTTGAGCACACGCAGCGGAACGGCTACAACTTTTACCATAAAATCTGCCTGAATCCTGAAAATAGCTTTGGGAATAATTTCGCCAAAGATCATAATAACCAGCGATGCCACGATGGTCTGAATCAATAGTATAACAACAGTCGATGGCATCGTACCTACCCATGAGCTGTACACAGACTGGATCGGCTCAATCAGGTAAATGGCCATAAGCGTGGCATAGAGCACGTTTATGATGTTGTTGCCGACAAGCGTTGTGGTGAGAAATGTTTCAGGCTTTTCGTTAAAAAAAGCAAGCGATCTCGAGACCAGAGATCCTTTCCTGCTCTCAATTTCGAGCTTAAGACGGTTCGCCGACACAAAAGCGATTTCAGATCCGGAAAAAAATCCGCTTGCTAATACAGTGAAAAAGATAATTGTAAATTCCAAACAGCTGGTTTAGTTGATGTAAAATTGCAGGGCCGAAAAAATGGGTGCTTTATTAAATATAACCTGTTTTCGCTTCAGACGACACCTTTAATGGCAGAGTACTTTACAAAACCATCTGGCGGTGAATCTGCCAAAAAAATCAAAAGTGTTCACGACTACCCCGCCTATTTTCCGCTAAAATCCGGTTTCCGTTTTTCCATAAATGCGGTTGTACCCTCTTTAAAATCTTCTGTTTCACAAAGTTCACCAAACAGAGTCGCTTCAGTTTCAAATCCAACGGGTGAGCCGGCAGCCCTGATTGCCTGAAGTGCCTTCAAAACAGCAACAGGCCCATTTTTAAGTATTGTATGAATCATGGATTGAGCTGCTTCTTCGGCGTTATCTGTCACTTTATTTACCAGTCCAGATGATAGCGCCTCATCTGCTTTAATCGGCTGCCCAGTTAAAATCATTTCAAATGCTTTCGCTTTGCCCACGAGTGCAGGAAGCCGCTGCGTACCGCCATAGCCGGGTATTAAACCCAGTGATACCTCCGGCAGACCTATCACAGCACTCTCAGAGGCCACCCGAATGTGTGCAGCCATGGCCAACTCTGCCCCGCCGCCCAGGGCATAACCATCCACAACGGCAACAACGGGCTTGTCAAGTTTTTCAATACGGTCGAATATGGTCTGTCCTTTTTTTGATGCTTCTTCTCCGCCGGGGCCATCAAGTTCGGCAAGCTCTGAAATATCTGCGCCAGCCACAAATGCTTTATCTCCCGCACCTTTTAAAAGGATAGCTTTTACATCACTATCCATTTCTATAGTGTCAATGGCCAGATCTATCTCGTCCAGAACCTGGTTGTTGAGTGCATTTAATTTTTTTGGCCGGTTGATGGTTAGATGAGCTATGCTGTTATCATCTACTTTAAGCTCTATTGTTTGATAGGTGTGCGCCATTGAAATTTCTTATTTTACCTTTTGTTCCGTTTTTTTATTCAAATTCTCTGCTTCCTTCCGAAGTTCTGCAAGTTCAAGCTCCTGGTCCAGCTCATCAAATCCTGGCAGCAAGCTTTGATCCAGCTCTTCAATAATAGTAGTTGCTTCCTCCATCTCAACGAGTAAATGATCCAGTTTACTGTCTACATCTTCGGCATTCGGCATGGTCATCGACTGCTCGTAAATAAATCGGGTGGCGTCTTCGATGGTTTCAAGATGGGTCTCACAAATCAGGTATTTTTCCTTGGCTACGTCAAATTTATTGAGCCGTTTTCTTAGAATTTTTACACGGCGTTCTTTTGTCGCTTTGAGCTGTTCAGATTCAATTTTGCTAATTTGATCTTCCTGTGATGCCACTTCATTCTTCAGCTGATCCTCAACTTCGGAATTCATATAAATCTGGTACCTGCGGTTCATATCGAGCAGCGTCAAATATGTGGATAAAAGATCATCGAGTTTCTTCTCTATATGATTTAGCATTCCGCGTGAGCTGTAGGGCAAGTTGGAAAAATTGCTTTTCACTTCCGAGGCGATATGTTTCAGCACAAGAAACCGTTTTTGAGATCTTACATCCAGCTGGTGAAAGAGAGTTTTATCACCATTAACCTCATTTTGTTCGCGCTGTTTTTTTCGAATAACGGATTGCCGGTAGGAACTCAGATTGGGTACAATACCAAGATAGAGAAGTTCCGCTCCGAATGTGAGTGACAGAATTGAGTTTGTGATTAACCCGGTGCCACTCATCACCAGGGCAATAATCGTTGCAACGAGCAGTGACACAAGATTTGCGGGATGGAGAAACGCTTCCCGTGTAAAATCAATCGTTGATATGTTGCTGTCTTTATCCATATACACTATTTCAGGTCTCTGGTGTTGAATCGGATGTCATGTCCGGTTGCGGGCCTACTGTTTTTTTGACGTTCATCTCTTCGGCTTGCTGTTCCAGGTCGTCATAAAGCATGCCCATCTCCTGCTTAATCTGCCTCAGAGTTTCTTTAGCTTTTTCTTTCTTCATCTCCTCATCAAGATCGCTCTGTTTCTGCTCGTCATCCGCCAGGATATCGTCCATGGCTACGTCAAGTTTAGATTCGATGGAAGCCATCTTATATCTCAGCTTACCCAGGAAATGATCCACAGAATTAAGAAGTTCATCGGCATTCATTTGGCGCACGGCATCGCCCGCCTTTTTGGCATAGCTCGAGCTTCTCAGCTTCTCTTTGGCATCCCGGATTCGTCGGTAGTGGTCTTTATACTCCTCCTTCATCCGGTCGCGGTCTTCACGACTTGAGTCACTCATGGTCTGTTACGATTTGGTTTTATCTTTCTTGCCGATCGTTTTTTCAGATGTAGTTTCATCCTGCTGTTCGTCAATAGAAATAGTTTTTTCTGAACTTTTCACACCTTTGCCCATTTCCTGCTTGAACTGATTGACAAGCTCCTGGGCTCTCAGTTTTTCAGCATTAGCCTCAATTTCCATCGTTTCCGTATCAACACCATCAAGCGCAATCTCCATACGTGCTTCGTTTTTAGCGGTCTCTTCGTTCAGGCGATTCAGCATTTCATTATGTGTCTGATCGAGACCGCCCATTTCAAACGATTCCAGGGTATCGGCAACTTTCGCCTGCCATTCGGCCCGCTCACTGGCCCGGAGTGCCTCACGCGCTTCTTTAATTTTCTTGTCTTTCTCACGCATGAAAGCCTTTTTTACTTTCTGGGCTTTTTCATAAGCTTGTTCAGCAAATCTTAACTGCTCGTTAGAGTGCTCCAGGTTTTCACGCATCTTTTCAAGCTGAAGCGCATAGCCTTGGGCCAGGTCATCCCGATCGGCATTAATTGCTGATTTTATTTTTGATGTGATGTCATTTATCGCTTTTTCATACCGGTCTACTTCCTTGCGAAGCATCACCACATTAGCCTTTACAGTGGCGATATTTTCATTCATCTGGGGAATCTGGTCATTCAGCTCCCTGATGTTCTGTTCAAGAATCATCTTTGGATTCTCCATGGAGCTTACAAAACCCCCAAACATCGATCGAATTGCTCGTATTAATCTGTCAAACATAGTACTGTTTTATTTGTGCCCGTTTTTATTATGTGCGCCCTTGCGGGCAGATATTCTGTCGTTTAATTAAATCAATCTGTAAAAACGATTCGCAGTTATCAAGTCTAAAATATCAATGTATTCTACGATTTATAATCATGAATTCCATTTTTATCTACTCTGTGAGTAATCTGCTTATGATGGTCGGGCTGGTTATCCGAAAGAGTAATAGCCTTTAACATATTGTCTTTACAATCTGACATATTCGATTCATTGTTCGTATGCAGGGTGGCTAATGTTTCATTTTCATTTACATAATCCCCAATTTTTTTGTGGAGCAGAAAACCTGCGGCAGGATCCACTTCGTCCTCTTTCGCCCGTCGGCCCGCTCCCAGCTCGAGTGATACCATGCCCATCTCAAACGCATCCATTTCTGTAATATAACCACTGCTTGTTGCCTTGACCGGCTCAATGCTGCTTGCTGATGGGTACTGGGACGGATTTTCAATTACTTCCGTATCGCCATCATGTGCCCGAACAATATCTACCCACTTTTTAAATGCGGATCCATCCGCCACAGCAGCTTTACTTTTTTCAATGCCTTCATCCACGGTTGACGCTTTTTTCCCGAGATAGATCATCGTTCCGGCCAGCAAGTGCGTAATCTCCATCACATCATCCGGTCCATCGCCTTTCAATCCATCAATGCTCTCTTTCACCTCAAGCCAGTTCCCCACAGCAAACCCAAGCGGCTGCTCCATATTTGTCAAATAGGCGATGGTCTCTTTGCCAAACTGCTCACCGATGCCAACCAAGGTTTCAGCAAGACGGAGTGCATCATCTTTATTCTTCATAAATGCTCCAGATCCAAACTTAACATCCAAAACCAAGGCGTCGATACCTTCCGCAAGCTTTTTACTCATGATGCTGCCTGCAATCAGAGGAATAGATTCGACCGTGGCTGTTACATCACGCAGAGAATAAAGACGCTTATCTGCCGGGGCAATCTCCTCGGTCTGACCGGCAAGAACCATGTTTTCAGCTTTTAAAATCTCCTTGTATCTGTCTAAAGAAATGTCCACAGTAAAACCGGGAATCGATTCCAGTTTATCCAGTGTACCGCCTGTGTGTCCCAATCCCCGGCCTGAAATCATCGGCACCGGAACTCCGCAAGATGCAACAATGGGCGCCAATATCAGCGAAAGCTTATCACCAACACCGCCGGTTGAGTGCTTATCCACTTTTACTCCGGGAATGTCACTCAAATCGAGCACTATACCGCTATGAAGCATCGATTTGGTTAGGGCTGCTGCTTCGTCATCGTTCAATCCATTTAAATAAGATGCCATCAGAAAAGCACTCATCTGGTAATCCGGGAGATCATCACTTGTATACGCATCTATCAGGTTCTTGATCTCAGCTTCATTCAGCACACCACCATCTCTTTTTTTACGGATCAGTGTTACCGGATTGAATGTTTGTTTTGGCATAATTTTAAACATCATTTAGAATTTTAAACTTATTTATAATGTACCATTTATTGGGAACAAATATGAACAGACCCTTTGCAGGCATACGCATAAGACTCTAACTTTGCCTTCTCAACCGCCGGCATCAGTTCTGAGTGCAATTATTCTTTGTAGATCTTTGCTCAGAAAGTTTTTACCATTTGTTTAAGAAATTTGCAGCAATCTGTTATCTGTGTTCTCATTTAAATCCGGCAGATCTGCGTATACTATTCATATTCTTCACCGACTAATTTGTTACGCATGAAAATTCTGGCAAATCGATATCTTTATAATTTTAAGGAGATGATGCCAGGCTCTGTGGAGGTCGATCTATTTGATCCAAAACATCTGCCCGGAAATGCGCCGGAGTACGACGCTCTATTTGTCAACACAACCACGCCTATCAATGAGAATACCCTGCCCAATACCGGCAACATTTCATTTGTCGCAACCGGTTCCTCCGGCACCGATCACCTTGACTCGGAATATCTGGAATCAAATGAAATTACCGTGGGGGATGCTAAAGGCTGTAACGCGGTTACTGTTGCAGAATATGTTTTAACATCCAGTCTTATCTTTCTTGAGAGAGAAATGATGTCATTCGATGAACTTAAAGCAGGAATTGTGGGAGTAGGTGCGGTCGGCACGGAAGTATCCCGGTTGCTTAGAAATTTTTCCATTCCCCATATTCTCTATGATCCGCCAAGAGAAGAGCGTGATGCTGAGTTTTCGTCCTCCTATTTTGAAGAGCTGAAAGAGTGTAACATGCTTACTTTTCACACGCCATTGACGAACAGCGGATCTCATCCGACCCGCCATCTCCTCAATGAATCATGGTTCCACGAAACAAACTACCATTTGCTCATTAATTCATCCCGTGGGGGTGTTATTGACGAAGATGTTGTAATGCAGCAAAAGTCAAACAACAAGCTTAATCAAATAGTTATCGACGTTTGGGAAAACGAGCCGGTATTTAATCCGGATGTTGCCGACCAATCGCTGTTTGCAACACCTCATATTGCCGGGTATTCCATCCAGTCAAAGCGGCGGGCAACACAGATGATCATCCGTCAATTTTGTGATCATTTCAGGTTGCAAGCGCCGGATGTACAAACGGACGACCCATATGTACCCGAACTCAAAAATGAGTACAATTCGCTGACGGAAATTTTATTGGAATTGCACCCGATTGGATGGTTTGACCAAAAGATGAGAGAGCTGATGAAGCTCGATGAAAATGAACGGGTAGAATCGTTCAGCTTACTCCGGTCGGAAGCTCCTCTCAGGCACGAATACTCTAATATCTTAATCGCAGAACACCTTCTATCAAAATTTCCGGAATTGATACGACTGGGCATTCAACCCATCTAATACAATACTACTTTCGTGTCAAGTCAAGTGTGTAATGTCGTAAACAACCTGTGAGCACCTACCGGATCTGACAGCGTTGGTTTTTGACGCTGACATCCCGACCGCTGTCGGGACGACAAAGCACCGAGGGATCGGGACCAGAAAAACACCGTCACCGGGAATGCTCAGTTCTTTATGCGACAAATGAAAATTGACTTGACACTAAATCACATTTCATCAAAGACACAACACTATCTCAGCTTAAACAAATCAAGTGCAGTTTCAGTCGTTTTTGATGCGATCCTCTCAAGTGAGATCCCTTTTAAATCCGCCAGCTTTTCAGCTGTGTATCTCATAAATGATGGTTCATTCCGTTTTCCGCGTTTTGGCTCGGGGGACAAGTATGGGGCATCGGTTTCCAATATTAACCGATCCAGAGGCATCCCGGCAACTACTTCATCAACTCCGGCGTTTTTAAATGTAGAAACACCTCCGATTCCCAGATGGAGCCCCATGTCGAGTGCCCGCTCCCCCTCCTCCGTCGATCCCGTAAAACAGTGCCAGACGCCCGTCAAATGGCCATCTTGTTCCTGTTCAATAATGTCAAGCAGATCATTCGTTGCCTCCCTGTTGTGAAGTACAATAGGTTTCTGAACCGCTTTCGCAACCCTGCAATGCATGCGCAGGCTCTCTTTTTGAAATTCTACAAAATCGGTGCTCCAATAATAATCCAGCCCCGTTTCACCAACACCTACCATATCATCTGAACTGCAAACATCTAGTAAACGCTCTTCTTCATTAAGCCGCGATGTTACGACTTCACAAGGATGAATTCCCATCATTTTATGAAAATCAATATCCTCATGATGAAGCTTCTCCATTTTTTTAAGTGACTGCCAGTCGATTGCCGGCAGTAGAATTCTTGTCACGTCTGCCTCAACTGACCGGTTCAGAACAGGTTCAAGATCTTCATTAAAATCATCTAAATATAGATGTGAATGGGTATCGGTTAACTGCACTATTGAGGTATTTAGTTTCAGATTTTTAAGTTTGTATAAATTACAAACAATTCTCATAAATGAAGAGCCACTATCTTATTGCTTCTCTTGTTGATGATATCGCGCCAGCCCTTCAATAACATTTTCTTTTATAGTGATCTTTTCAAACCCACGGGTGGTAAATGCCTTTTTGAGAAGTTCCTCGTGCGCCACTGCAACTGTGCCGGTACAGACCACTTCACCGCCTCGATCAGTAAAAATCGTGCTGAATTGAGAATCAATAAACTCCAAAAATCCCAAGGTTATGATATCCTGTAGCTGGTTAGTAAGTGGTTCAATAAACACTTTCCCTGCAACTGCTGCCAACTCTTTGTTTGGACGTTTGCTGGTATAGATCCGACCCATCCACTCTGAGTATGAGTCGTTTTCCAACCTTTTCCTCGTCAATTTTGCAGTTTCCGGGTCGAGCGTATCTCGAAAGTATGCTTTCAAAATTTTGCGCCCGAGGTCCGCAGCACTTCCCTCATCGCCAATTGCATAACCCATTGCGGCTGAACGTTGAACAATCTCTCCGGATTCATACCGGCCACAAATTGATCCTGTTCCCAGGGCAGCGATAAATCCCGTTGACTGTTGTAAATGTGCACGTGCGACTCCAGTTAAATCATCGCTTATCATAACCCTTACTCCGGGAAATACATGGTGGATTGATTTCTCAATTTTCTCAACAGGCCCCGGCCCGTGACAGCCGGCACCATAAAAGAAGATGCGTTTAGGCGTTACAGGCACGCTGCTTTCAATTTCATCTGCTATCTGATCGATGGTCATATAAGCCGGATGCAATCCCCCTCCTGAAAAATAATTTATATCATTTTCTTCCAGGTGCACCCAGTCCGTTTTGGTTCCACCGCTATCAGCAACTAAAATTCCCATACTGTTTTATCAGATTCAATCGTTTTTATTCTCATTCACGATCAGACATTCTCAATCCAGAATCAAGAAAGAAATATTCGGTAGTTTTGAGTCAGAAATCGATAAATGCTTTTGTACTTTATTCACATAATGATAAGTAAAAACCGATCAGCCACATGAGTTTAACCTATACAAACTACCTCAACATCGACAAACTCCTCGAGCTGCAGGAACCTCAATCGGACCCTGTTGAGCACGATGAGATGCTGTTTATCATTATACATCAAAGTTATGAATTGTGGTTCAAACAGATCCTGCATGAGTTCGATAAACTCCGCCCGGATCTTGAAAAAGCAAATACATGGGCGGCCGCCAAAACAATGCGCCGGATACTCACTATTTTAAAAACGATGGTATCACAAATTGACATCCTTGAAACCATGACGCCACTCGAGTTCAACAGCTTTCGCGGATTTTTGCAACAGGCCAGCGGATTTCAGTCAGTGCAGTTTCGCGAGATGGAAATTATCTGCGGCATGCGTTCACCCCACATTATAAAAGTCCACAATGATCAGCCTGACCTTCAACAGCAACTCATTGATCGGGAAAAAGAGGCCACGCTATGGGAGAGTTTCTGCACCTATCTTCAAAATTACGGGTACGATATTGAAACGCCTGAGAGAGTGAACGAGCATGGATTAGTCCATGAACCGTCTTCCAAAAATCAGGAGATACTTGTTGATATCATGCAGCAGGAACCTGAAATAGCCCTGCTATGCGAACTGCTCGTTGATTACGATGAAGGCCTCCAGGAGTGGCGTTACCGGCATGTTAAGATGGTTGAACGAACGATTGGTACAAAGAAAGGAACCGGTGGATCTGACGGCGCAGCATATCTCCGTAAAACATTAAACAACCCAATTTTCCCTGACCTTTGGGAGATTCGCACCCAATTTTGAACGGGATAATTATAAACAAAGTTTTATCGTTGTAGTGATGTGTAAAACCAGTGATTTTGATAAAGTTTAATGCCACCAGCAGGCTGATGGGGGGCGATGTCACGTGACGGTGAAATTTAACAAAATCACGGTTTCGCCAAGGACTCTAAAAAGTACAATCCGGCACTAAATTAAAATTCCCATGGGAAGTATTGAGTTAACTGAGAAAAACTATCTGAGAATCTGTTTCATCAACTGGGCACTTTCCGTACCCATTTTACTGATTTTTGCATGGCCTTATTTTTTTATTTGTGAATTTTTCATGGTACCAAAAATTATCTCGTTACCCGGCTCTATTATCTTTGCGCTGCCATTCATGCTCACTCTGCTACACGGACACGTAACAATGGCTGTAGGCGCGGCGCACCGTGAACATTACTATGAATGGCTGCAGCAGTATACCTTCACATACGGGCTGCTCTTTCATCCCATAATTGTAAAAACACGGTTCCGGCTGTCCCTCTTTACTCTAAGTATTTTGTTGATTATCGTTGGGATGCTTCTTTCGATTTCGTTTATTTGACGGTTTTCTGCAACCATTTTTCACATCAAATAAACGTCTTCACCATCAGTGCAACCGCCATCGCCAGCAGAGCCGAGAGCAGCGTTCCAATCAGAACATATTCGGCAAAAGCACGGTCTTCAAAGTCATGATACCGCACAACTCCTTTGGCTGTAAGAATGAATCCGATTGCGGCGAACTGCCCTGATATTGCGAACGAATAGATAAATATTCGCTCAAGCATGCCAATAACTCGCCCTGTATTATACTGCTGACCACTAATGTTGGATTGAGATTTCTTTTTACCAATTGGCGCTAAATTCAGCGCATACATCAGGTATCTTAGCACGATATTCATCTCGTTCATGGCCAGCAGGCCACCAAATAAAAGTATCTGAACCGCAAAAATTTCTCCGGCACTAAAAAGCGGATTATCTAGAACCAACGCTTCAGCTCTGCCATTAAGACCGGCCTGCCCTGCAAATCCGAACACCAGTCCCAGTGCCGCAATATGCAGCAGCAGGGTTATTCCCCTGGATCTGTAGATATTTGCGCTATTTTTTTCAGTCAGATACATAACCAGCGGTGACAAAAGCAGAATTGCCAGTAATAGAAACCAGACCATACCCGTTTCAACAAAAATCAGTGAAAGTAACGGAACCAGGCTCATCTTAATAATGGTTTTCAGTTCCGCTCCCTCATCCTTGAACGTGAGCCATAGACGCGACAGTAAGAACAGGTTCAGTGTTCCAAAAAATGCAAGCAGAATCATATCCTACAGTATTCGATTAATATTTTCGCCAATGCTTTCTTTCATTTCCAGGGCAAGATTCAAATCTCCATCTTCCCTATTCTTGTAAACGGCTGATTCGGAAATACCAATCTCTTCTGCAATCTTTTTAACAGATTCACCTTCTTGCAACATTACCAGAATCTGCAGCCGGGTCTTCTTCCATTGTTTTATTTCGTTTGATAGAAATTGCAGACTATAATTTACTAAAGAAATAAGCGACAGTGACGCATCAGGTTGATCAGCCGGAGACCCCAAACTTACATTATAAAGCCTGCCTGATTCTTTTATTAGATCCATTCCATCGCGGGCGGCATGAAATGCAGGTCCATCCATTCCCAGTGCCTGTTCGCTGTTAATCTCCGTATAGATTTGTCCAACCCCAATTGAAAATCGAACGCCTACGGGATACAATGCCGCGAGAATCGACCAGCTGTCTGCCAGCACCGCCGACAGATCCTTATAAACAGCCTGGAATTCGTCACCCAGCGTGATTGTCAGCGGTGAGACGACTGAGGATGACTCCCGATTGATACGGTTTGTTTCTTCCACCAGTATAGATTGATACCGTTCTCTTTCTTTGTCATTAAGCTCCTTCGATCCAATCAAATCCCCTATGAGTACTATGTGTTGATTCATATCCGCCCTGGTTAAACTGATTTGGTTGAATATACCACTTTTCAATCAATTTAGTTGAATTTATATATTTTCAACTGTTTCGGATGAATTTAACCGATTTCAACCGTAATGGTTGATTTTGTTTTGGTATATATCCAGCAAAAAAAAAAGAAAACCGGCTACTCGCACCGAGCGCCGGTTTAATGAAATGCTTAGAAGACATAAAAATCAATAAGCCTTTCCCGCTTTGATCTCATCAACCACAGACGGATCAAGAAGTGTGGAGGTATCTCCCAGATTGTCGAGATCCTGTGCAGCAATTTTACGCAGAATACGGCGCATAATTTTCCCTGAACGGGTTTTGGGTAGTCCGGATACCACCTGAATTTTATCAGGTTTGGCGATTGGGCCAATAATCTTTGTGACCAGGTCGTGGATCTCTTTCTTAAATGCTTCGGGATCATCAGGTTGTTTTTCACAGATCATAAATGCATAAACGCCCTGTCCTTTCACGTCGTGGGGATAACCTACGATAGCAGTCTCCACTACTTTCTTATGCTCATCAATCGCGTTTTCGATTTCTGCAGTGCCAAGCCTGTGGCCCGATACATTCAGCACGTCATCCACCCGGCCGGTAATCCTGTAGTAGCCGTCCTCGTCGCGGCGGCAGCCATCGCCTGTGAAGTAGTAGCCTTTATAGGCACTCATATAGGTTTTGATGTAGCGCTCATGATCGCCCCAGACCGTCCGGGCGATTCCCGGCCACGGATGTTTAATGCAGAGATTGCCGTTTACGTCATTGCCTTCGATTTCATTACCGTCTTCATCCATCAACACAGGACTTACTCCCGGTAGTGGCAGCGTTGCAAATCCAGGTTTTGTTGGCGTGATGCCGGCAAGAGGAGAAATCATAATACCGCCGGTTTCAGTCTGCCACCAGGTATCCACAATGGGGCATTCACCGCCGCCAACATTATCATGATACCAGTGCCATGCTTCTTCATTAATAGGCTCGCCAACGCTTCCAAGCACCTTCAGAGAACTCAAGTCGTATTTTTTCACATAGTCAATGTCGTAACTCATGAGTGCACGAATAGCCGTTGGAGCTGTATAAAAATGGGTAACGTCATATTTCTCAACCACTTCCCACAAGCGGCCGGGATCGGGATAAGTGGGTGTACCTTCAAAAATAATTCCCGTTGCGCCTGTAAATAACGGCCCATACATTATATATGAGTGCCCGGTAATCCAGCCGGCGTCAGCGGTACACCAATATATGTCTTCCTCTTCTACCTGGAACACATTCCGAAACGTGTAGCTTGTGTAGACCATATAGCCGCCACAGGTGTGCAACACTCCTTTCGGTTTACCGGTAGACCCTGAGGTGTACAAAATAAAGAGAGGATCTTCTGCGTCCATTTCAACGGCCGTATGTTTTTTTGATGCGTTTCGAATCAGCATATGCCACCACTCATCACGGCCGTCAACCCAGTCGATATCACGATTGGTTCTCTGGCAGACAATTACGCTTTCTACATTCGGGCAGCTTTTGAGTGCTTCATCGGAGATATCTTTAAGCGGCACGTGCTTATCCCCCCTGCGTAGCCCGTCGTTGGTAATCAGCATTTTGGCATCACAATCATTAATACGCTCTCCCAGAGCTTGTGCTGAAAAACCGGCAAACACAATGGAGTGAACCGCCCCAATTCGTGCGCATGCAAGTGCTGCGATAATCAATTCAGGTGTCATGGCCATGTAGATACAAACCCTGTCTCCTTTTTCGACGCCTTTACTTTCCAGGACATTTGCAAATCGGCAGACATCTTCGTGAAGCTGACGATAGGTAATGGTGCGGCGAAAACTATCCGGGTGATTCGGTTCAAAAATAAAAGCTGTTTTATTCCCGATAGTATTCAAATGGCGATCAAGCGCATTTTCCGTAATATTTAGCTTCCCGCCTTCAAACCATTTAATATCTCCATTTTCAAACCCGCCGGAATGGACTTTATCCCAGCTTTTCCTCCAGTAAAATGTACCAGCTTCATGCTCCCAGAATTTCAGGCGATCGGACTCGCTCTGCTGATAAGTTTCTTTGTACTCGTCGAAGGATTTTATATTCAGCCACATATGAAGTTAATCTGTTTAATTTTATAGGTTTTACTAATGTACCAAAAGCGCTTCTATGTTGATGCTTTTTCAAGGCATTTTCAAGTCTTTTCTGAAAAAAGTTATCATTTCAGCCCGGCATTTAATTCACCGCAAACGAAAGCACGGCTATTACACGTTCCTTATCAGCAAAGGAAAGACCCTATATGACAGACGGACATCGTACAATTGAGCAGTGGTTTGAAGACAGGGACTGGCGGCCGTTCAGGTGGCAGCGGACGGTATGGAAGCACTGCCTTGAAAACAAAAAAGGACTGTTAAACGCCCCCACTGGCAGCGGTAAAACCTTTGCTTTATTCATGCCTTTGCTCATCAACTGGATCAATCAAAATCCTGAATCTTATCAGCAGAAAGAGAATAATGGGCTTCAGTTGCTGTGGATCACACCACTGCGCGCCCTTGCTAAAGACCTGGAACTGCATATGCAGGATGTGGTTGATGACCTGGATATTCCGTGGCAAATACAGCGCCGAACAGGCGATGTGTCATCATCTGTGAAGCAAAAACAAAAGCGCCGGATGCCCGAAGTTTTAATTACTACCCCAGAGAGCCTTCATATTTTGCTCGCTCAAAAAGGGTATCCTAACCGGTTTAAAACCCTCCGATCTGTTGTTGTGGATGAATGGCACGAACTGATTGGATCTAAGCGCGGTATTCAGACTGAACTGGGAATATCAAGGCTTAAAGGGATGAATCCCGATCTCACAATTTGGGGAGTATCGGCTACAATCGGCAATTTGGAGGAGGCGGCTGATGTTCTCCATGGCGTTCACCCTAACGCAGAGAGACCGATCATTGTTAAAGCAAAGCAATCAAAAAAAATTCATGTGCATTCTGTCCTGCCTGATGAAATCGAAACATTCCCATGGTCGGGACATCTTGGCACTAAATTAATCCCAAAGGTACTGCCCATCCTCGATAAAAGTGGTTCAACACTCATATTCACCAATACGAGGGCACAGTCGGAAATCTGGTTTCAGCGACTTTTGGAAGCCAATCCCGACCTGGCCGGCACAATGGCGCTTCATCACGGATCGCTGGACAGGAACGTTCGCGACTGGGTGGAAGAATCGCTTCATAGCGGCATCATCAAAATAGTTGTTTGCACCTCAAGCCTCGACCTCGGCGTGGATTTCTCGCCCGTTGATACTGTGATACAGATTGGCAGCCCGAAAGGTGTGGCGCGTTTTGTGCAGCGGGCGGGCCGCAGCGGGCACCAGCCAGGTGCCGACAGTACCATTTGGTTTGTGCCAACACATGCACTCGAACTTATTGAAGCCGCGGCTTTGAAAGATGCGGTGGAAGATAATTTGATGGAAAACAGAGATCCCATCCTTAAACCGTTTGACGTGCTTATTCAGTACCTTATTACACTTGCCGTTTCCGAAGGTTTTAAACCCGACCTTTTATTTGACGAACTCAAACACACCTTCGCCTATCAAACGCTACAGCCGGATGAATGGAACTGGATTCTGAACTTCATCCAAAATGGTGGAGAATCTCTTACCCGATACGATGAATACAATAAGGTTGAGGTAGACGAAGATGGTCTCTGGCGCGTATTTGACCGCAAAATTGCCCGCCGCCACCGAATGAGTATCGGTACTATTGCAAGCGACTCGATGCTGCGGGTCAAATACTTAAAAGGAAGTAATCTCGGCCGTGTAGAAGAGTGGTTCATATCTCAGCTCAATACAGGTGATACGTTTTGGTTCGCGGGCAGAAATCTTGAGCTTGTCAAGATAAAAGACATGACTGTGTACGTGAGACGGGCCAAAGGTGCCAGCAGTAAAGTGCCGAGTTACATGGGCGGACGTATGTCGCTATCCTCAAATATGAGTGAGAGATTGAGGCTTAAACTCAGAGAAGCCAATGAAGGCAGAACGGACTCCATCGACCTGGAAACCATCAAACCTATTCTCGATATTCAGCGCACACGGTCTATTCTGCCTGATGAAAAACAGTTCCTGATTGAAAAATCCTGGTCTAATGAGGGGTGCCATTGCTTCTTTTTCCCCTTTGAGGGGCGATACGTACACGAAGGATTGTCTGCGCTTATAGCTTATAGAATTTCTAAAATCACGCCAATCACATTTTCGATTGCAATGAATGATTATGGCTTTGAACTCCTAAGCGATCGTGATATTCCTATTTCAGAAGCGCTGGAAAAAAATATTTTCTCAGAAGAGAATCTCATTCACGACATCATGGGAAGTGTCAATGACGCTGAACTTGCCCGGCGGCGATTTCGTGGAATCAGCCAGATTGCCGGTCTTGTATTTGCGGGATTTCCTGGCAACCAAAAAAAGGGAAAGCACCTGCAAATGTCATCCGGACTCTTTTTTGATGTGTTCATGGAATATGAACCGGGCCACCTGCTTATTCAGCAAGCGTATGACGAAGTGTTGAGCACCCAGCTTGATGAAGCAAGATTACGCGTTGCACTGCAGAGAATCCAAAATCAATCTGTTATTATAAAAGAGATCGACCGGTTTTCACCCTTCGCGTTTCCCATATTTGTTGACCGGCTGCGTGAACGTCTCTCATCAGAAAAGCTAACGGATCGTATTGAAAAGATGCAACGACAACTTGAAGCTTCTTAAATTTCAGTACTCATGACTATCACTATTTTAAATCATACATTTCAACTGATGCCCGAGCGTGCCATTCATTGGCTTGATGAGAGCACATTAATTGTCTCTGACTTGCACCTCGGGAAGTCAGGGCATTTCAGAAAATCGGGGATTCCGGCTCCTCATCAGATCAACCAAACCAATATATGCCGGCTCAACTCACTTGTAAACCAGGTTCAGCCGGACAGACTTCTCATTCTTGGTGATCTTTTTCACAGCGATGTAAACCGGGAATGGTTTCAATTCGAAGAGTGGCGAAATAGTCACAATCAACTTAATGTAACGTTAATCACAGGAAATCACGACACGCTGCATTCATCATTTTATAATGCGGCGAATCTTGACATCTATCAGCAGCATAAAGAAGAAAATTTCCTTTTCATCCACCATCAACCCGAAGAAGCTGAACCGGAAGCAGGCTTCATATTCTCCGGACACATTCACCCCGGAGTGAAGTTGCGGTCTAAAGGAAGACAATCTCTTAGGCTCCCTTGCTTCTATCAAAAAAAACAACAGCTTATACTCCCTGCTTTTGGAGAATTTACAGGATTGTATATGTTGTCTGAAAAAGAAGCAGAATACATTTATCCAATTGCTGAAAAAAAGATCTTTTATTTAAGTCACGCATAGCAACCGACCATTTTAAAACAAACGACATGTTCAAGTTTACAACAATTCTGGCATCCATCATTATAGGCAGTATTGGAATCATTAAAGCCCAGTCTTCGGAGGTAAATCTGAAAGAAGTCAATGATAATAGATTGCAGTTAAACAGAAATGGGATGAAAATTCTGGGGGGATGGGCTGCAGGGAATATAGCTGCCGGGGCGGTTGGTATGACACAATCGAGTGGAAATACCCGGTACTTCCATCAAATGAATCTCGCATGGAATGGGGTAAACCTTGCGATAGCCGGACTGGGATATATTGGATCCAAAAAAGATCCCTCATCGTTCGACCTGAAACAAACGATCCGTGAATATCACTCATTCGAAAATATACTTCTCTTCAATGCCGGACTGGATGTTGGATATATGGCTACTGGTGCGTTTTTGTGGGAGCGAGGTCTCAGGAAAGATAGTGAGCGGCTAAAAGGATATGGTCAATCCCTGATTCTGCAGGGAGCTTTTTTGTTTAGCTTTGACCTGGTCATGTTCTTGGCCAGCAAAAATCAAAGCAGTAAACTTCTTGATACACTAGACGGCCTGTCTCTTCAGCCAACAGGGCTAAGCTACCACCGGGAGTTTTAGCTCGACATTTTTCGCTTAAAGCAATGATGAAGACGGTGTGTCAATCTTGATTTTTTTGTTCTGACATTTGCGCCGCTCAATCCAAACTTATTACTAATTTGTTTAGTCGTAGCATCCGGGTTGGCAAGCATATAGGTGATAAGTTTCCTATCGTCCGGATCGAGCTGCTCCAGGCAACTTTCCAAAATAGACATCCGCTCTTCTTCAATGAGCGATCTGATCTGATCGGCAGGCTCAGCCTGGTGAATCCCTTCATCGGGATCCATCTCGAACCGATGCTGAGTCTTCTTAAAGTGCAGATATTGGTTTCTGGAGGTTGTTATCAGGTAGCTGAATATATATTTACTTTCATTAATTTTGCCTTTACGTATTCTCTCAAATACATCTGCAAATGCCTGATGGGCACATTCTTCGGCCTCTTGATGTGTTGCATTCATCACAACCTGAAGATAGTCGGTCAGGCGTGGCATCACTTCACTGAGGAGACGATTGGCAGTCTCTTCATCTCCGTCCCGGAGGGCATCTACTAAATCTGAATAATCAACTCGATACACGGGATTTCTGTCAGGTTAAGATTATAATGGTTTACTAAGACCCTATGACTCAGGAAATTAATTTATCTTATAAATCATTCTTTAAATAATGATTTTTCATTTCCAATACTCAATTAAAAACATTAAAATATTGATCAAAGGATTGAACACAAAGTTTGTTCAATCAAAGAAATATTTTGTAACAAAACCATGATGAAATGCTCTTGTAATTAGAAAGTATTTCAGTTACACGATATCATCTTCAATGTTATATATTATCATAGACGGCTGAAAAGTACTTTTTCGTTAAAAAAGTTGTGTTCTCATGATAAGGTCTGATGACAATCTGATCTTTCCATCTGCAACTCGCTAAATGATTAAGTCTGCCATTACAGACTAACTAGCAAACTATTACCACTTGCGGCTGAACACTGATTTTCGAGATCTTAAAATATTTTAATATTTACGATCCTGATCCGTCAACACTGCAAAGGTACATCAGTTTTTTTATCGGCACAAAACCTCAATACTTAACCTTGTTCTCAAAAATTATGAAATCACTCAAATCTACGACAATCAAAGCTCTCTCATTCTCTTTCGCCCTTCTGTTTGCCGCCGGCTGCGCCACTGTCACCGATGCCAACCTTGACCTTCCGGAAACAACCGAACCTACCGTTGAAACTACCTCTACCGAAGGATCTTTCTGGAATACCAACGGCGACGACATGGATCCCATCATTGACCGGCCGAAAACCGGCGGCGGAGCTTTAGACTGATTTAGTTTCTCTTTAAATAAAAAATGTTCTCAAATAAATATTCTGATATGAAATCTCTGACAACCAAAGTTCTCTCATTCTCTTTCGCCCTTCTGTTTGCCGCCGGCTGCGCCACTGTCACCGATGCCAACCTTGACCTT